>JAACDF010000191.1 GCA_009937065.1 Gammaproteobacteria bacterium | reverse complement strand
TCTAAATTATTGTGTTTGTGCCTCACCCGGTGGAGAAAACCTTGCCCGGATTGAGGATACCATCGGGGTCGAAGATGTCCTTGATCGCGCGCATGGCGTCAATCTCTGAATCAGATTTCGTATAGTTGAGATAGGGTGCTTTGAGGGTACCTACCCCATGCTCGGCTGATACACTGCCCCCCAGTTTTTTGATCGCGTCAAAGATATCTGTGGATACTTCGTTGCATCGTGCCTTGAAATCCTCGATTCGCAGATTGCCAGGTTTCAAAATATTCAGATGAAGATTGCCGTCGCCTATATGGCCGTACCAAACGACGTCCCAGTCTGGATAGTTTTCGTGAACGACAGCGTTGACGGCCGAGAGTAGCTGGGGAACCTTAGATACCGTTGAGGAAATATCGTTTTTATAAGGCGTCCACTGGGAAATCGTTTCCGAAATGTCCTCGCGAAGTCGCCACAATGCGCGTGCTTGAGCCACGCTCTGGCTCATGACAGCATCGACAACCCACGCCTCATCCATACACTTCTCAACCGCCTCAAAGATCCGCGCATCGGTCATCTCATTCTCATGCTCAAACTCCACCAGAGCGTAGAAGGGAGCGCGGGTTTCGAAGGGACGTGCAACCCCCGCATGTTCGACGACTTTTGCGACCGCAAGCTCTGAGAAAAACTCATAGGCGAGCAATGGCGTAGTCGATTGAATGCTACCCAGCACGGACATGATGGCGTTCATATCGCTCAGACCCAGCACTAAAACAGTGGGGTCCTTGGGTGGCGACGTCAGCTTAAGGGTCGCTTCGGTAATGAATCCGAGAATGCCCTCTGAGCCGATAAAGAGATGCCGAAAGTCGAGGCCTGTATTATTTTTCATGAGACCTTTGTTGAGCTCAAGAATCTCCCCTTTACCGGTTACGACGGTTAGTCCCGCAACCCAGTCTCTGGTCATACCGTAACGAATGACGTTAATTCCCCCCGCATTCGTCGCAATATTGCCGCCGATCTGGCTCGAGCCACTGGATGCGAAATCGACCGGATAAAATAGCCCCGCATCGCTGGCTGCCTGCTGCACGTTTTGGGTTATGGCGCCAGCGCCAACAGTGACTGTCCGGTCAGTCAGATTCACTGGCGCGATGGCATTTATCTTATCCATCGATACGACTACTTCGCCATTTGCGGCGCAGGCGCCACCACTCAACCCTGTTCGACCACCCGACGGAACAAGGGCAAATCGACAGCGTCTCGCACATTCAACAATCGCCACAACCTCAGCAGTGTTCCGAGGAAACACTATGGCTTTGGGTGCTGGCGGCGTGAAACGGGTCCAGTCCTGACCGTAGTTCTCCAGCGACATGGGGTCGATAGCCACTTGCTCTGGAGTCAACGCTTTGCCCAACTCGTGAATAATGTCTATCGATGAAATGACCACACTGAACCCCAAGAAACAAACACCCGTAATGTTATCATCCGCGCCCCACGCCGTGACACAAGCCTTATGTTTTGATGAAACAACAATCGCTACAAAAGTCCAAAATTAAGTTCTTATTTCTCGAGGGCATTCATCCCAGTGCCCTTGATGCGCTAGCCAAAGCCGGCTACGACAACGTTGTTTGCTACCCAAAGGCCCTCCCCACTGAGGAGCTCATTGCAGAGATTAAAGACGCTCACTTTGTTGGTATTCGATCTCGGACCCAACTGAGTGCGGAGGTTATCGAAGCAGCACCGCGCCTTGTTGCCATTGGCTGCTTTTGTATTGGCACCAACCAGGTCGATCTCGAGGCAGCCTCCCGCAACGGGGTTCCGGTGTTCAATGCGCCCTTCTCAAATACACGCAGTGTGGCAGAGCTGGTAATGGCTGAAGTCATTCTTTTATTGCGTGGTGTGCCACAGCGAAGCGCGGCAGCGCACAGAGGTGAATGGCAAAAGACTGCCTCTGGCTCCCACGAGTGTCGCGGCAAGACGCTTGGCATCATAGGTTACGGAAATATCGGAATGCAGCTTGGTGTGATAGCCGAGGGCTTGGGTATGAAGGTCATCTACTTCGATGTTGAATCAAAGTTGCCATTGGGTAACGCGCAGCCGAAAGCGACCTTATCGAGTCTTCTCGAGGAAGCACATGTTGTCAGTTTGCACGTGCCACAACATGCCAGTACGGAGTTGCTGATCGGTAAAAGGGAGATAGAGCAGTTGCGGCAGGGTGCGATGGTCATTAATGCCTCCCGCGGTAACGTGGTTGATCTCGATGCCTTGTCAGAGGCGTTGCGATCCGGACGCATTGGCGGTGCCGCCATTGATGTTTTCCCGGTAGAGCCTAGGTCGAATAACGATGAATTTTTGTCGCCGCTGCGGGGGCTTGATCAGTGTATCTTAACGCCCCACATTGGCGGCTCAACCGAGGAAGCTCAAGAGAATATCGGTGTTGAGGTCGCTGAAAAGCTAACGCGATACAGTGATAATGGCACAACAATATCTGCCGTGAACTTTCCTGAGGTGGCGTTACCTGAGCACGATGGCAAGCATCGGTTACTCCACGTTCATCGTAATATTCCGGGGGTGATGAGCGCGATTAACAAGGTGTTCAGTGAGAACAATGTGAATGTAAGCGGGCAGTATCTTCAAACCATGGGTGACACCGGTTACGTGTTCATGGATATTGAGGCAGATTATTCAAAGGCATTGATCACAAGCTTGACGGCAATTGAGGGTACGTTGCGAACGCGCGTTCTCTTTTAGCGTC
>JAACDF010000024.1 GCA_009937065.1 Gammaproteobacteria bacterium | reverse complement strand
TATTGGGGTTTGCAATCACTGCCGCAGTGAGAAAATCTCAGCTCATAGGCCGCCTTGGCATGGCTTGGGTCGCCTTCTATTTATCGATCGGTGTCATTCAAGAGGAGCGAGCTCTCGCTGCAGGTGAAGCACTTGCAGCCCAGAGAGGACATGCTCCCGCTATTGTCTCGGCAAAACCCAGTTTCGGTAACTTGCTTCTCTGGAAAACGGTTTATGAATACGGCGAACAATTCTGGGTGGACGCGGTGCGAGCGGGAGGTAGCGTCACCATCATCGAAGGAGAGCATGTGGAGCGCCTTAATCTCACAGCAGCGTTTCCATGGCTCGACGCAAAGTCTCAGCAGGCGAGGGACGTGGAGCGTTTCCGGTGGTTTTCAAATGACTATCTGGCGATAGACCGAGACGATCCATCACTCATTGTCGATATGCGGTACTCGCATCTCCCTAACGAGATACAGGGCTTGTGGGGTATTCGTTTAAACCCGGACGCATCTGTCGATGAGCATGTCACCTGGATTGCGCGTCGAAGTGCAGGCTCGGAACGATTTGAGCAGCTATGGGCGATGCTTAAAGGTAAATAGCATTACTCCTCAACCATAATGAACCTGCAGTTAACCGAGTGAAGGCCAGAGGTTACAGATGAGAGAACGCTGTTTCTAACTGCGTTGTAGCGCTCGATTTTTTAACGCCGAAACTAACGCGTTCTAATCAAACAGCCATCATAAGCTTACTGTTATGGCTCTTACACTTCGAGTAGCGCATCGATAGTGCATTATTGGTTAACAGCTACGCCTTGACCGGTGGCGTCAACAATTCACTGGCATGGGCGGCAAAGCCACTCCCGGCCTCGCCGTACAGATTGAACGCCGATATCCCCGCCTCGCGCATTTCCGCGGCGTGACCTTCGTGCCGAACCACCGCCGCAAGCTCACCGCGATATCCCATACTGCGTAACAGCTCAGCGACCAGCATATTTTCTCGATGGTTGGTCAGCGCCAGCATAATTAATTTCAGCTCATTAAGATTTAGTCTGAACCAGAAATCCGGGTCGGAAGCATCGGCGACGACAACTCGACGCTTCTCGAAAATATGATGCGTGACCCGAGATTCCACTTCTTCAACACCGAGTACCTCCCGGTCCCACTGGGGAGCCAGGGCATCATAGGCACCAGTGCCCACGCGACCCATGCCTAAAATAACAATACGCGCACCATCAGTGGGCTCGAAGCTGTTGACTAGTTCGGGGGATTGGAAACTGAGTAGTCGATCCCGGTACTTGCGGTAGAACTCATGGGTCGCCGAGGAAATCGGCGCAGCGACGACAAAACTGACGGCAACTGCGATCGACAGGGCCGCGCTCCATTCGGGATCAAGCCAGTTCACGGCAGCCGCCACGGACACGACGATAAGCCCAAATTCACTATGGTTTGCCAGCACGCCTGAGGCCAATACCGCAGTTCGTGGACTGGTATGGAAGCGTGTCATCAATGGAAAGTACAGCAAAGGCTTTAGACCGGCGAGCAAACCCAGGACAACAGACACTGCGATCAGGGTTGTTGATGGCCACCCGCCAAGGCCGATAGACAAGAAAAAACCGACCAGGAACAAGTCCTTTAGTTGCACCAAGTTGTTCGCCATCGCCTTAGACTTGTGGTGACCAGCCAGCACCGCACCAACAAACAGAGCGCCCAGATCGCCTTTGATGCCGACTAACTCGGAGATTTGTGCCGAACCAATTGCCAGCGCAAGTCCCAGGAGCGTCAGTAGTTCACCGTAGCCGGCAACAGCCAGCAGACGCAGCATCAAGGGGCGTAACGGAATAACGACCAGCATGCCAAGGGCATACCAGGTGGGAACCTTCCCCGCTGAAACCGCAAGAAACACCACGGCCACTAGGTCTTGCACGATCAATATGCCAATAGCAAGGGCCGCATGACTGGAGTCGACTTCACCACGCTCCTGCATGGTTTGGATGACAAATACGGTACTGGAGAAGGTCAGAGCGAGCGCGATAATACCCGCCCCAGCATAGCTCAGCTCCAGGCCAGGCAGGGAGGCACTTAGGATGATAAGCAGTAAAAACATCGCGACTTGCGTGACCGTCATTTGAATGAGTGTGGTGCCCCAAACCTTCGTCTCGAGTAGTTTGGCCGGCTCCAACTTTAGACCAATGGTAAACAGCAGTAGGGTAATACCCAGTTCAGCGAGCACTTCGAGCAATGGGCCTCTGCTCATGTTGAATTCGTGAAGAACAAAACCCGCGGCGAGATAGCCAATCAGTGCCGGGAAGCCAACAGCCCGGCTGGCCATGCCACACAGAAGAGCGACTAAGATGATAAAGGGTTCGATGAGTACCATGAACTTTCCTCTTCTGACGCCGAAAGCAAAAGCGAGCGCCATGGCCACCAATGCGACGAGGGCGATTCAAACCCACTGATATCAATCGCAAGGCCTGTTACGCGCTACTGAGATAGCAGGGAGCTTCCACACAATCCTATCACCAGAATTAGGCTTACGTAGGCGGCCCTGATGAGTCCCATGAGAAGCCGAAGCAGCAAAACACCACGACAGGCTTCAAGCAGTACTTGAGCGTCAAGATCATATTGCCAGAGAAAAGCAAAATGTACGAAGTCGGCGCGCAGCTAGCAGAGCATCGAACCGGCCCACGCCCCTCGGCCAATCGTGAGTTACAGCGCAAGGTTTTATTACTACCCATTCGATCACTCTGTCTCGAGGTCCATCGTCTCCTCACCATCACAGTGGGGCAATCGTCTAGACCCGGGTATCGCTGCTGATCAGTACGTGTACTGGATACCCCGTCCTAGTGCGGACTCAGAGTGATTTGTGTAGTTGTGGCCGATACCCACAGGGAAATAGGGTTCATTCCCACTCGATCGTCGCCGGCGGCTTCCCCGAAATATCGTAGGCAACACGCGAGATGCCTGATATTTCATTGATGATGCGATTAGAAACGGTCTCGAGAAGTTCGTAAGGCAGGTGCGCCCACTTAGCGGTCATAAAGTCGATGGTCTGCACGGCACGCAGCGCGACAACATACTCGTAACGACGACCATCGCCCACAACCCCCACCGACTTGACGGGCAGGAATACAGCAAATGCCTGACTCGTTTTGTCGTACCACCCCGACTTTCTGAGCTCTGAGATAAAAATATCATCAGCTCGGCGAAGCAGCTCAGCATACTCATGCTTCACCTCACCCAAAATACGGACGCCCAGACCGGGCCCCGGGAACGGATGACGGAAGACCATAGATTCCGGTAATCCAAGTTCCAGACCGATCTGACGCACCTCGTCCTTAAAGAGCTCGCGTAGCGGCTCCACTAACTCTAGAGCCATGTCATCAGGCAGCCCGCCGACATTGTGATGGGACTTGATCACATGCGCCTTGCCCGTTTTTGAACCAGCAGACTCAATGACATCAGGGTATATCGTCCCCTGCGCAAGCCACTTAACTTCGGTAAGCTTTGTGGCCTCCTCGTCGAAGACATCAATGAAGGTGTTCCCAATAATTTTTCGCTTCGCCTCTGGCTCGGACACGCCGGCAAGACGCGAAAGGAATCGCTCCTGTGCGTCAGCACGAATGACCTTCACACCCATGTTGGAGGCGAACATGTCCATGACCTGATCACCCTCGTTGAGGCGCAACAATCCATTGTCGACAAAGACACAGGTCAGCTGATCGCCGATGGCCTTGTGTAACAAAGCAGCAACCACAGACGAGTCGACGCCTCCCGACAGGCCTAAGAGCACCTTATCCGAACCCACCTTCGCTCTTACCGTCTGGATCGCGTCTTCAACAATATTGGCAGGCGTCCACAACGCCTCACAACCACAAATATCGATGACAAACCGCGCCATGATTTCCTTGCCGAGTGAGGTATGCGTTACTTCGGGGTGAAATTGAATGCCAAACCAGGGCCTCTCAGCATGGGCCATGGCGGCAATAGGACAACTATCTGTCTCCGCGGTGCGAAGGAATCCTTGTGGAAGCTGAGTTACCTTGTCCCCGTGACTCATCCAAACATCGAGTATGCCTCGGCCATTCTCGTCAGTCCGATCGGCAAGACCTGAGAAAAGTCGATCCTCAGTCACGGTCTGGATTTCGGCATAGCCAAATTCGGAAGTGTCAGAGCCCTTGACCGCGCCACCCATTTGCGTCGCCATGGTCTGCATGCCATAGCAAATACCCAGAACGGGAAGATCGAGTTCAAAGACAACATCGGCAGCACGTGGCGAGCCCTCCTCGGTAACCGACTCAGGGCCGCCAGAAAGGATGATGCCTGAGGCATTAAAGCCACGTATGTCGGCCTCAGTAACATCCCAAGCGTAGATCTCGCAGTAAACGCCAATTTCTCGAACGCGGCGCGCTATGAGCTGCGTGTATTGGGAGCCAAAATCGAGAATAAGAATGCGATGCCGATGGATATCCTGGCTCATCATGTCCTCACGGTTGAATTCTATGGACTGACTCGTCTCGCGAATCAGCGAACCGGGTAATTGGGTGCTTCTTTGGTAATTGAGACATCGTGTACGTGCGATTCCGACATGCCCGCAGATGTCACTCTTACGAATTGCGGCTTGGTCCGCATTTCCGGAACGCTGACACAACCCGCATAGCCCATGGACGACCGTACACCACCCATTAGCTGATGAATAATGG
The DNA here is from genome assembly GCA_009937065.1 of Gammaproteobacteria bacterium. Taxonomy (GTDB): domain Bacteria; phylum Pseudomonadota; class Gammaproteobacteria; order Pseudomonadales; family Halieaceae; genus Luminiphilus. Next base: position 10,972 of record JAACDF010000024.1, on the reverse strand, counting down.
CTGACACAGGGCCTTTGTAGGGAACACGTCCCTCGATGCCCTCTGGTACCAACTTCTCAGAACCTGCACTCGAGTCTTGGAAGTAACGATCGGATGAGCCTTGCTTCTGCGCCATCGCACCAATCGAACCCATGCCGCGGTACGATTTATAAGTCCGCCCCTGAAAGAGCTCAACTTCGCCTGGCGCTTCTTCGGTACCAGCAAACATCCCACCCAACATGACCGAGTGGGCACCTGCCACCAGCGCTTTAGAAATATCACCCGAGAAACGAATGCCACCGTCTGCGATCAATGGTATGTCCGTATTTGCCAGCGCATGCGCCACATTGGAGACAGCACTGATCTGCGGCACACCCATTCCAGTGACAATACGTGTAGTGCATATTGAGCCGGGTCCAATGCCGACCTTAACCCCGTCAGCACCGGCATCAGCTAGCGCAAGTGCAGCGTCTCCGGTGGCAATGTTTCCACCAATCACATCGACACTGGGATAGTTATCTTTTATCCAGCGAACACGGTTCAAGACATTCATAGAGTGACCGTGAGCGGTATCAACCACCAGCACATCAACCCCAGCAGTCACTAAAGCGTCCACACGCTCATCCGTATCCACGCTGGTACCAACAGACGCCCCGACACGCAATTGTCCATACTGGTCTTTACAAGCGTCAGGGAATGACTCTGCCTTGTCGAAGTCCTTGACGGTAATCAGCCCCTTTAATGCTCCGGCATCATCTACCACTAGAATTTTTTCGATCCGGTGCTGATGCAATAGCCGCTGCACTTCATCGGAGCTGGCGCCCTCTTTCACAGTCACCAGTTGATTTCTGGGCGTCATAATGGCCGAAATTGATTGTGAGGTATCCGTTTCGAATCGGAGATCTCGTCGTGTGACGATGCCTGCTAGGTCACCATCTTTCATGACGGGAACACCGGAAATACCGTTGGCTCGCGTCAACTCGATGAGCTCTGCGATAGTGGCCCTGTGGTCAATCGTAATCGGGTCTTTAACGACGCCACTTTCGAACTTCTTAACGCGCCGGACTTGCTCAGCCTGCTCTTGCACAGTGAAGTTCTTGTGGACGATACCGATGCCGCCCTCTTGAGCCAGTGCAATGGCGAGACCAGCCTCAGTCACGGTATCCATCGCTGCTGAGACCAATGGCAGGTTTAAATTGATGTTGCGAGTCAACTTGGTGACGAGCGAAACGTCCTTCGCAGTTACTTCGGAGTAACCCGGGAGAAGGAGTACATCGTCAAACGTCAGCGCTTCCTCAGCGATTCGTAACATCAATACCTCGTGGTTGTCGCGTTTAGTGAACGCAATATTGTACGCTTAAGGTTAAATCCGAACAATCTCGACGAATTCGAAAAACGCGTATGCCTTTACCAAAACCACCGCCCATGAGTATCAGTGAACTCAATCGAAAAGCGAAGTCGATTCTTGAAAATCATCTGGGTGAAGTCTGTGTCGAAGCCGAAATTGGGGACCTCTCGAAACCGAATTCTGGCCACTGGTACTTCTCACTGAAGGATGGCCGATCTCAGCTCCGATGCGCCATGTTTAGACGCGCCAACCTCTCAGTGAAGTTTCAACCAAAAGTGGGCGACTCCGTCATTGTGCGGGGACTGCTTTCTATCTACGAAGCACGGGGCGACTATCAACTCATTGTTGATCACATGGAAGCGTCGGGTGACGGTGCGCTTCAGCGTCAACTCGAGGTATTGAAACAAAAGCTTCAAGCGGAGGGCTTGTTCGACTCCTCGCGCAAGCTCATCGTGCCTAACCACTGTGAGCGAATCGGAGTCATCACCTCACCAACGGGTGCCGCCATCGAGGACATCATCAGCGTACTGGGCCGCCGTTCACCGTCGAGCAGCATCGTATTATTTCCGGTACAAGTTCAGGGATCGCTCGCAGCGCGACAGATTGCAGATGCAATTGATCAGGCCAACGCACTCGTCGAAACAAAGCAACGGGAGCTGGATGTCCTAATTGTTGGCAGAGGTGGTGGTTCGCTTGAGGATCTATGGTGTTTCAATGAAGAAATCGTCGCACGAGCGATCGCTAAATCAAACATTCCCATCGTTTCAGCTGTAGGACATGAAATCGATTTCAGCGTCGCCGATCTAGTTGCTGATATTAGAGCCGCGACTCCATCTCAGGCGGCTGAACTGGTAACCCGCGACAGTCTCGAATGGTTGCAGCTAATAGATAGTTACTCGGCTAGATTGAAACTGCTGACTCAGCAGAAAGTAACCGAGCATCGGGCGGTGATTGCGAACCTGAGAGTACGTCTGACTCACCCTCGACAACGACTTAGACTCATTCAAGAGCAACTAAATGGCGCGAAAGAACGGGCGTCCTTCCTGATACAACAACACCTTGTGAGAGATCAGCAACGTTTTAATCAGGCCCGCCTGTCCCTGTCAGCGGCCTCGCCCCAAATGATCATTAAAGCCCGTAAAGAAGCGGTTCGGACCCTGGGCGAGCGACTACCACTGCAGATAGAGAAAGTGGTTCGCCGAGACATACAACGCGTTGATCATCTTAAGAAACTGCTGACAAGCCTTGGACCATTGGCGACTCTCGAGCGCGGCTACGCCATTGTCACCAACGATAACGGTCAAGTAATAAGAGACAGCGGCGTCACTCAGGTAGGCGATAAAGTATCAGTTCGGCTACACCGCGGCGAGCTGGCTACCGTCGTTTCAGAAACTCGAGACTAAAGCGCAAACCTTGACCACTTAGTACTTTGCGGGCAATCGCGTGTTAATGACGATGTGTCGCCCTTCGAACCGAATGTACTCACCAATGGTCAGATCTTTAAGTATGCGAGCCACCATTTCTCTGGAAGCGCCCACGCGATCCGCAATATCTTGCTGAGTGAGTTTTTCCGGCACAAATAAGGTGCCGTCTCCACGCTCGTGCGACAGATCCATTAGGACATTAGCAACCCGCCCATAGACATCCTGCAGTGCAAGGTTTTTTACATCAGTCGTCAGCTTGCGGACCCGTGCCGCGAGATTGCCGAGCAGCTGCTGGGTAATCCCGGGGTTATCCGTCAGGACTTTTGAAAAATCTTCTTTTTTAACAATTCGGAACTGGCAGGGCTCAACGGTACGTACGGATGCCGATCGTGCTGAGTCATCTAGCAGCGCAAGCTCGCCAAAGTAATCTCCCACACCCAACGAATTCATAATGAATTCCTTACCGTTCTTATCGCTGCAATAGACTTTCACTCTGCCCGACTCAATGACATACAGCGCGTCGGCTGGTTCATTCTCTTGAATGACCACCGTATTCTTGGGGTAATTTTCGGACGAGCTCGACTCATCGAGCGCTGCCAACTCCTCTCTACTCAGGCCGTGAAATATTTCGACTTGGTCTAGCATGACAATTCACTCTTTGTGCAATATTTACAATTCTAACTGAAGCTGTCGCTCTCGCCTATCCCTACTAGTGCAAAGTCTTAAGCGCGATATACTTTACTTCGTTGAAACTCACGAATTGGCTCAATATTAGTGTCACAAAATGACTTAAATCGCGCATCCATGCTCGGAATGAAACTGATTCCGCAACTGGACAAGATCAAAAAGCAAAGCACGGATGAGCTTGCTGATGATCTCTCGGCACTCTCTGTTGCAATAGAGCGGCTAAATACCATGGTGTCTCACGGTGAATCGAACAGGCATGACTTGCTCAATGCTGTTGCGGCAGTAAAGGGGTACTCCGAAATGCTGCTGGATTCGGATGACGCAGTTGTCGGGACAGTACGTGTCGCCATCACGGAGATGACTGATGCGCTGATTCGCACGACAACAAGCACATCGACACCCGAGAGTCTGCCACCGGCAACCCGTTCCCTTGACACCTTTGAAGGCTGCACCATCTTGGTTGTTGACGACCTCCCAGAAAATCTCGATCTCATGTCGCGCCTGCTTGGAAAGATGCAGTGCAATGTGGTGACTGCTGCATCGGGTCGCGAGGCGATAGATCGATTAGGCGACACTGAAATTGATATTGTGCTGCTCGATCTTGTTATGCCCGAAATTGATGGCAGAGAGGTCCTAGCCCAGATTAAAGCCCATGAGCAGTTGCGCGCACTACCCGTCATCATGATCTCGGGTCGAATGGACATGGATCAGATTATTGATTGTATTCAAATGGGGGCTGAAGATTACCTTCTAAAACCTGTCAATTCAGTGCTGCTAAGTGCGCGTATTAAGTCGGGCATCGAGCGGAAGCGCTGGCATGACAAAGAGGAGCAATATCGCGAGCAGTTGGAAAAACGTGAGCAGTTCATTCGGCAAACGTTTGGCCGATATATTTCGGATGCCATTGTTGATGAAATTCTGGAAAAGCCGGAGGGCCTTCAGCTCGGTGGCGACTTGCGGAACGTGACATTGATGATGAGCGACATTCGAAGCTTCACTACATTGGTTGAGCACCTTCCACCCGAGCAAGTCGTTGCGCTATTAAACCGCTACCTCGGCAAAATGACCGACATCATTCTTCACTATGGTGGCACCATCGATGAATTTCTGGGTGATGCCGTGCTGGCTGCCTTTGGCGCACCCACACAGTCGGAGCACCACGCAACGCAGGCGGTTACCTGTGCTATCGAAATGCAAGCAGCCATGGCGGAGGTCAACGCAGAGAACAAAGCTGAGGGACTGCCTGAAGTGCAAATGGCTATTGCGCTCAATACGGGCGAGGTCGTCGCGGGAAATATTGGCTCAGAGCGCCGTTCCAAATACGGGTTTGTAGGACATCAGGTCAACGTGACATCGCGCATAGAGGATGACGCACGTCCAAATGAAATATTGATCTCAGAGCAGACGCTGCTTGCCATCGATAATAGTCAATTTATCGTCGGCGATAGTAGGACGGTGCATGCCAAAGGCATGGCTGGCATGTTAACCGTTTATCCAATCGAAGGAGTATTAAGCGATGGGTAGCTCCGCCGTCCTGCTCGTAGAAGACAACGATATCAATCGCGATATGCTGACGCGACGATTGACGCGAGCAGGCCTGACCGTGGTCACTGCCGCTGATGGTGTCTCTGCGTTGGAGATGATGCGTGAACATCAGCCAGGTGTTGTTCTCATGGATATGACTCTACCCATTCTTGATGGCTGGGAGGCAACCCAGAAAGCAAAAGAAAATCCTGCCATTGCAGAAATACCGATTATCGCACTAACGGCACACGCGATGGCCGCAGATAAAGAACGTGCTATAAACGCCGGATGCAGTGAATACGAAACTAAACCCATCGATTTCCCAGCCCTGCTGGCAAAGATCTATCAGTTTCTGGAGAGAGGCGACGCATGATTACCGCACGCCTTGGGCTACGCGCCCGCCTCTACCTTGCGTCAGCCTCCATTTTAATGTTGTTCGCATTCAATGTGGCCACTCACCTCTGGGGTAGTTACGCGCGAAGTGAGAGTGTCATGGCCTATCGAATCGCGACAGAGGCAACAGGCCTCGTTCGGGGGATTCAGCAAGGACTCTCAACGGAGCACCAGCGGGTACAGGTACTGGCCGCACTGAGGGAAACCAATGCCCCTATACGAGCGACGCAGCGTGATCAGGCCAATGCTGAACTCACCTCTATTTCTGACCAGCTTCGTGCCTTGGGTGGCCTGAGCGATGTGCAGACCGAAACGGCATTCCGCGATTTTTATAAGGTTGCATCGGACTTGCTTGACGAGTGGGTTCAGTTCTATCGCAATTACAATAACCCCGGCCTGCCTACCCGTCTGACGGTGAATGCCTACGACACCACCATCGACAGTTTGCGCACACTGGCAGACCAGCAAAACGCGGTCGCGCTAGAGCGGTCCACGGTGATCGATAACACCATTCAGCTCACAGACCGCATCACGATCATTGCTTTTGTGAGTTCAATCACCATCACCCTAGTCTTGATATTGACGCTCATACGGACAACAAACGCCTCGCTGTTTAGATTGCGCGTTGGTGTAGAGCGTTTTGGGGCGGGCGATTTAACCCACAGAATCGACGAAAACCGCGATGCAGGCGAGATAGCGAATCTCGCTCAAACGTTCAATGAAATGTCCGCCTCACTGCAAACCGCCATGTCAGACCTCAACGAGGCTCGCGCTGATGCAGAGGCTGCCAATGAGGCCAAAAGTATGTTCTTGGCCAATGTCTCGCACGAATTACGAACACCGCTGAATGCCATTATCGGCTATTCCGAGATGCTACAAGACGAGCTGGGAGACGGTGAAGCGATCGATCGTGATCAATTTCACCATGACCTCACTACCATTATTTTTTCGGGCCGACAGTTATTGGCTCTTATCAATGACATCTTAGATCTCTCGAAAATCGAGACCGGCAAGATGTCAGTCAGCCTAGAGCCTTTCAATGCTGCAGGATTGGTGGTTCAGGTCTGCGATGCGCTATCTCCGCTTCTGGCGCAAAACAATAACAGACTCGAACTCGATATCGATGGAGCTCAGGATTCGGAGGTAGAAAGCGATCCCGCAAAAGTCCAGCAAATACTGACCAACCTGTTTTCCAACGCCTGCAAATTTACGAAAAATGGCGTCATCACAGTGGTCGCAGATCTCCGCGATGAGCAGTTGCATCTCAGCGTGGCTGACAGCGGTATAGGTATGACTGAGGAGCAGCAGGCCAAAGTCTTCCAAGCCTTTGTGCAAGCTGACAGTAAAACCAGTGTTAACTATGGTGGTACAGGGCTCGGCTTGGCGATCGTCAGCAACTTCTGTGACATGCTTGGCGGAGAAATAGCGCTTACCTCAACACCTGGTGAGGGGTCGCGGTTCGACGTCAGTCTTCCAATTGCCCCAGTGTGAGCTCACGAAGCCGCTTAAGAACGGCTTCTCGTTTCTTGAGATCACTCGCCAACTTTGAGTTTTTCTTACCGAGCTCAGACACGCGATCTTCAAGTTGTGTCAGTAAGACGAGTGCTAGAGACATGATTTCAGCACGATCATCGAGTGCTTGCGATGAGTTGCCGTCATTACGATCCGCGCGCAGAACGGCGATAAATGCGAGGCCAATCTCGGCCTCTCGTTGAGCATTTTCAGATTCTGCATCCGCATGACGCTCGAAATAGCTGAGAGCCTGTGAATAATCACGTGCGGCCAGTGCTCTCACAGCGCGGTCGAAATAGGTTTCCTCAGGTTGGACCACCATCTCTGAGCAATCACAACGCTCATCAACAATCGACTCTGGAATATTAAGCGGTGGTAATGTCTCGCTAGCCACCTCCTGAGACGCCTCAGCCGGCGCAGACGCCGCCTCCATGACCGGAGCGCTCTGACAACCGACGAGCAAAGCGCTTGACATAAGTGCCGTCAAAGGAAGCCATCGCTGGTATCTGTGTGTGTTCATGGCTGGAGAATAGCAGTCTTTTAATTTCACGCTATGACTAATTCACTCGGGTCGCATGTGAGGAAAAAGAATCACATCGCGAATTGAGGGCGAATTGGTGAGCAACATCACCAGCCGATCAATGCCAATACCCTCTCCAGCAGTCGGAGGCAGGCCATATTCGAGTGCTCGAATGTAGTCATGGTCGTAATGCATCGCCTCATCATCGCCCGCATCTTTCTCAGCGACCTGAGCTCTGAACCGCTCAGCCTGATCCTCAGCATCGTTCAATTCACTGAAGCCGTTCGCTAACTCCCGACCACCAACAAAGAACTCGAAACGATCAGTAACATCTGGATTGTCGTCGTTTCGACGAGCCAGCGGCGATACTTCCGTTGGATATTCAATAATGAAGGTTGGCTGGATGAGTTTATGCTCGGCGATTTCCTCGAAGATCTCCATATGAATGCGGCCAAGCCCCCACCCAGCTTTGGCGTCAATGCCTAAACCCGACAAGACCGACGCCGCTGATTCGCGCGACCCCAGTTGCTCAGGGGTTATCGCAGAGTTATGCGCAAGAATGGCCTCAGTGACTGTCATACGATCAAACGGCTGACTGAAATCAATGCTCCCATCACCACATGGCACAACGGTCGTTCCCAGAACGTCCTGAGACAACTCGCGAAGCAACTGCTCCGTAAGATCCATTGCGTCCCGGTAGTCCGCGTAGGCCCAGTAAAACTCCAACATGGTGAACTCTGGATTATGACGCGTAGACAGCCCTTCATTCCTAAAGTTGCGATTAATTTCATAAACCTTTTCAAAACCACCTACGGTCAGACGCTTCAAATACAACTCTGGCGCAATCCGCATGAACATAGGCATGTCGAGCGCATTATGGTGGGTTGCAAAGGGACGCGCGGTCGCACCACCGGGAATTGGGTGCAGCATTGGTGTTTCTACTTCCATGAAGCCCTGTCGGTCTAAAAATGAGCGTACAAAGGCTATGACTCGAGAGCGCACCTGGAATGTCTTTCTGACTTCAGGGTTTGCGATTAGATCGACATAACGCTGTCGGTAACGAAGCTCCTGGTCGGCCAATCCATGATATTTATCGGGAAGTGGCCTCAACGCTTTGGTGAGCAGCTGCGCAGATTCCATATTGATGTAGAGATCACCCTTACCGCTCTTACAGAGCACACCAGAGGACGCAACGATGTCGCCAAGATCCCAACTTTTAATCGCGTCCAGTATGTCTTCGTCCAACCCCTTACGGTCGATGTAGAGCTGAATGGTGTCGGATCCGTCCTGAATCAACAAAAACGCACCACGATTGCGGACTAGCCGTCCAGCAACTGCAAATGATTGATTTTGCTCGGCAAGTGCCTCTTTAGTTTCAGCACCAAACTGCATCTGTAAGTCACCGGCCATAGCCGTGCGGCGAAAATCATTAGGGAAGGCGTTACCCCCCTCGCGCAGCTTTGCTAGTTTCGCACGACGCTCCGCAATGAGCTTATTATCGTCTGTTGAAGTTGGGTCAGTCATAAGCTGTCCTAAGTTACAGGCCCTTTTTCAGGGAAGCCTCAATAAAAGGGTCAAGAGCACCATCCAACACTGCCTGCGTGTTTCGGTTCTCCACACCTGTTCGTAAATCTTTTATGCGGGAGTCATCCAGTACGTATGATCGAATCTGACTCCCCCAGCCAATATCAGCTTTGCTGTCTTCCATGGCCTGCTTTTCCGCGCTTCGCTTCAGCATCTCCAATTCGTAAAGCTTGGCTCTGAGCTGCTTCATCGCGTTGTCTTTATTCTGGTGCTGGGAGCGCTCTGTCTGACAACTCGTGACGGTCCCAGTCGGCTCGTGGGTAATGCGCACCGCAGAATCCGTGGTGTTCACATGCTGGCCACCCGCCCCAGAAGAGCGATAGGTGTCAATGCGAAGATCCGCGGGGTTTATATCAATTTCAATGTTGTCATCAATCTCTGGTGATACGAAAACTGACGAAAACGAAGTATGTCGGCGGCCACCGCTATCAAAGGGTGATTTTCGAACCAACCGGTGCACCCCGGTCTCCGTTCGCAGCCATCCGAAAGCATACTCACCCTGGAACTGAACCGTGGCGCTTTTTATACCAGCCACCTCTCCTGTGGAAAGTTCCGTCAAGGTTGTCTTGAATCCCTTGCTTTCACCCCACCTCAGGTACATGCGCAACAACATCTCTGCCCAGTCCTGAGCCTCAGTGCCACCCGACCCCGCTTGAATGTCTAAAAAGGCATTATTGGGATCCATCTCACCGGCGAACATGCGCCGAAACTCCAGAGTCTCTAGCTGCGCGATCAGCTTCTCAATATCACTGGCAACCTCATCAGCGGTTTCCTGATCATTCTCAGCTTGCGCTAACTCGAGCAGCGCGACGCCATCTTCATGACCCGTATCGAGTGTTTCGATGGTGTGAACCACGAGCTCAAGCGATGCTCGCTCGCGACCCAAACTCTGAGCTTTGTCAGGATCATCCCAGACACTTGGCTCGGCCAACTCGAGCTCTACCTCAGCAAGGCGATCCTTCTTATGAGGAAAGTCAAAGATACCCCCGAAGTACGTCTGTACGGGCGCGGATATCTTTCAGTTGATTTATGAGGGGAGCTATTTCCACGAACTATTCCGGTGTCTTGATGCGGCGCCGAGTTTATCTGAGCCGGCCTGCGAGTTCCATATCGTTAATGGGATTGAGCTGGCCAGATGGTTTCGAGCTGGAGTTGTAGCTTACGTTCTCCTCTGTACTCATTAACCGATGGTCGATAGACACATCGGACCGCGGAAGGCCGATCAGTCGTCCAGGTCTCGACATCCGCGTTGAAAGCAATGGCATCCAGCGTACCAACATCCGTGATTAGGCTGAACTTAAGATGCTTCTCGCCCACAACACGCATAGCAGAAACCCCAAAAACGCCGTCAAACGATGGCGCCTCAAACGCTTGCCCCCAGGGACCGCCCGACTCGATTGCTTCTGCGAGCTGCAGCGTCATATCCGCGGCCTCAAGCTCTCCGTCCGTCATATGGATTTGATCGGGCAAGGTGCCATTCATAGCCTCTGACGCCACACGATTGAATGCGCTGCGAAACTGAGCCAAATTGCATTCCGCGAGGCTAAGCCCCGCAGCCATTGCGTGACCACCAAACTTTGTAATGAGACCTGGGTTAAGGGTAGCGACTCGATCGAGCGCATCTCGCAGATGGAATCCAGCAATGGAACGCCCCGATCCCTTTAGCTCACCCTCGCCTGCCTGAGCGAAAATAATGGTAGGCCGGTGGAAGCGCTCACGGATCCGCGACGCCAAAATACCTACAACCCCCTGGTGCCAGTCCGCCTGGAAAAGTGACAACGCAAAATCAGTGTCTGACACCGAGAAAGTGCCATTCGCCAACAGTGCTAGCGCATCAGCCTGCATTGAACTCTCAATATCTCTCCGCTCTCGATTGTAATCATTAAGTTGAGTCGCCAACTCACGAGCACCAAACGACGATTCGGAGAGCAAGCACTCAATGCCAACCGACATATCATCTAGCCGTCCAGCCGCGTTGATACGAGGTCCTGCAACGAAACC
>JAACDF010000190.1 GCA_009937065.1 Gammaproteobacteria bacterium | reverse complement strand
GCGAAGGGAATAAATAGATCTTTACTTAAACCCCAGTCGACAAACGCGCCTAAGTCATTAACGTCTACCACCTTGAGCCACGCGACTTGCCCAATGGTAAGCGTACTCTGCTCATTCACTTCTATTTTTTGTTTGATGTTAAATTCCTATGTCGTCGATGCTGTGCCGACTTCCGGCTTTTATGCTCTGCGTTTTGGATTAATCTCACTTCTACTCCAACCGGCATTTGAGGCTGTCACAGTGCGGCTTTGGCAACAAATTTTACGCTGTGCTTAGCGTACTCGCTTCGCGCCTGTCGGGACTACGCAAAAAAGAACTCTTGGTGGATTATTGTGAGTATTGACGGTCCAGAGCGACGGTCAAGCCAAGATTTTCTAGGAATTCATTGTCCTTGCCAGTACGCTCTTCCCCTCTCATTCTCACATCAATAATAAGGAACCTGTCATGGCCATTGGTGTAATTGCAACCATTCCCGTCCAAGAGGGCAAGAACGAAGAATTTGAAGCCGTATTTATGGCGCTCGCAGCACAAGTCGTCGCCAACGAGCCAGGCTGCAGTTTTTACACGCTCAACCGCAGTAAGTCTGATCCACAGACCTACAAAGTGTTAGAGTCTTACGTGGACAAAGCCGCGCTTGAAGCACACGGCAAGACTGATTACTTCAAGGCGGCTAACGTCAAACTTGGGGGCTTAGTCGCCGGCATGCCCGACGTTGAGTACCTCGACGGTATTGAAGGCTAGCCCGCCGACACAAACCATCAGGGCGACTCGTTTTCGAGTTGCTCTGCTTTCCACTCCATAGCCATTCGCACACGGCCCTCGACCGAGGGATGCGTGTAGAACAATACTTCCTGCAGGGTGCCCGGCCTGGGATTTCGGTATTCGGCGGTCTTAACGAGGGCTGAAGCGAGGCCGTCCGGTAAATTGACCGTCTCTAATGAGTACCGATCCGCATCGGTCTCGTTCATTCTCGAAAGCGTATTATTAATGGGTGCGAAGCAGGTCATTAACACGCCAACCAGTAAAATCAGTACCGGAATACTTGCTGGATTACGAATGTCCTCATCAGCCGAAAACCATCTGGCGACAGGTGCAAATAACTTGTCCGCAAGCAAAAAGGCGAAAACAATTTGGGCGCTGAGTAACAGTACGATCCACCAAATGTGCCCCGAGACGTAATGGCCAATTTCGTGTCCAGTCACAGCCTTCACTTCATCCAAATCTGCTTGTTTCATCGCAACGTCTGAGATCGCAATACGGGCTGATGAACCGATGCCGGCGACATTGGCGGTGAAATTGTTCGACTGGCGTGACCCGTCGTACATAAAGATACGCTCGGTGGGAATATTGGCCTCCATGGCCAGTGCTTCAATTGCTTCCTTTACCTCGCCCTCAGGCACCGCGGTGTACTCGTTAAACAGTGGCTGTATCAGCGTTGGACCCAAGATCATCATGAGCGTAATGACGCTGGCGGTAACCCCACCAAACCAAGCCCACCAAAGCTTTCCAACTCTGTTGACCAGTACGTAGAACAAGGCCAATAACACGCCCATGATCACGGCGCTTAACGCCAGACTTAGACCGGCTTGTCCAAGGAAGTCGCCGAGGGGCTGAGTGGTCATATCGTATTGGGTTTGACGGTACCAGCTCGTGTAGATCGTCCAGGGGAGTTCGATAATCGACGAGAGCACAATAAACGCGGCGCTGACTCGAAAGGCTCGATTGAAGAGCCCTTTCTCGGACAGCTTGCCGACCAGTGTGGTCAGAATACCGCTGCGAAGGATGAGCCAGGTTGAGAGAACGGTCACGCCCAAAGACCAGAGCATGAGCCAGTGATTACCTGCGGTGTAGGCTGCCGCTTGCGCAAGGGCTTCTTCACCCAGCCCATCGATATAGGCTTTTGTGGCCATTTCAGCGTTAAATGCCATGGTGTTTGCTCCCATTTTTTTTTATTGTCGGTTCGGCGCAGTGGCGACCACCACTCAACGGTGTCGGGCTTATGATAGGGCGATGGGCGTTTTGGAGCTAGTGTGTTGGGTGTGACGACAAATAAGGATCGACAGTGAAGGCGCTCGAACTGAGAGTCGGGAAGGGTGCAGCAAAGCGACTCGCCGAGGAGGGCTGGCACGCGGACCTTGTAGACGGTCTGATCGGTGCATCAGGCGGTCCAAAGTGGCTTATTCTGGGCCAACTTGACCGTGTGCTGATCAGTGAGTTGCTTTCAGGACGAAGCCGGCCTCTCGACGCCGTTGGATCGTCCATTGGTTCATGGCGTCACGCCGCCATGGCTCAGCCTGACCCACTGACGACTTACGATCGTTTTGAGCAGGCTTACCTCAGTCAACACTATGCCTCGGCTAAACCCACGGTACCGGAGATAACCGAGGTCGCACTCTGGTTAATGCGTACCCTGCTTGGCGATGGCGGTGAGCGTCATGTTGCCGATCACCCGTGGCTACGCTCCCATATTGTCACCGCGCGAGGACGAGGTCTGAATGGTCGACAGCCGAGTAAGCGGCTCATAGCAGGCATGGGGATCGCCGCATTAGGAAATGCGGTCAGTCGCGCAACGCTAAAGGCCTCGTTCCAGCGCGTTGTCTTCGCCTCGAGTAACGCCAAACCACTGACGCCACTATTTGACGGATTTGGTACCCGCTACATCGATCTCGCGGAGAGCAACGTGTTCAATGCGCTGATGGCCAGTGGTGCTATTCCCTACGTATTTGAGGGCGTTTACGACATCGAAGGTGCGGGTAGGGGTGCTTTCTGGGACGGAGGCATTATTGATTATCACTTCGACCTGAAGCGATTAGCCGAGGATCAGGTTTGGCTCTATCCACACTTTAACAGCCGCACCACAGTGGGTTGGTTCGATAAGTTTTTGCCCTGGCGTGCTGACCAGCAGGTATCGGCCGACCAACTCATCATGATTTGTCCCACTGATGAGTTTTTGGCGCAGTTACCGTTTGGGAAAATCCCCGATCGTCGAGATTTTGGGAAGATCCCCGAGCGCGTTAGAGAGACCTATTGGCGGCATTGCGTCAAAGAGTCACAGCGACTGGCCGATGAGTTCCATGAACTCATTAATGGATCTGACCCGCTGGCTGGCGCTATCCGGCTTTAGTCATCAAAGCGCCCGTGGCGGACCGCATCACTGTTTGTGTTTTTCGTAAACCAGTCGTCCGTTCGATACGGTTAGCTCAACCTCGATGCTGTGTATGGCATAGGGGTCGCTGAGATAGGGGTCGCGATCGAGCACAACCAGGTCGGCTTTCTTTCCGGGCTCCAAAGTGCCAATCATGTCTTCCATGCGAATTTGCCATGCAGCATCGACCGTGTGCGCACGAATGGCCTGATCAACGCTAAGACGCTCGTTAGCGCGAGCCTGAACTGGGTAATGCTTATCGCCGGCTCGCTGGCGCGTGACTGCCATTTCGATGTTGAACATAGGATTTAGGGCGTCCTTACCAATCCACGAGACCGGATAGTCGCTGCCCAAGGTCACGCGACCGCCGCTGCGCTGGATGGATGCGAGAGGGTAGAGCTGCTCAAAACGCTCAGAGCCCAAAAGCTCCATGGCAATCTCGTCATACTCAAACCAGGTAGGTGTGGTTTGGGCAACAACGCCTAGCTGACCAAATCGTTCAATGTCCGCCTGATCCACCACTTCAATATGACAGATGGTCGCTCGCACATCCGATGCGGGGTGCGCTGCTTGTCCTGCTTCGATGGCATCTAACGCCGTTCTGACAGCGCCATCGCCAATGGCATGCAGGTGAAGATCAAAGCCAAGGCTGTAGGCTTCATACACGGCGTTAAATACTTGCTCGTCTGGCAGTAGCGGCGATGCTTCATGACCTTCTGGGGCAATGTAAGGCGCCAGCGTCACGGCGGTTTTTGCCTCCACGGTGCCATCGAGCGAGAGTTTTAAGGTGGTCATCGAGAACAGATCGTGCCGGTATTGCTCACGCAGTTCAGATAGCCTCGCGTGCGCGGTTTTGAGGTCTTTGGGCTTGTTGATGTACAGCGAACCAACGAGTCGGAGCGGTAAGGTGTTCGCCTGCGCGAGTTCATTAGCCACCTTCATTCCATAGGCACCCGTATCGATCATCCCGGCATCAAATGCTGCGGTTAAGCCAACAGCGGCCATGTCGGAAAAGAACTGAGGCGCCCGTTCTCTCAAGGTGCTCTCGCTGACCACGCCTAAGGCATCGGTTACAGGGTCGATTGCAGCACCTTCAACGAGCCACCCTGTTGGGTTGCCGAGCATGTCGCGCTGAAAGAAGTGGGCGCCAGGGACAGGGTCTGGTGTATCCGCGGTGATGTTCGCGGCTTGCAGGGCGAGTGAATTGGCCCAGGCTGTGTGACCCCCTTCATCGATGATGAGCGCCGGTCGGTCGGGAATCACGGCATCGAGCTGTGCTGCGGTGGGGCCGTCTATCCCAAAGGCACGAGCCAGAAAACCTGATCCCAAGACAGGATTCTGCTCAGGGTGCTGCTGAGCATGCGCGGCGATGGCTTCCAATACCTCCTCAGCACTTTGCCCCGGTGAGAGCATGGCGCCATTAAGTAAGGGCAAGGTGTCCATCGTGTGGATGTGTGTGTCGATGAATCCAGGGAAGACGGCGCGTCCCTCGAGCTCGATTGTGCGCGTGCCTTCGGTCGTAAAGAGTGCAACATCCGCTTCGCTGCCGATGGCTAGGATTTGATCACCGGCTATGGCAATGGCGCTATGCCGGTTCCCCTGGGTGTCCATCGAGTAGACAGTGCCGCCGCGCAACACGACATCGGCGCCTATGAGGGATGCCGATGCTTGCTGAGCCAAAAAGAGAAGACTAAAGAGTGTGAGGCTTAGGACGCTGCGCATCGATTATTCCGAATGACTATCAATGCACTGAGTCTACTCCGGGGAGAATCTTCTCGCATACGCTATTGCGTACAGCACTTGCTTAGTTAATTCGCAAACTGCTTGAGCACGTTCTCGATGGTGACCGTTTTAAGCACATTACCTTCTTCATCGAGCATTTGCGTCAGACGGCCATCGGGCGAATAAAGATTAAACAGGATGGTAGCGCCTTCAGGGCCACCGCGCTCCATGTGCACATCGCCCTCTGGCATGTGGGAGTAACTGCCTGCCTGTCGGGTGACCTTTGAGACTTCAACACCATCCTCAAAGGTTAGGACTTCGAGGGAGCCCTGCAATACGGTGGATCTCACCTCGCAGAGGTGACGATGGAAATGACAGTATTTTCCGGGCTCCCAACGATAGACTAGATCGATGTGGCCTTGCCCGTCATGACCTAGCAACGCACCGCCGTAGCCGATGGGATAATTGAATCGATCATCCGGGCCATAGTCTTGCCAAGCAATGCTTTGATCCTGCAGTAGATTAATTTTCATCTCTAGGAACTCTGTTTTTATTAGGTCTAATGAAAGCGTCTGGAAAAAAAAAGGGTGGCATACGCCACCCTCTTACTGTCGTTAATTTTGGTTCAATATTCAACCCTATTGAGGATGACGTAATCAACGATCTCTCGATAGTCCTCATACCCCTGCGCAAGCTCTTCTTGCTCGTCTTGATCAGCATTAAAGCGTTCGGTCATGGCTTTCATTAGCGCCTCGTATCCTTCTTTACTTCCCTGCATCGCACCCATGTCTTTGTATGTCACGGTCAGGAAGACATTGGGCTGTGCAGCCACATTCGCGGCCCAGACGTTGTATTCCATGACGACACCCATGTCTTTCTGAATTTCCATAGAGCTCACCCATGTCTTTTTAAGGCGAGTCAAATATGCGTCGACGTAATTGGGTTTTACCGACACAACGGTTAGCTCAGTGACCTCTTCGCTCAAGCCATAATCTTTCCAGATTTCTGCTGTGCTGAGGGGCGTAAAGATTAGTGCTGTTATGAAGGCCAAGATAGAAATCAAACTTTTCATATTGTCGTCCTGTTTTGTGATTTGAAGATCCGGGGACACCCCCGCCCTTAAGCTAGTACAGGCTTTGGTTAATGCAAATTTAAGAAGACATGCAGACGTTATGGAGTTGGCAATGTGACAAGCCGGATAATTCGGTGGCCATACGTGTTTGGGTTAATGAGTCATCGATAATGCCTCCAAAGTGCGGCCAATATTTATGAACTTGACTGATCGTGAGCGTCATGGGGTAAGGGACTTTTCTTTGACCGAGAGCGTCGAAACATCTGAGAAAGTAGGCATAATGCGCGGGTGATCGAGTTGCCATCCGCCTGCGTTTATCTCAGTTCATAGACAGCCCATAAACAGACCGCCGAAATCATGTTTGACCGCGCCATTATTCGTAATGCCAAGACAGAGAATTGGTCAGTGTACGAGCACTGCCGGGATGTCCTTGTGGCCGCGGAGCACAGCGCTGTCTTGTCCGTTTTGAATGAGGCAGAGGAGCGAGCTCGAAGAGACGGTCTGCATGCAGTGGGCTATGTTGCTTATGAGGCAAGTCATGCCTTCGATCCTAAGTTTCCAAAGCGCGACATTGATGTGCCTCTGGCGTGTTTCGCCCTATTCGAGGAGGAGACCGTCATCACTTCGTTGACGGGTCTTTATTCTCCCGAGCAACAAACGAATGCTGACTGGCACCTTTTAGAGTCGCGGGCATCATTCGAATCTAAGGTTGATCGCATTAAATCGATGATTGGTGCGGGGGAGGTCTACCAGATTAATCTCACGACACGAATGTCCAATGAGGTGCATGTAACCTTGGCGGATTTTGCTCGCTGGTCACAGGACATGCCGCACGCCGTTTTTATGAGCGGACCCGAAGTGACGGTGTGCTCCGCTTCACCCGAGCTGTTTTTTGAGCGTGAAGACGGTGTGGTTTGGAGTAAACCGATGAAAGGTACGGTAGGGCGCAAATCTGAAGCCCTGGCCGATGAGGCCAACGCGCACTGGTTGCAAACATCGGCAAAGAACCGGGCTGAGAACGTCATGATTACCGACATGGTACGAAATGACCTCGCTCGCTTGTCGTCCACCGGCAAGGTATCAGTCGATGAATTATTTGGTATTGAGCGCTATCCCAGTGTT
>JAACDF010000189.1 GCA_009937065.1 Gammaproteobacteria bacterium | reverse complement strand
TCCGTACGCTTATTCTTACGGGTCTTGTAACCCTTGGTTGGAACACCCCAAGGCGTCACTGGGTGACGACCACCCGAAGTACGACCCTCACCACCACCATGCGGGTGATCAACAGGGTTCATAGCGACACCGCGAACCGTTGGGCGAACACCACGCCAGCGCGATGCACCGGCCTTGCCCAGCTTGCGAAGGCTGTGCTCGTTATTCGAGACTTCACCCAGCGTTGCGCGACAATCAACCGGCACCTTGCGCATTTCGCCAGAGCGCAGACGAACCGTCGCGTACTGACCTTCACGAGCAACCAGCTGAACCGCAGCGCCCGCCGAACGTGCCAACTGGGCGCCCTTGCCAGGCTTGAGTTCGATCGCGTGAATCACTGCGCCGACAGGGATGTTACGAATCGGCAGACAGTTCCCCGCCTTGATGGGTGCGGCAGCACCGGAGTACAACACATCGCCTGCTGAGACACCCTTTGGTGCAATAATGTAGCGACGCTCGCCATCGGCGAACAACAACAACGCAATGTGTGCTGTTCGGTTTGGATCGTATTCGATGCGCTCAACCTTCGCGGGAATACCGTCCTTGGTGCGCTTAAAATCGATGACGCGATAGTGGTGCTTATGACCTCCACCAATATGCCGAGTTGTGATCCGACCGAGGTTATTACGTCCACCTGTCTTCGAGTTCTTCTCGACGAGAGGCGCGTAAGGTCCACCTTTGTGCAACTCATTGTTCACCACGCGGACGTGGTGACGGCGGCCTGCTGATGTCGGTTTGCTTTTTACGACTGCCATAACCTATACCCCTTAATTGATCGTCGCAAAGTCAATCTCTTGACCTTGCGCCAACCGCACGTAAGCCTTCTTCCATGTCGGCTTAGTGGTCCAACCAAAACGGTTGCGCTTCGTTTTTCCCTTAACGCGCAGAGTCTTGACGTCGTCTACAGTCACTTTGAACAGCTGCTCTACCGAGAGCTTGATCTCTTCTTTAGTTGCATCGAGTGCAACCTTGAAGACGTACTGGTTGTTCGCGTCGGCAACAATCGCTGCCTTCTCTGACACATGAGGCCCCATCAAAATCTGGAATACACGCTCCTGATTCATGCCAAAGCCTCCTCAAACTTCTTGACTGCATCGACAGTGATGACCACCTTCTCGTGGGCAATCAGACTGACTGGATCAACACCCTCAACATCCCGAACGTCGACCTTGTGCAGGTTGCGCGACGCGAGGTACAAGTTCTGATCAACCTCGGATGCCACAATCAACACGTTCTCGAGTCCGTAGCCCTTGAGCTCCTCAACCAACAACTTAGTCTTTGGCTGCTCGAGGCTCATGCTCTCCACGACTATCAGCCGCTCACTACGCGCCAACTCGGAGAGAATCGATCGCATCGCTGAGCGATACATTTTCTTATTCACCTTTTGGCTGTGATCCTGCGGAGTCGCCGCAAAGGTCACGCCGCCGCTACGCCAGATCGGTGAACGGATAGTTCCCGCACGCGCACGGCCTGTTCCCTTCTGACGCCATGGCTTCTTACCGCCACCCGCAACCGCTGAACGGTTCTTCTGCGCTCGCGTACCCTGACGTGCACCCGCTAAGTACGCGGTCACAACTTGATGAATCAACGCCTCGTTGTAGTCTCGAGCGAATGTCGACTCAGAGACCTCAACCTTGCCTGGCTTCTTCTTACCGGGCTTAACTACACTTAGTTCCACAGTAAGCCTCCTTAACTTCGCGACTTGGTTGTTGGTCGAACAATCACGTCGCCACCGGGAGCACCGGGGACCGCGCCCTTAATGAGAAGCAAGTTGCGCTCAACATCTACGCGAATCACTTCGAGACCTTGCGTTGTAACGCGCTCAGCACCCATATGACCTGCCATCTTCTTACCTTTGAAGACTCGACCTGGTGTCTGACACTGACCTAGCGAACCAGGGGCTCGGTGTGACAGCGAGTTGCCGTGTGTGGCGTCTTGAGTACTAAAATTCCAACGCTTTACTGCGCCTTGGAAACCCTTTCCTTTTGACTGACCCGCGACATCGACCTTCTGGCCTTGCTCAAATCGTGCAACCGTTAGCTCAGCACCGACTTCGAACGCCTCATCGGAGCCGTCCAGACGGAACTCCCAGAGTCCTGTTCCAGCCTCAACACCTGCGGCGGCGAAATGGCCCGCTTCTGGCTTGCTAACTTTAGAGGCCTTGCGGTTTCCCGCGGTGACCTGAATTGCTCGATACCCATCGGTATCTTGCTCTTTGATTTGAGTGACGCGGTTTGGAACTACTTCCACTACGGTCACTGGTACTGATACGCCGTCCTCGGTAAACACTCGTGTCATACCGGATTTACGGCCGACTATTCCCACAGTCATGGTACTAACCTCTCCGTGTACGGGGCTTAACCCTCTATGGCCGAGTAATTCTCTTACTCGTTACACACCCAGCGAACTGGGCAGGCTTATTTCTAAATTGTCTCTATCCCAAGCTGATTTGGACTTCTACGCCCGCAGCAAGGTCTAGCTTCATCAACGCGTCAACGGTCTTTTCCGTTGGCTCGATAATGTCCATGAGTCGCTTGTGTGTGCGAATCTCATACTGGTCTCGAGCATCCTTATTCACGTGAGGTGAAACAAGAATGGTGAACTTTTCCTTCTTCGTCGGAAGCGGGATGGGTCCACGGACCTGCGCGCCAGTGCGGCGTGCTGTCTCTACGATCTCCTGAGTCGAAGCATCGATGAGTTTGTGATCGAACGCCTTGAGGCGAATTCGAATACGTTGATTCTGCACAAGCAATCTCCTAAAAAGCCGGCACCCGCAAAGAGATCCCGAAAAAAAGAGAGCGAAGTCTAAGGACGGGGGTGAGTAGTGTCAACTGCAATTTACTGTCAGTTATTACCGTTTCGCGACCTTTACTAAACGCAAAAAAAACGGGCCCGATGGCCCGTTGATCATCTAACGCACGTTATACGAGCTTTATCGGCAACTCTCTCACCCGTTTACCGGTCGCGGCAAAGACCGCATTACCAATGGCGGGCGCAACGGGGATTAAAGGAGGCTCACCCAAACCACTCGGAAATTCATTGCTGTCGACAAAGGCGATGTCGAGGTCGGGTACATCACTCATACGCAAAGGCATATAACGATCGAGGTTTTGGTCTGCCACTTCACCATCGACAAACTGCGCTCCCTCATGGAGCGCTAAGCTCACTCCCCACAAGGCAGCGCCTTCCGCTTGCGCCATGGCGCCATCAGGGTTCACTACCGTGCCCACGTCAATGGTTTGCCAAAGCTTCTTCAGCGTCACATCACCCGATGACGGATCGACGGCCACATGAGCCACACAGGCGACCCACGTTGGCATGCCTCGCTCCTGGCCATGACCTACGGCGACACCCAAGCCTTCGTTAGCAGGCATCTCACGGCCCCAGTCAGCGCGCTCTGAGACATCCTTGAGCACGGCAGCTAGACGTTTCGCGCCCCCAACCGTGCTGCCCTCACCACCCGCATTCTTGCCGGCGCCATCAAGCAGGCTCATTCGTATGGCGACAGGATCCTGACCCATTTGATCAGCAATCTCATCGAGGAAGCTTTCCACACCCCAGCTCACCCAGCCGGGACCCACAGCACGCAGCCAGCCGGGCAAAAATGTGTCCTGGGCTAACGTGTTGTTCATAGTGCGCACGCGATGCGCAGGGAGGGTGTACCAATGATCAGCGCCATTGACAGAAAAGCCATCAACTTCGCCTTTGCCGTCAATGCCCGTCCCGATAAAGAACGGCGCCATAGCCTTCGTTGGCCAGCCAGCAACGACGGCATGATCAACCCCTGTCAGCGCACCATCAGCATCGAAAAACGCGTCTAAAGCACAGACCGATGGCGATCTCACACAATCAAATCGACTGTCTGATGCCCGATCAAAAATCAGTTTCACTGGCCGACCTAACGATCGAGCGGCAAGTGCTGCCGGAATCATTTGATCACCGAACAAACGCCGACCATAACCGCCACCTAAATAATATTGATGAATGACGATGTCCGCTGCAGACATCTCAAGCGCCTGTGCTAGGACCGGTAATATCAGCGACTGCCACTGGTTGCCCGCGTGAATATGGCACCGCCCTTCACTATCGAACTCCACCAGTGCATTTTGCGGCTCCATCGTGAAATGAAGTGCCGTACCGGTTGTATAGGTTGCTGACATCGTCGATGCCGCATTTGTCCTGGCAACGCCGACATCACCCTCATCCACGAAGAGAGCACCCGCTTCAGGATCCGTAGCG
>JAACDF010000188.1 GCA_009937065.1 Gammaproteobacteria bacterium | reverse complement strand
CGTCTAAAGAGTCAAATCCCTCGCGAACGATGACATGACAGGTGGTGCACGCGCATGACATCTCGCATGCATGCTCGATGTCAATGTGGTTCGCCAGCAACACCTCACAAACACTTTGACCACTGTCGGCTTCAACCGCCGCTCCGTCAGGGCATATTTCGTGATGAGGGAGAACAATTATCTGGGGCATGAGTTCGTCTCTAGTCTGCGGAGTCCAGCTCTGATACGGCTACACCGCTCAAAGCACTTTTAATACTGCGGTCCATGCGTCGTTCTGCAAACGTCAGCGACGCCTGACCTAACTGATCAGTCAGTGCACGGATAAATTCTGTGTCGTCAGATGCGAGCGCTTGTACAAGCCCACTCGCCTCAGTTTCGAGCGCTGCTCGCTCTTCATCGCTGAGTAGATCGCCATCGGCCTCAAGTGCGCCGATTAGCCCATGGAGCAGCGATTCTGCTTCTACCTTGGCCTCTCTAAGTTGCCTCGCCTGCATGTCTTCAGCGGCATTTGTCTGGCTGGCTCGTAACATAGAAGCCACTTCGTCATCGCTTAAACCAAACGACGGCTTAACAACCAAAGCTGCCTCGGTACCTGTGATCTCCTCGCGAGCAGATACCTCCAACAAACCATCAGCATCCACTTTGAACGTCACCAAGATACGCGCTGCGCCGGCGACCATGGGAGGTATACCGTTCAGCTCAAAACGTGCCAACGACCGACAATCCTCAACACGCTCGCGCTCACCCTGCAGCACGTGGACTACGAGACCGGTTTGACCGTCTTTCGCCGTCGTAAATTCCTGCGCTTTGGCGAGTGGCAACACAGCGTTGCGTGGAATGATTTTCTCAATTAAACCGCCATAGGTCTCAAGACCTAGTGATAATGGGATGACATCTAGAAGTAATGCTTCATCGCCATCGCCATTACCCACCAGAATATCGGCCTGGAGCGCCGCACCCAATGCAACGACTTCATCAGGATTAATGGAACACAGCGGTTCAAGATTAAAATGTTTTGCTACCGCCTCGCGAATTATCGGCATTCGCGTGGAGCCACCGACCAGCACCACATGAGCCACCTCTGATCTACCCGCGTCATCGAGTGTCTGATCGCAGGCCTTCAGTGTTCGCTGAATCAGCGTCTCCGCGAGCAATGTAAAGGTCTCTCGGGTGAGTAACAAATCATCGAGATGCGCGAGCTCACCAGTTGCAACGATTGACACCTCCGGACTCTCCGATAGTTGCTCTTTGACCGCTCGCGCCATCATAGCCAACTGCCTGTGTTGGTCTCGAGTCATGCTATCGAGACCCCACTGATCTAGCATCCAGCGGACAATAATCTCGTCAAAATCGTCACCACCTAAGGCCGTGTCTCCCCCGGTTGCCAACACCCTCAGTAGGCCGCGCTCCATTCGCAAGATGGAAATATCAAAGGTCCCGCCGCCAAGGTCGTAAACCGCAACCACACTCGACTCGGCAATGGTCTCATCTAGACCGTAGGCAATGGCCGCAGCTGTGGGTTCATTCAATAAGCGGAGAACGTTTAAATCCGCGA
The DNA here is from genome assembly GCA_009937065.1 of Gammaproteobacteria bacterium. Taxonomy (GTDB): domain Bacteria; phylum Pseudomonadota; class Gammaproteobacteria; order Pseudomonadales; family Halieaceae; genus Luminiphilus. Next base: position 4,080 of record JAACDF010000188.1, on the reverse strand, counting down.
GTTCAGCTGCTTGTCGCGTTGCCTGCCGTTGCCGATCGTCGAAATAAGCCGGCACTGTAATAACTACACCATCTTCGGTTTCATCGAGACTCTGTCTGGCGCGGGCAGCAAGCGAACGAAGTATTTCACTCGAAACCTCCACGGGTGTTTTCGGTCCATCATCCGTATCAAACGCTAACGGATCGGAGGTTGTAAGGCCCAGTAACTGTTGATCGTTGAGGTCATGGCGGGATCGACCCATAAAACGCTTCGCAGAGACCACCGTATTTCGTACATCAGATACAGCGGACTCGAGCGCCGAAGTTCCCACCGTGACCACCCCGGTAAAATTAACGACGGAAGGCACAAGGCGAGCGCCCGACACATCGGTAATAACGTCTGCACCACCCTCTGATTTGGTTGCTACTAAGCTATTAGTGGTGCCCAAATCGATGCCAAGACCCCGCTTGCGCTCTCGCGCCACGTTTTCTGTGCTATTGGGTTCTGAAATCTGAAGTAACACGATTCTTAGACTACCTGGCGTTGTGCCCTAACAAGCTCATCGAGCAGCTTCTGTTGAAAGTGAAACTCAACCCACTTAGCACATGCTCCAGTGATATCACCGCGATCATAATGATCAGCAAATGCGTTTTGAGTCTCGCTGTAGGTGGATTCAATATCAGAAATTAATGCGCTTGCATTGCGACCACTCAGCGATTCAAAGTCCTGCACCCGCTCTCTTAGCATCATTTGCTCGAACAGAAACTCAGGCGATGCGGGTTGGCGCTCCAGCTCCTGAAGATCTATACCGTGCAATTCCAGGAGGTGCCCTGCTCGTCGGACCGCATGCCCTAAAACACCATACGCTTCGTTAATATCGGCAGCTCGCTTAGCAGCGGCGCGCTGCTCGAACGTCGCAGCTCCTGCAAACTTATCCGGATGACAGAGCACCATGAGCTGCTCATATCGCGCCTCAAGCGCTGCCTCATCCAGCGCAAAGCTGGGTGTCAGATCAAAGGACTGAAAATAGTTGGCCACGTGACCTCACAAACACATATTCAGTATGTGTTAGACAGTGAAGCTCTCACCGCAGCCACATTCGCCCGCGACGTTGGGATTCTTGAACTCCAGTCCCTCGTTCAGACCCTCTTTCGCAAAATCGACAACAGTGCCATCGAGGTAGACTAGGCTTTTGGGATCGACAAACACCCGCACACCGTCTGTTTCAAACAACGTGTCCTCGGGATCCTGAACGTCGACAAACTCCAAGACGTAGGCAAGCCCTGAGCAGCCTGAGGTTTTGACACCAATGCGGATGCCCTCTCCGCGACCTCTCGCTTGTAGCTGTTTGCCGACGTGCTCAGCCGCTGCAGACGTGACGCTGATGGCCATTACTCGCCTCGCTTTTCTCGAATGTTCTTAACCGCCGCTTTGATTGCATCTTCAGCCAGCACTGAGCAATGGATTTTGACGGGCGGAAGCGACAGTTCTTGAGCGATCTCCGTATTTTTAATCGCCGCTGCTTCCTCGAGCTTCTTACCCTTTACCCACTCAGTCAGAAGCGAGCTTGACGCGATAGCGGAGCCACAACCATAGGTCTTGAATTTGGCATCCTCAATGACACCTTCATCGTTAACCTGAATTTGTAAGCGCATTACATCGCCACAAGCTGGCGCCCCTACCATACCCGTACCGACATTATCACTGTCCGCGTCGAGCTTGCCGACGTTACGGGGGTTTTCATAGTGATCAATTACTTTGTCGCTGTAAGCCATAACCTACTCCTTTGGGCGCCTTGCGCCGATTAGTGCGCTGCCCATTCAATTGTGTCGAGGTCAATGCCGTCCTGATACATATCCCAGAGCGGTGACAGTTCTCTTAGCTTATCCACCGCATGGCGGACACTTGTTGCGGCACGATCCACGTCGTCTTCGGTAGTAAAACGACCGAAACTGAATCGCAGTGAGCTGTGTGCCAGCTCGTCATTGAGCCCCAGCGCTCGCAGAACATAAGAAGGCTCAAGACTGGCCGATGTGCACGCCGATCCACTCGAGATCGCCAGATCCTTAAGCGACATGATCAATGATTCGCCCTCAACAAACGCAAAGCTGACATTCAGCGCACCTGGCAAACGGTGGTCTCGCGAACCGTTGATATACACCTCTGGAATATCATTGATAGCATCCCAAAATCGCTGGCGCAGTGCCCGTAGACGCTCACCCTCTGCTTGCATTTCCTCTGTAGCAATGCGTGCCGCTTCACCGAGACCAACGATTTGATGTGTTGCAAGCGTTCCGGATCGCATCCCACGCTCATGTCCGCCACCGTGCATTTGGGCTTCGATTCGAACACGGGGCTTACGACGCACGTAGAGGACGCCAATACCCTTTGGTCCGTACATTTTGTGCGCTGAAATTGAAAGCAAGTCAACCTTCATCGCCTCCATATCCAGCGGAAGCTTTCCGGTGCTTTGGGCTGCATCAACGTGATAAATCACTCCGCGCTCACGGCACACCTCACCAATGCCTGCAATGTCATTCACCACACCAATTTCATTATTAGCATGCATGACACTAACCACACTGGTGTCCTCTCTAATCGCATCGGCAATCATCTCAGGCGTCGTGAGTCCGTCTGTATTAGGCTCGAGGTAAGTCACCTCAAACCCCTCACGCTCAAGCTGACGACAGGTATCAAGCACTGCCTTGTGCTCTATTTTTGACGTGATGATGTGCTTGCCCTTTCGCTGATAAAAGTGTGCCGCACCCTTGATCGCCAGATTATCTGACTCCGTTGCTCCAGAGGTCCAAACAACTTCTCGGGGATCTGCATTGATCAACTCAGCAACCTGACAGCGTGCGTTCTCAATGGCTTCTTCAGCCTTCCAGCCATACTGGTGAGATCGAGATGCGGGGTTTCCAAACACACCATCCATCGACAGGCACTGGGTCATCGCTTCGACAACGCGCGGATCAACAGGCGTCGTTGACAGATAGTCTAAATAGATTGGCACGTTGATCACTTCAGCCTTTCCCATAAATATTTCCTCAGACCTTATGGTCTACATGTCCCTAAGCGTTACTGGCTGAGACTCAACCAACCCCGCCATATAGCTACCTTTCCGGTAACCCCCCCGGCTCACCAGATCTCCCAAGCTAATACCGTTCAGAAAACTGTGAATCTGATCTGACAAATCCTGCCAAAGATGATGGGTTAGGCACACCTCACCGTGATTGCAGTCACCGCGTCCCTGACAGTTAGTCGCGTCGATTGATTCATCAACCGCATCGATAATCTGCGCAACAAAAATTCGGTCATACGCTCTGGCGAGCTGATAACCACCGCCCGGACCTCTAATGCTCCGGACCAAGTCCTCCCGTCGCAGCTTGGAAAATAGTTGCTCGAGATAAGACAAGGAGATTTCTTGACGCGCCGAAATATCAGCCAGCGTGATGGGATCCTCACCACCGTGAATGGCGAGATCTAACATTGCTGTGACCGCATAGCGGCCTCGTGTCGTCAGCTTCATGTCTACACAACGTCAATGAACCAAATACCCGACTAGTTTAGTCAAGAATTATGGATTTAGCCATTGTTATGACTTATTTATCGCGATTTTCACGCACGACACGGCGGGTTTCTTTCAAAACACCCCTAAGAATCTGCACTTCCATCTCGTCTAGGCGGACACGGCTGTATAGGCGTCTGAGCCGCGTCATCAACTGCCGTGGGGCTGCTGGATTGAGAAACTCGAGATCAACTAAGGTTTCCTCGAGGTGCTCATAGAAATATTCCATGTCCTGCGAGGTAGCAAAGTCGTTTTCCCAGTGAGCATCTTCCTCTTTTGGTAACTGACCCTCGAGTTGGGCCATGCGAATCTCGTAGCAGACGATCTGAACCGCCATCGATAAATTAAGCGACTCGTAATCTGGGTGGGTTGGTATATGGCAGTGCAAATTACAACGTTGGAGCTCATCGTTGTTAAGACCGCTATCCTCACGCCCAAACAGTATCGACACCTTATCGGTCGATGCATGCTGAACTATGCGACTCGCCGTAAGGCGGGCATCTTGAACAGGCCAGGGAATACGTCGCTCCCGG
>JAACDF010000187.1 GCA_009937065.1 Gammaproteobacteria bacterium | reverse complement strand
GCTTGTCCTTGACTGGATACCAATGGAGGGACAGCTCATTATTGGTCAGGGCACTCTTAAGGTGACTCTGCCAGAACATTTGAGTAGAGCGCAGATCATTCGTCGCTTTGTTGAGTTCAGCTGGGACGACAGGCACACCGGCTTGCAACTCCGATTGTGCGAGTGCGCCGTCCATTGCGGTTAATAAATCGCCGATGCCATCCCCATATTCGTATTCGACGCAGGCGGCTGCCACACGATATCGTGCATCAATACCATGATTGGCAAGGACCGTCCTTACCATGCGCTGCATAACGTCAGCGAGATTCTTGGCATTGGTCTCGTTGTTTGCGATAGCGCACAAATCGGCACCATTCATCCGTCCAATGCAGCAAGACGAGCCATAACTGTCGTCATTGCTCAACGTGCTTAGCGATGAGCCGATATCGCTCAGCAGATTATCGATTAAGTGTCTTCCATATTCTCGATTCATATCGGCCAAGTCGAGAATGCGAATGAGTGCTGCTGAACCAAGTGCTTCCTCATTCTCTCGGCTGAGTTTAGTTCTAAACTGCTCAACAAAGGTGTCTCTGTTGAGCAAGCCTGTAGTTTCATCAAGGTCTGAAGACGCCTTTTTGCTCTTTAACTGCTCAGCCTCATCAGCGAGCATAGCTTGAACTCGATCAGATAAATCGTTCATAGAACGAGCCACAGCGGCAAATTCAGTTGTATTAGGCACATCGATTTTTGTGAATCGTCGCTGCCCTATGGCTGAGGCTTGTGACACCACATGATTCAACGGTAAAAGCAGCCGTGACAGGATCAATTGGCCAATCAAGCCGGCCACAAAAAATGCCGCGAGCATAGCCGTTGCACTGCGCTTAGATGCGCGCCAGAGCTCATCATAGGCGGCACCACCAAACGGTGTAAGCGATAACTCCCAGTTGTTCCAGCCCAACATGACGGGCGCAGTTGCAGGAAACGTATCGACAGCAAAAATTCCCTTGAACCAATCGGGCGCGTCGGTCGGTGGGGGCGTATTTTGAGATCGGAAAATACTGCTTCCCATGGGGTCTCGAAGTTCAACCACCTCGAATTCACTGAGATCCGTGAACGGCGAGAGTCTCAACTGGACGATAACAGGGTCGAGTTCTTCAGCACCCGACGCCTCAGCCTCAAGCGAGAGAACCTGGGCCAGAGTGCGCGCTGTATTTTCAGTATCAATCGCCAGCTGCTCCTGCAGTGTGTTGCTACCTGAGACACCGAATACGGTCATGGTTACCGTGAAGACCGTTATCAGAAGCACACCAATGCTCAGCCATAATCGTCGAAGTAGGGACATCCTAAACCTCCTCACTCATAGCGTAATTCCTTCAGCTTGAGCTCTGTTTAGCATTTGTCGCCATTGCGACAAACGCGATGATGGATTGATATTCTCATTTTGCCGATTACCAGCGATCCAAAGTGCATCACTGGTAAAGCTAAAAACGGGACGCAAATCGCGCCGCTGCGATGCCGGAAGAATTTGGGCGTTTGCGTTGTCAAGAATCAGTGGAATCGAACCCGGCGTCTCGTACCATGCCAATACCATATGAGCTTGAGATCGACCTCCGATCATTTGCAATTTAACGTAGGTGAGTCGAAGCTGGTCGGAGGGCACGCCCAGCTGTCTAAGACTTACGTACTTAGCGATCGTGAAATCCTCGCAGTCACCTCTGCCAAGACCGAGGGTTTCGGTAGGTGTTGCCCAGAAATCCGTCTCACCATAGATCTCTGCGTCCGACTGCCAGCGAATCGTTTGATTAAAGAATCGGTTGATTCCGGTCAGTTGTTCTGCGACGGGCTGGGCCTCGAGCTTTTCGAGTGCAGACTGCCACGCCGTCCCCCGCTGAGTTGCGCTTGTGCCGTAGCGAGCAGACAGCACTGATATGAATGTTGTGAAATTCGTCGACGGTTGCGTTGCGTTGAGGCTATTTGCGGCAATTATGACAAGACATAGTAGTAGGCCAGTAATCCGCTGTTTACTGGGTAATCTCCCATATTCTGGGCTTTTTTCTATGTTCGCGCGCATATGTGCCGAAAGTTTGCCCAGCCATCATTGGCTTCACAAATTCAAAGATAGCTTCGAAGATCTGCAGGGGCTACTATTTTAGCTTCACTACCATGTGGACTGAGAAGTGAAGACAAAAACCTGGATAACCTCACTCCTCTTGATTCCTTGGACTATTGGGGCACAGGGGATCGAAACCTACGGAGAAACCCTAAAGCTCGCGCTGGATAACAATCCGGCATTGGCCCGTACCTATTTCGATTTTGCGGCATCGCAAGAGCGCATCGATGTCGTAGAGGGTGAATTGCGCCCCTCAGTCGATTTGCTTGCCGTCGAGGGTAGAGAAGATCGCCAGACGCCCACAGCCAACTTTGGGCGGTACGATCGCAGCGACGTACGATTTACCACCACTCAGTTGTTGTTCGATGGTTTTGCGACCCGCGATCGAGTGAAGGCGGCAGAGTTTGAGGCGCGCAGAGATTTTCAGGGTCACGTTCGTGCGTCTGAGAATGCCGCGCTAGAAGCCACATTAGCCTACTTGGAGGTGGTGCTCTATCAGCGTTTGAAGGGCTACGCCGAAGAAAATTATTTCCGTCATAAGCAAAAGGCGGATCAGATTGAGGCGAGGGTAAATAGCGGCGCAGGAAAAGGGGTTGACCTTGAGCAGATCAAGGCGCGTTTGGCCCTAGCCGAATCCAACGTGCTAACAGAAGCAACCAACCTTCATGATACCGAGGCGGAATTACAACGGATCACGGGTGCTCAAGTGGTCTCTCAGCGACTCCCGATGCCGATGCTACCCAAAGAGTTGGTCGGCGAGTCCCGCGACCTAGTTTTGCAGCGTGCATTGGAGCAAAGTCCTCGTGTCAGGCAGTCAACAGAGGCACTACTCGCGGTAAGTGCTGATCGCGACTCAGCTCGCGGTGCTTTTTTCCCAAAAATAGACCTTCGTTACCGAAACGAGCATTCGAGTAATATCGAAGGCATTCAGGGTGACTTTGAAACTGAGGCGATCGAGCTGGTCTTTAATTTCAATTTCTACAGAGGCGGTAGCGACAGTGCTCAGCGTCGAGAACGGAATCAACGCTATTTTGCGGCGATCGAGGCGCGGAAGCAGGCGTGTTGGGACACGCGACGAGAGGTGTTGATCGCCTACAACGATGCGCAGGTACTTGAGCGTCAAATCGAATTCCTTGGTAGGCAACTTGAGTCTCAGTATTTGGCGCGGAATGCCTATGAGGCAGAGTATCAGCTCGATCAGAGAACGTTGCTAGACGTTCTCGACAGTCAAAATGAACTTTACGATACGCAAAGAGCGTTTGTTAGAGCCGAGACAGGATTGATTGCTGCGCGGGCGACTGCGCTCGCCGAGGCGGGTGAGCTTCTGACTTCATTTGGCGTAACCATCGACAGACTCTCGGGAGATGAGTGGGATTGGGATCCCTCGCTCAGTAGCGCGTTTGCTACGTGCCCTAATGATCCAACAGGATCTGTAGAGGTGGATTTCGATGCTATCTATGATCGCTTACAACGCTCGAGCGAGCCGTAAATTTTCTTGGGGGGTCAATGGCGCAGCAATGGGCCACGACTCTTCACAGAGCCTAGCTGTGGTCATTGCCATGAGTATTTGAAATGAGCATAAGATCACTCTTCGTCCGAATTCTGCTTATTTTGGTCGGGATATATGCTGTTGCTACGTTCGTGGTGATGTCGATTAATCAGAATTACTTTAATGCTCAAAGTGAGTATCGAGCGGCGAGCGATCAATTGATTTTGCTTTCCAGAGATACTGAAGAAACCTTACAAAAAATCACCCTTGACGTTTCAACCCTTGATTCGCAAATCGAGCTACTGGCTGCGCGTTCGTTACCTTTGGACTGTTGCCAAGCCGAGTATGATAGGTACCTGTCGGCTATTGCCGATGGTTCGGCGGAGGCATGGTCTAGTGCAGCTCTGTATCGGCTATCCGAGTCAGCTGAACAATTTTTGCGCGTTGCACAACAAACTTTGTCTGAGGAAAGCGAAGAACTTGATAGGTTACAGGAGGTAAGAAGCCTGGTTGTCCCATCCACAGCCATCGTTCTCCTGCTACTCTCGTTAGTTCTGGTATTCGTCCTCATAAATCGACATTTGGTGGCTCCAATGGCTCGCTTGGATGATTTTGTGAGGGCCGCATTTCGAGGCGCAGATCCCAAAGCCACGGATTTGACCTCCGCTGTATCTGAGCTGAAGTTTTTGCAAAGATCTTTTGAATCATTTCTCGCGGATTACCGTGGAAATCTTCGCAGTCGAGATCAACGTGCTGCAGAAATGTCCGATGCATCGGATTCGCTTGAACGACAGTTTCAGAAACTCATTGAGATATCAGAAAATCCGGCCTTGATTCTGGACGCGGGCGGTGCCATTCGAACCTGGAACAAGTACATGGTAGCCCTGACAGGCATTTCAAAGTCACAGGCGAATCGAAGGACCTTCAGTGAAGAACTGCTGGTGGGTGGCTCGGCTGAGATATTCAACGAGGCATTTCAAATCGCCCGGGGCGGGGGT
>JAACDF010000004.1 GCA_009937065.1 Gammaproteobacteria bacterium | reverse complement strand
TCGGATAGTAGCGGCTCGATTGCCGATATAGCCGATCGCGCTGGTGTGTCGCAAACACCTTGCTGGCGACGTATCAAGAAGCTAGAGGGAGCAGGCTTTATCGATAAGCGCGTTGCGCTGCTAAACCCCAGGGCACTAAATCTGACAATGACTGCATATGTCATGGTTAAGACGGCGCATCATGACGAAGACTGGCTGGCGCGCTTTTCAGATGGTGTGCAAGGCATTCCGGAGATAGTCGAGATCCATCGCATGGCCGGCGATATCGATTACCTGCTAAAAGTCGTGGCCACCGACATGCAGGAATACGACAAAATATATAAACGGCTTATTCAAGTCGCCGAGCTATCAGATGTCAGTGCCTCGTTTTCGATGGAGTGCATTAAAACCACGACGCAGTTACCACTGGATCGGATCTAAACCACGAATGGGTCGGGCAATCTCAACCACCCCCACCAATCACAACTCTTGGCTGTGCTGCATCCAGAATCGCTAGAAGTAGAAAGTGAAGCTAAGGTGTCACCGACGGGGGCTTACGTAAAACTAAGCTTATAGAGAGCTATTTCACTAGTGAGTTCATGATTGTTTGTGAGCGGACACTCGAAAATTGGACACGTTATCTTTGCATGCGCAATTGCCTGCGTGACAACGTATTAGGTATCCATAGAGAAGTCTTACCCCCTATCGATTTCACGCTGACACGCTGCAGACAAAAATGTAAATATTTACAAAAAAAATGTTGACACCCGCTACGTCATGTTTTTTACTAAAGTTGCTGGCGGCGACTGACAAGTGACCAACTGCAGACGGAAGCGAGAGGGAAGCCGACAGTAGAGTACTCAGGTAGAAAGCGTGACAGAGGGCCGGCATAGAAAGCGCTTTGTTGCCCACCGAGGGCGGAGGGATAGCGTCCAAGGAGCTGAAGGAAAGTCCCACTTCAGACGCCTGAGGAACTCGAATAAAAGCAGAGCATTCGCTCTGTTTTTTTTTGTCTTCCGCTCTACCCTGCTGCCGCCATACGTTTGCTCAATCCCGTTTTGTTGACTGCACCTTACCCCGCTTGGGTCCCATCACCAGCTGTGCTGGTTTCGAAGTGCAAAATAACAATAGAGCCGAGATTTGTATGACCGAACAAGAGGCCTGGACACTAATGGCGGCCTACTGGAAAACGCGCTGTACTTTTTGGGCAACATTATTGCTGTGTGCCTAGGTTTTCTGATGTCCAGCAAGATTTACGAGGCGATAATGCGCCAACAATCGCTAGGTTACTCAAAACAAGCTACTGTCTCTGTATCGTTTTTTTTATGTACAACGCATTGTCGGCGAGCCTGGCCATGATCAGCGATTTTTCATGGGTATTTTCTGAGCTATCAAAAACACCGGGCATATCAGCCATTTCTCAGGAAATAGTCGATTTTGACTCAACAGTGCCGAGTTTGGTCAATGTCATATTTGTACTGTCAATTTTCACTTATCAGATGTGGGACATGTGGATGCAAAAAATCTAACTAGCCGCAAAACCGATGCCAGATCCGAAAAATAAAAAGCCCGCTAACAGCGGGCTTTTCCATTAATGGCGGAGAAGGAGGGATAACTCAAAACAGCCTCAAGGCTGTTTTGACCCTTTGGGTTTCGCCGCTAAGGCGGCTCGGTGCCAAATGCTCCCGCGGTCTCATTTGGTCGAACCGAAGGGTTCTCGTCAAACCGCCGTCTCAACATCATAAAAAAGGGACCTAGCGGTCCCTTTTTTTATAATGGCGGAGAAGGAGGGATTCGAACCCTCGATACGTTGCCGTATACACACTTTCCAGGCGTGCGCCTTCGACCACTCGGCCACCTCTCCGTGGCGGCGAAGTCTAGCACAGGGCTTGACGCTACGGGGTAATGCGGCGATCACATGGATTTAAAAAAATATCTCAAAAACCAATAAAAAAGCGCTAACTAAGATCGTCCCGAGGGTACCTATCATAGACAGAGGCCGAAGAACCATCGGCAGGCTTCTCGTGGTGATCATTAAGTAATGCACGATACGTGAAGCCAGCAGTACACCACCTAAAACGTACATTGCCCTATCCGACAAGCCATTGAGGTCATTTAATAACAGAAGAACCAGAGCGATTGGAACCTGCTCGATAAAGTTTCCGTGCCCTCTTATGCGGTTCAGAAGTTCTTTGTCTCCGCCGTCACCTAAGCTGATGTTGTTAGAGAAACGGTACCCCCCGACGCGAAGCGTAAAGATGACGTGAAGCACAGCAAAGACAGCTGCGATCAGCATAGTTGGCTCAAGATTAAGCAGCGTTGACATAAACATACTCCAACAAGTGAGGAAACGCGGGCCTCTGATTAAAGCCCGCTAGACGCATTAAAATATAGGCCGAGCCCAGATGAGGCTCGAGACGCCGAGGACTAAGCGGCTTCTGACACCTCGGCACTGGGCAAGGCGATACCACCGCTGGTGAGGTAACTGCCCAAAGGCTTGTTACCCAGTGCTTCTGTTGCACCCTTCTCGCCATCCCACGCCATCTCGCCAGAGATATAGACGCTGTCTACAATGCCCTCAGGTCGATTTACCATCTGCTCGTGTTCGAAGATATCTCGATACACCAGCTTGCGCGTTTGGTCGGGTTCCCATCCATCCAAAGCCTCGGGGTTGATGAGCACCATGTCGGCACGGGCGCCAATCGCCAAACTACCGGCATCGAGCCCAAAGGTTTCGGCCGGATCTTTGGTCAGCCTTTTTACGACTTTAGCCACGACATCCTCGCCCTGCTCCTTCGCGAGCTTCAGCGACATTAAATTGCTATCGAAAAATGCCATGTTG
>JAACDF010000186.1 GCA_009937065.1 Gammaproteobacteria bacterium | reverse complement strand
GCGGCACCGTGACGCCCTTGCTCATCTTCTTTACGGTGTGAGTGGGGGAGGTGGTTTTATCTTGCTAACAGGTGAGGTCGGTACAGGAAAAACGACGGTCAATCGTTGCTTACTCGAGCAACTACCCGATACCACTGATTTAGCTATTATTTTGAACCCGGCGTTAAGCGCGGTTGAATTGCTTGCCAGCGCCTGTGATGAATTGAGGATCGATTACCCACGAGACGCTCATAGTCTAAAAGCATTGACCGATGCACTTCATCGCTATTTGCTCGACAACTACGATCGTGGACGGAAGACCGTGCTGATGATCGATGAGGCCCAGCACCTTGATTTTGACGTTCTGGAACAGATTCGGTTGCTGACTAATCTAGAGACTAATGATGAGAAATTGCTTCAGATTATTCTCATCGGACAGCCGGAGTTATCCGACAAGTTGGCACGGCCTGAATTGCGTCAGCTAAACCAGCGTATTACTGCTAGATACAACCTCCAGCCACTAAACCTCGATGAGACTGGCGCCTACATCCGACATCGATTGGAAGTCGCGGGCTTAAAGGGCGATCGAAAGCTGTTTGAGCAGGCAGCGGTTAAGCAGATCCATGCCCTCACGCGTGGTATTCCGAGGTTGATTAATGTGTTGTGCGATCGAGCTTTGCTCGGTGCCTTCGGGCGAAAGAAGGGTGTCGTGAACCGTGCCTTGGTTCGCTCAGCAGCCAAAGAGGTGTTTGGTGAGGCTCACAGCGCGGAAAAGCCTGCTAGCGCCATGAGGGGCTGGGGGGTGTTGTTAATGCTGTTAGCTTTCGCAGTTGCAGCGCTCGTCTACCTCGATGAGTCACCGATTGATTTTCTGAAAAGTGAAAATAGTGCAAACGCTGTTTTGGTGGATGGGAACCTTGCAACTGAGAGCAGTGAGCAGGCGTCAAAGCCAGTTGCCGAGCCCCTGACACCCCAGTGGGAACTCAGTGACTCCGATGGTCTGGGTAAGCTGTGGCTCGCGGCAACGGACCTACCGCCACCCAGCTCTATATGCCCTCCGCCTGATATCACGCGCCTTTCCTGCGGCATTAGTACCGCAAGAGTTTGGAATGAGTTAGTAGCGCTTAATCGACCGGTGCTGTTGGAGACGGTCACTCAAGATAAATTTTTTGCCAGTGTTCTCCTGTTTCAAATTGACGGATCGGACGCCATTGTGTGGACGGATCAAGGGCTGCAGTGGGTAGCACTTTCCGATATTGCCGATGACTGGACAGGCACTTATAGATTTTTTTGGCAGGCCCCGGCTGGCTGGGAGCGCGACCTTTCGGTGGGCGACTCGGGCGCCGTGGTCACTGAGATTGCGCAAATGTTCGCGACCCTTGACGGGATGGCGCTGGAGGATATGACGAGTTTCGGTCCAGCGCTGGAAGCGCGGATTCGACTGTTTCAGCAAGTTGAGGGTTTGCCCGTCGATGGCATCATGACACGGCTTACCTTGCTGAGGCTCAATGATCGTTTGGGAATTGGTCTGACAGTCAGCAGAGCCCTGACTCGGGCTCAAAACTGGCAGGAAGCGCGCTGATGTCGATGATTCTAGATGCCATTAAGCGGTCTAAAGAAGCGCCTGAGGGGTCGGGTGGTGTTCCCTCCGTTGATACCGAACACTATGTAGCGCCTGAGGAGTCATTTTGGCAAAAAGGCTGGGCCCAAATCGTTGCGCTGACGGCGGGCGTGGTGCTTTTGGCTGTTTTGGCCGTTGTCTTTTCCGTTGATCGAGATGGATCAGTCACAACACAACCGGAAGGCGATGTCCGGTTAAAGGGTGATCGAAATGTCTCAAACGGTGGTGACGAGCGGATTTCAGTCTCAGGAGCCGGTGTTGATGCCAGTGAACAGAAAGCATCAACCACCCAAGGTCGAACTGGAGTCTCGTCTGCAGACAAAGATAGCTTAAAGTCGGCGAGTAATAGCGCGGCTAAGACCAGACCCGTTGTCATCCCGACGAATAAAATACCAACTGTGGCTAGCAGCCCTAGTGCCGCGGAACTTTCATCGCTTTACGCTGCGATGAATGACGAGGTAAGCGCATCACGCGTAGTAGCGACATCTGCTGCAACCAATGCAGCCATACCCGAGAAACCTCTCCCCACTGACGAGGATGATCGGTCCAGTGAGTTGTCCGAGGGGTCATTATCGACTGACGAGAATACCGCCATCGATTTTGCGGAAATTCTCGCGCAGGCAAAGAAGGACCTTGGCGTTCAGTCCCTAGTGGAGAGTTCTGAGCCACTACTGGAGACGCTATCACAACAGACCAAAGATCAAATTCCGTCGCTGATCTACAGCGAGCATAAGTTTTCAGCAAGCGGGCGTTCCGAGGTTGTTCTTAACGGTCAGTCGTTGACGGAGCGTCAGCGAGTAGGGCCCTTTACGGTTATTGAGATTTTGCCTGACAGCGTCATATTGCGCTGGCGCGAGACTCAATTCAGGGTGCGGGCACGCAATAGCTGGATCAACCTTTAGTCCTTGCGTCTTATGGCGCAGGATTCGGTATTGCCTGCTGTATCGCTTCGATACCCTTCAATACCTCTTTGCTTAAGACAACATCTAGACTATCAATGTTCATTTTGAGCTGTTCCATCGTGGTCGCTCCAATGATGTTCGATACGACGAAGGGGCGGGCATTTACAAAGGCAAGCGCCATGTGCGTTGGGTTGATGCCGTGATCGTCAGCCAGCTGCAAATAACGCTCAGTAGCATCCCATGTTTCAGTGCCCTCGTAGCGCGTAAAGCGCTCAAAGACCACCATTCGTGAACCTTCAGGCTTGGCCCCATTGCGATACTTGCCGGTCAGCAAACCCATGCCCAGCGGTGAGTAAGCCAGCAAGCCGACATCCTCCCTATGAGATACCTCCGCCATGGCAATCTCGTAGGTGCGGTTCAGAAGGCTGTAAGGGTTCTGAATACTGTCTACCCTTGGCAGGCCCGCGCGATCCGCTAATTCGAGAAACTTCATAGTTCCCCACGGCGTTTCATTCGAGAGACCGATGGCTCGCACTTTTCCTGATTGGACGATTTCTTCTAACGCTCGGAGTGTCTCTTCGATGGGAGTTTCAGGTTGCTCCCTATGGAAATATCCTCGCTGACCAAAGAAGTTGGTGTAACGGTCCGGCCAATGCAGTTGGTAGAGATCGATACAGTCTGTCTGCAGTCGCCGCAACGAGCCGTTTACTGCCTCGATCAGCTGATCTCTCGTGAATCTGGGACCACCACGCAAATAATGAAACTCTGGATTTGGCCCTGCAGCCTTCGTGGCGAGCACATAGTTATCGCGAAGCCCGGTCTTCTTGAACCAAGTGCCAATGTATTCCTCGGTCCGACCTTGAGTTTCAGCGCGGGGGGGAACCGGGTACATCTCTGCAGCATCCAGCATGTTGATGCCTCGCTCGAGCGCATAGGAAATTTGCTCGTGGGCTTCGGCCTCTGTGTTCTGTTGACCCCAGGTCATTGTGCCTAGGCAAATTTTAGAGACCTCGCGGCCAGCAATTGTTCGTAATGTCATAATTACAGCTCCAAATAGCGCATCATCGCATCGTAGATGTCGCGCTGACGCATGAAAGGACTCAAGACTGATTCACCCTCGGAATTAGCGAACAGAGGTACGTTGGCGCCTGTAT
>JAACDF010000185.1 GCA_009937065.1 Gammaproteobacteria bacterium | reverse complement strand
CTGGCGGGTGATGCTGAAGCGGGACGTCGTTTCGATCGGGACCATAAGCTGTCTGTGGGCATTAACCTATTGCAGTTGGGTTTGTTGACTGGAATTCAGTTCGTTTAGCGGTGGCTGCCCAGAACCTTCTCACCGGAGTTCAAGTGCTCGCGTAAGCCAGCGCACCTGCTGGACAGCGCTGGTTTTTATTGGCCTACTAACGTTCTCATTTTTATAACAACGATACGGGGCTATTCATGAGTAACACCATCGAATTCATCTTTGATTTTGGCAGTCCAAACGCCTATCTGTCTTACTTCACCGTAAAAGACGTTGCCGAGCGAACCGGCGCCCAGTTCAAGATTACGCCCTGCTTACTCGGCGGTATTTTCAAGTCGACAAACAACCAGCCTCCCATGATGAATTTTGCCGGCGTCTCCGGGAAAAATGCCATGTTCATGCGAGAAATCGAGCGCTATTGCGATCGTCACGGATTGAACAAGTTTGCGATGAATCCCAATTTTCCAGTCAACACCTTGCTATTGATGCGCGCCTGTGTGGCTTACGGCCGTGACAATGATGTCGCGTCCTACATTGAGGCGGGCGTCAAAATGATGTGGGAGGACGGACTAAAGATGGACGATCCTGAAGTGTTTGTGAGTGCCTTCAATGCCGCCGGTTTTGACGGTCAGGCGCTGTTGGAAGCCACACAGGACCCCGAAGTAAAGGCAGAGCTCATGGCGAATACGCAAGGTGCTGTTGATCGTGGCGTCTTTGGTATTCCGGCGTTCTTTGTGGGTGATGAGCAGTTCTTTGGTAAGGACCATATTGAAGAAATGGAGTGGTGGCTCCAGAACCGAGGCTGACTTATGGTCCGTTGTGGTGGCGGCATAACACTGCCCTGCTGTTTAGAGGTGGTCTCTTGCATTCAGTTCTTCTAAAGTAGTGGGGTGGCCAAAGCCACATCGCATGGACGCGCTTTCATTTACGCAGAAACCAGGGAGAGGAAGGGACTGGGTCTGCACCTTGAGGAGCGCATTCAATGAGGTTACTTCTCCCTTTAGCTGTAGCAGTCGCTACGGCATCATTTGTTCCAGCTTCTTTTGCAGGTCCAAGCGACTCTGCAATTGATAATGCGAATAGCAATGCAAAATTCCTTCGCTGCGGCACCGAGCATCCAAGTGCCGCTGACGCGGTAAAACAGGAAAAACGATTCCGAGAACTTTTCCGTCAATCCCAGAACGGCAAGAAGCCTGACCGCCCTGGTGGTGGTAACGGCAATGGCGGTGGTGGCGGCGGTGGTGGTGGCGAGGATCCACCCACAGCTGTCCCAGGAGCGGGCAGTATCGTCATCGATACGTACGTCAATATCATCTGCGACGACAACGGTAACAACTGCGCTGGTTCCGAAGGTCAGGTACTGGATCAAATGCAGGTGTTGAATAGCGCTTTCATTCAGAATAGCCCCTATCAATTCCAGTTGGTTGGTCAAATTAGGCAGGTCAATAACTCTGCTTGGTTGACCGCTGGACCTGGGTCGACTGGCGAGCGGTCAATGAAGACCGCACTGAGACAAGGAGGCCGCGGTGCTCTCAACATGTATGTGAGTAGCCCTGGCGGTGGCCTACTTGGTTGGGCGACTTTCCCGAGCTCTTACGGTGCCAATCCAGATAACGATGGTGTTGTTGTGCTGGGCGGGAGTTTGCCGGGAGGTAATGCAGCGCCCTACAACGAGGGCGACACCGGTACTCACGAAGTGGGGCATTGGTTGGGTCTGTACCACACTTTCCAGGGTGGATGTCGTGGGAATGGTGACTTTGTGACCGATACCCCAGCTGTGCGCTCGCCGAATTACGGTTGTCCAGCTGGGACTGATTCCTGCCGAAAGCAATCTGGGCTGGATGATGTTTTCAATTACATGGACTACACCGATGACTCTTGCATGTTCCAATTCTCGGATGGACAAGTTGTTAGAGCCTATGAGCAGAGTCTCCAGTACCGTTTCTTAGATGTCGCACAATAGGTGGTGCTGATTCGCCCGGGGTAACTCCCGGGCGTTGTGCACATCTTCCTTTAGATGGTTCTAATTTATAGCGTGCGAACCAGTCGAGCATGCGTCTTTGGCGCTTGCCAGCTGTTCAGCCACTCGAGTTGTAGGTCAATCTCGTCGCTCGGTGCGTGATCGAGCACCAGGATAATCGTCGAACTTTGAGAGGGCACGGTCACATACCCAGCTGACTTGTTCAAACTCACATCGCCGAGTACTTCGAGTTCAATGTCGATGGGCCCTATGTTGCTGATGCGCACCGCGGACTGTTGGCTGTCATTTCGGCGGGCCGGGAGGCGTTCGAAGCGCACGAGGCTATCAAACAAGGTTTTGAGTTCGTTCTCTCGTCCAATGAACTGGCGGTTGTAGACCGCGACGGTTTGTTTTTGGAAGAGGGCAGTGGCGATGCCTTCCACGCTTCGTTCGTTGGTGAACGCCAAAGTCACTGTGCGGTGGCCTCCGCCATTGATGTCGTAGTCGTAGTCGATGAGGCCGTGGATGTCTGAGGAACCGATGATAGTGAGATCATGGTCCAACGCGACTTGGAGCGATGAGTCGTTGAAGTACTCGCCGTTGGCGACTTCGATGCCTTGAATAAGGCCTTCATCGAACAGGGACTGCTGCTCTTGGGATAGGTTGATGACGCCATCCGGAAAATCGCGTGGCCATGCGGGATGGTTCCAGATCATGAAGCCTTGCTGGGCCTTCGCCGCTTTGAGTGCTTCGAGAGCGGTAGCGAACGTCTCTTCGCGTCGGTGCTTTACCGTGAGCAATGGGTTTGTGTCTTCGATAAACAGTGCGTTTACATGACCAGGTGCGTATTTGCGGGTGATCTCAGCGCCGGAAATCAGCAGTAGATCGGTTCGTTCTCGGCCCCGCTTGTTTTCCTTTACGGCAAGCTCGAAGGCGCGGTTGCGGTCAGGATGAGGAATATCGTCGCGGTTGGGCTGATACTCGAGGTGCTCGGTAATCGCCATTGCGTCGAGCCGATCCTTATTGGCTTCCCAAACCCTCACGGTAGGCCAGACATGCCCGTCTGAGAAGACACTGTGCGTGTGGGGGTCTACAGACAGCACTAAGCGTCCATCGCTTAACGGAGGAAAACGCAACTCGCGCGATTCGGTGGCCTCGACTTTCGCTACCAGTGGCGCAAGGCCGATAAGGACGGTAAGGCTTAACAGTGGAAGGGAGCGAACGATCATTATGTGTTTCCTAAATCAAAGCGCGGAGTATTTACGCGCTATGTGACAGCTTATCGCTATTTGCTTGACCGCGACTACCGGTCCGGTATGTTGGCTCGGCCAACGCTTTACAAGAATAAGAGGTAGATGTGGATCCAAAGCCTATTACCAACCGCGTAACCGAAATGACCGGAGTGGATTATCCCATTTTGCAGGCACCAATGGGTTGGATTGCCAGAGCACAGCTCGCGTCAGCCGTATCGAACTCCGGTGCCATGGGCATCATAGAAACATCCTCGGGTGAATTCGATGCGATTCAGGAAGAAGTGCGCAAAATGCATGAGCTGACAGACAAGCCCTTTGGTATGAACGTGGCGCTCGCGTTTGTTAAAGGGACGAACGTGATCGATTTCGTCATCGAACAAGGCATCAAGTTTGTCACCACATCCTCGGGTAGCCCTGATCTGTGCACAAAGGTCTTTCAGGAGGCCGGCATCAAAGTCTTCCACGTCGTACCTACCCTCGATATGGCGCTCAAAGCGTTAGATGCAGGTGTGGATGGCCTTGTAGTGGAAGGCGGTGAGGGCGGTGGTTTTAAAAACCCGCGGCCTGTTTCGACGATGGTGTTGTTGCCCCTCATCAGAGAGCGCACGGATGTGCCGATCATTGCCGCAGGTGGTATCTGTGATGGACCGACAATGGCGGCGGCGTTTGCCATGGGTGCGGAGGGCGTTCAGTTAGGCACAGCAATGTTGAGCTGTTCTGATTCGCCGGTTCATCAGAACTGGAAAAATGCTATTTACGAGGGCAAGGAGACCGACACCGTTTTCTTGAACCAACAGGGTCGTCCTGCGCTTCGAGCCATGCGCACCGAGCGCACGGGTGAACTCGAACTCCTAGGTCAGTTCCAGCCCTTTGAACACATGGCGAATATCCTAGACCTTTACTTCGGTGGTGATCTCGAGGCCGCGATACCGCTAACAGGACAGGTCATGGGACGCATTAACGAGGCGAGAACCGCCGCAGAGGTAGTTGAATCGACGATGGCAGGGTTTCATTCCTGTCTGTCTCAACTCAACGCCTCCTACGCTTGAGGTGCAAGCGTCGCGAGACTTAATAAAGATAAAAAAGCCGGCTTGTGCCGGCTTTTTTATGCGCTTTTCACACTCGGCAGCGTACTACCAATCAGAAAATTCGGGGGATTAGCAAGGGCGTATTTTTCAAATAGGCCTGGTACTCAGGGTCTTCTCCCCAACGTTCACCTGCGGTCTTTCGCAGGAGTGGAACACCGCTGATTCGAGTGAGTAAAACGGCGACAAAGACTGGCGAGATCAGGAAAATCATCGCGCTGCCGCTGAGCGAGGGCAGGGCCATGACCGCGACACCCGCCCACAGCAAAATTTCGCCGAAGTAGTTTGGATGCTGCGCTCTCGCCCAGATACCGGTTGTGATGAATTTGTTTTCATTTGCCGCATCCGCCTTGAAGGCGCTTTTCTGATTGTCTGCGATGACTTCGATAGCAAAGCCCAGAACCCACATGACGGCACCCACATAAAATAGTGTACCTAGTGGGGCTACGTTGGGCGTCATGATGGCTGCCAGGGCTGCACCAGCGGTGAGGAATACCCATGTGCCCTGGAGTGTCCAAGTGAGCAGGAATCGGGGGGTCGACAGTTTAATCTTGCGAAAACGTCGGTCTTCGCCAGCTTTTTGAATGCGCCTAAATAAGAAGGGCCCAAGTCGCGCTGCCCAAACAATGACCACTCCAGCAATAATTTGTTGGCGCAAGCCCATGTCAGCGGCCTGTTGCACAGCGAACAGCGTCACGGTGATATAGGTGAGACTGCCAACAAGATCAAAGTAGTGCTCGGTCTCAAAGAGTCGCGCGTGAATAAGTCCAACCCACTGAACAGCAAAGATACCCAGTGCCATTGCTGTCATGAGTGGCAGTCCGTATAGCGTGGAGCCTGTCTGATCACCCATCCACGCGACAGCAAATACAACCGCGGTGATGATGATCGATGTAATAACCAGTTTAGGTCCCATAATTACCTCGCTTATTGTTATTGATCAGGTTGACACATCTACTGCGTGTTGATGAAAGGCCCGTCAACACAAATCCGGCGCCCATCAGGCGATGCGCATGCGCCGCAAATACCAACGCCACATTTTGTGGTGTAGTCGATTGCACTGAACATCTGTGAACTCTCGACAAACTCACGCTGTACCGCTTCAGCCGCATGGATCATGGGCTCTGGCCCACAGTTATAGAACTCGGTTCGTGCCAATGTATTGGCATCGAGAGTCTCAAGGTAGTCACGGAGCGCATCCGTCACCCGACCATTAAAGCCGGCGCTGCCGTCATCCGTTGCGATATGCACCTCGGCGATATCCTTGCACTCTTCCATAAAGTACAAGCGATCCGCACTGCGTGCGCCCGCAAAGATCTGGGCTGGCGTGTCGTTGGACCCAAAGTCGCGCGCTACCTGATACACAGCGGCCAAACCGGTACCGCCAGCAACACAGATGATATTGGCCTCATCTTTAGGCATGACCGGAGCGCCATGCGGGCCTCGAATGTAGACCTCATCGCCGGGCTTCAGCTGGTAGCAGGCGCTAGTGAACTGCCCCACATCAATGACTGCGAGCCGTAAGGGCGAATCAGTGAGGCAGGAAAACGGCTTCTCGCCCACTCCGGGAATCCATACAAACACATACTCGCCCGCTTGGATGTTGATATTGCCGTCAAGTGTCACCACCGTGATGTCGTCACAGACGGGGTCATTGGCAACCACTTTGTAGGGCGCAAAGTCCATATCAAGGTCGAGGTTTAGACCCGCCTTTGCCTTGTTAGTCCCCTTATTGAGATCGGTTTGAAGCTGGCGGAAGTAGGTGTTCATATCTTCCGTGTCCATCCCGGTCAGGGCCGAACCAACACCAATGATTGATGCGCCTGCGCTGATTGCTGCGCGGCAATCATCCGCAGTCGACAGGCCACCACAGCCGATAATGGGCTTGTCAGTGATGGTTTTGAGTGCGCGAATGCACTTGAGGGCTGTGGGTAGAACTCCGCTACCGGACATGCCGCCCATTCCGTTGCTGAGTACAGGGTGCCCATGACTTTCTGTGTAGCCGGGCCCCACGGTGTTAATGGCGCAGAGTCCGTCGGCACCCGCCTCGAGGGCCGCAAGGCCAATATCCTCGATGCGATCTACGTTGGGAGTCAGTTTTGGAATCACGGGAACGTCAACGGCTGCTTTGACCGCGCTCACGATCGCCTTGACCATCTCAGGGTCCTGACCCATCGCCATGCCATAGCCCTGCGCGTGCGGGCACGATAGGTTGAGTTCCAGACCGTCAGCGACAGGCGCCAGAATTTTTGCGACCTCAACAAACTCATCGATACTGCCGCCAAAAATGGAGACGAGGAGGAAGCGATCTTCAGGAATTGTCAGCGACTCAAACCCCTTTCGAGCTTCTTCGGCACCCGGATTGGTCAGTCCAACCGCGTTGACGAAGCAGCCGGGAGCATACTGGCTGTAGACAGGCTCCCGATTACCTGCGCGCGGGACTGGACCCACACTTTTGGTGGTGATTACGCCGATTTCAGGGAGGTCGTCAAAGATTCGCTGAATAATGCTGGGAGCTGTCGAGACAATTCCAGAGGGAATCGTGAAAGGACCGCTGACTGTTTTCCCGAGAAACTCTGTTTTCACCCGACTCTCCATATTTGCGACGGCTAATTATACAGCCCCGCACACGGTTGAGCCACGGACACGCTCAGTAAACAGTGCGCATTATGTGCCGCAGAATGTTCGCGTAACGCGTTCGGTTGGCGTCGGTGAAGCGGCCCAGAGTCGGTCGCTGTCTTGCCACTCAAAAGGGGCCTTCCAGCGGCCAAAAGCCGCTTTTAAGAACTCGTAGTCTTGCACCTCAGCATCTGCAATGGCGGCGGCGACATGGTGGTTTCTCGGAATCACCACGGGATTAGCCTGACTCATTGATGCAGCGGTGGCTTGCGAGTCCGCTTTATTGCTTGCTCTTCGCCGCTCCCAGGCAGACCGCCAGTCGAGTAGTGCATCACTGGGGATAAATAAGTCTCCGATAGGCGTGTGGCCGCTGTCCTCTAGCGCTTGGTGAGTCAGCCACCGGTAGGCGAGTGACAGGTCGAGTTGATCCTCTTCTAATGTCTTGAGGAAGCCGTCGTGAAGTTCAGTGTCCTCAGGCCTAAAACTGTCTAGACCCAGTTTCGCGGCAATGCGTGTTTTAAAGGCATCGCTGTACCAACGCGGAAATTCGTCGATCACCGATTGTGCGTAAGCAACGGCGCGATCCTCGCTTGGGTTTAAGACCTTGAGCAGACAGGACGCCAGAACACTGGTGTTCCAATGGGCAATGCCCGGTTGATTGGACAGTCGATAGCGCCCCTGACTGTCTATCGCGCTGAACATGGCATCGGCTTTGAAGGTGTCTACGAAGGCACAAGGCCCGTAGTCAATGGTTTCGCCGGAGAGCAACATGTTGTCGGTGTTCATTACACCGTGGACGAAACCAAGGCTCTGCCAATGCGCGACGAGTGATGCAATCCGCTTCACGGTCTCCTCGAGTAGCACCTCCGCTTTTGCGGCGGTAGATTCAGCGCTCTTCGCGCTAAGAACCTCAGCGAAATGGCGCTCTGCTGCATAATCCACGAGCTCTTCGAGACCATCGCCCTCACGTGTCATTGCGAAATACTGAATACTTCCGAAGCGCAAATGGCTTTTGGCAACACGCACCATGACAGCGCCCGGCTCTACATCACTGCGAAATACTCGGTCACCCGTGGCAATCGCAGCCAATGCCCGAGTTGTGGGTACGCCCAGGTGATGCATGGCCTCTGAGACAAGATACTCTCGCACGACGGGTCCCACGGGCGACTTACCATCGCCTCCTCGGGAGTAGGGTGTTTGGCCCGCACCTTTAAGCTGTATGTCATAGAGTTCTGATGGACTAGCGCTCCACTCTCCGAGCAAGATGGCTCTGCCATCCCCGAGTTGCGGATTGTATTGACCAAATTGATGGCCTGCGTAAACCGATGCACTTGGCCTTGTGCCTTCCAGAGTGCTTTGCCCGGTAAAGGCGGCCAACGCATCGTCCGTCTTTCTTAGGTTGTGCGGCCACTTTAGCTGTTCGGCAAGCGCTTCATTCCATCCCATCCACTCGGGCGAACTGGCGGGATCAGGATTTGCGGGCCCGGTATAGCGGCTACCGAGTGCCTGATAGGAATGCTGCCATTGAGGGTTAGACATCGTTACCGTATCCGCTTGAGCAGTGACTGAATGAGATTAGAGTCATCATCGAGTTTTAGCTTGTCCTTGATGCGACCTTTGAGTGTTTGCTCGACAATGGAGGAGACGTCGACCTGACACCACGAACGCGCATTGCCTGCGTCGGTCCGCCCCTTGCATCTGACTGGCCATTGGATGTTAGCAATGCTCGAACTGATACGACAGTCGCTGCGTTGGTTCATGCTTGTGGCGTCGAGGCTGGCCACGGCTTCTGCGGTGAAGGCGGTGCTGGCGCGATCCAATACGCCTTTGCCGTTTAGGGTCATTGCGCTGGTCACTAGTGTTAATTCATCAATGGTAATTTCGGTGCCCGCGAGCGTTTGTGATGCATCAAAGCGAGTGAAAATCGTATTTCCGGAGAGGGGACTCGAGGGTCGTCGACCCTCAGCGAGTGCAACGGTGCTGCAGATCGAGCCCTCTAGATCGATCGACTCGAGTGTCATGGTTTCGCTCGACACATTGAGTTTACCCGTCAGCTCAGCAATACCGTTATCGCTCTCAGGCGGAATAATCTCCAGGTTCCAGTTGAGTGACAATGTGCCGGTCAACAGATCCATGTCTGCCAACGACATGAAAACGTCGGATGCATCTGCATTCTCCAAAATGCCCTCGGTTCTGATCACCACGTTATCGCTGCCGCTGTCGATCACAACCTTGCCATTGAGCGCACCCTTCCAAAGTTCTGCGGAAAGGTTGGGCAGAGTCACCGTATCTTCGATAACCACGGCGCTGGTCAGGTTGGAGAGGTCAATGCTATCGACTTTAAGGCCTCTTACACTGAGATTCCCCCTGGGACTACTTAATAGGGAGAAGAGAGAAGCGTCAAAACGCAGGCCCGAGAGATCGATGGATACCTCGGGGGCTTGATCGGATGCAGGGATAATTACCGATATCTGACTGACCTCGAGGAATGCGTTGGGAAAGATGCCGAGTGATGACTGATTATCGTGCGACATCTGAAGCCCCTCTTCCTTCATGGCCTCGGAGATACCATCGAGTATCGATTGGGCTGTTACTTGTGAGGATAGCCACGCCAAGCTGGCCAAGGGTAAAACGACAACCAAGCTAACGATAACGATCAATACGCGCATGTTTAATCCGAGTCGTGAACGACCCCCCCCGGCCAGAGTTGCGCTACGAAACGGCAACCCATAGAGCCATCTTTCTTGTTGGCCGAGTGAGTTAACTCGCTTCGTTTTCCTCGAAGCGTTTCTGGTAACGTCGCTCAACGTGTTGATTGAGTATACGCTCTCTTTCTCGCGCAACCATTGGATCGGTTTTTAATTTCCACAGGGTATCGCGGGCGCGCCTATAGGATTCCTTTAGGTCAACAATCGGCTCCGGGTAGTCGATGG
This sequence comes from Gammaproteobacteria bacterium, assembly GCA_009937065.1. Taxonomy (GTDB): domain Bacteria; phylum Pseudomonadota; class Gammaproteobacteria; order Pseudomonadales; family Halieaceae; genus Luminiphilus. Next base: position 27,120 of record JAACDF010000185.1, on the reverse strand, counting down.
GCTGAAGCACTCGCTCGATGGGCGACATAAGCCATGGTTGGTGGACCAGAGGTGTCGGTAAGTCCTTAAGTTCTGGCACCCATTCACGGATGAATTCACCGTTTGGATCGTGGTCTAAAGACTGTTTGATGGGGTTGTAGATCCGTATCGTATTGATGCCGGTGACGCCCGCCTGCATTTGCATTTGCGGATAGTGAATACCGGGCTCAAAGTCCAAAAAAAGTGAGCCCAAGTGGGTCACTCCGGCCCGCCAGTCCTGCCAGAGGTGGTGGGTGAGAAAACTCACCAACATGGCTCGTGACCTAAAGTTGGCATAGCCGGTGGCCTTGAGTGCGCGCATGGTCGCATCGATCAAGGGATATCCAGTCATGCCGTCTTTCCAGGCAGTCACGAGGTCCGCATCGTGACCTCGTGGCTGCGCAGCGTAGCCTCTGTTGATGTCTTCAAACTCCATCCGGCACTCCATCTCGAATTTCTGGATAAAGTGACAGTGCCAGTGGAGCCGTGACTCGAAAGCACTCATTGCACGCCCCCAGCCCTGCTTTTTTTCCTGTTGCATGAGGGCTTGGTGCGCCTGCCGCATACTCAGATTTCCCCATGCGAGATAGGGGGAAAGTCGAGAGCAATGTCTTCGACTTTGCTCGGGTTTGGAGATGAATTTTTGATAGCCCCAGCCGCGGTCAGTGAGAAAGCTAGTGAGCACCTGTTTCGCCTGTACGGGTCCGCCGGTCTGCATGTCGCTACTGTGTTTAATCCATTGGAGGTGCTTGCTGCTGCGCAGTCCATCGAGTTGCTCTGACTCTCCGCTACTGATGGACTTTAGTGAGGCGAGCTTAACCTCATGAACCTCACTGGTCATGAACTGATGCCATGATCGATTCCAGCCTTTTCTATCCCGTCGGCCTCTCTCTACCCCGTTGGTTTGGAATTCGCGCCACTCGATACCTGATGTTTGGCAAAACCTCGAAACGTCTTGGTCTCGCTGAAAGGTGATGTCGAGGCCCGTTTCCTCGTACGACAGCAACCGTGTTATCCCCAGTCTCAGATGAACTTCATCAAAGATCTCAACGGCATCGCCCTCGAGCACTTCGATACGATGACCTAAAGCCTGTGCAGTGCGCTGGAGGTCCTCGAGTGACTGACTAATGAATTGCCAATGACGACCGCGATAATGTGGGTTTCGAAGCAGCTTCGGCTCAATGAGATACACCATCAGAGTGGGTTCGGGTAGCTCTAGCGCGAGCTCAAGTGGCGCATGATCCGCGAATCGCAAGTCGCGTTTAAACCAAACAACGTTGATCGCCACTAGTCGAAGTTCTCTCGAATAAGCGGGTTGTCGACCGGCTCCATTGTTGCTGCATCAACAAGCTCTAGTTTGCCTTTGCGTAATGCGCTCATCAGCATGCGATAGGCATCACGGTCGAAAACAGTTTGATGGTTGTCTTCAGAGGCCTTGAGTGCCGTCTTGGCGTCGTCGAAACAGCCGAGCCAAGACCAGTGATTGACGAGATGGTACTGCTCGGCAGGTTGCTTATCCTGTGGCCGTATATTGCGCTCCACCAAAAAGAGCGGACCTGTGAAAGGCCAGGCAGAGATTCGGTCGCGATCGAGTACAGATAACAGACGCGCATTATGCTCTTCAGGTGTTTCATCTCCGGCACAAGCGCCATCGCAGCGTTTTAGCTGATATTGAAAGCAGGGCCCTTTACCCGAGTCTAGCCCGAGCATGCGCAGACAGAGTCCGTGGTCACGAGCGTGCCGTCGCACGGTGTTGTCGACATGACGGCGGTTATGGAAGAGGCCGTAACTGTCCATTGCTCTCTCACCCCAGGGCGAGAAATCTGCACTGACCGGTTGTAAAAAATTGTCATTCGATCGGTTCAGATGAATGGTCCACAACTTTCTGACCTGCCGCTGACGACGGTTGTAGAGGGGCGTTTCCGCCTTGATTGCTGCGTTTTCGACGAGGAGCGCGCCAATTTCTCCAGATGTAGACTGCGTCTCGATACGCGTCACTTGGGACATGATGCGCTGGTGTCGCCCTGGCTTTCTGCCTTCCTGAAAATGGGACTGAACGCGAGCGCGTATGTCTATGCTTTTACCAACGTAGAGCAAGGTATGCTCGGATGAAAAGAAACGGTAAACACCGCTGTACATAGGAAGTTCGTCCAGAGTTTCTCCTTTCGAAGTAATGGTGATATTGGCAAGCTCTGGCATCATGCGCGCATGATTCACCAAGACGATCCAATGACCCAGAGCCGTCCATCTTTTGAACGGATAGAACGACCCCTGGATCGCATGTCACGCGACGAATGGCAGGTGGCCCCCGTATTCGATCAACTCTGGTACCGTGCTCAGGGGCGGTCGCGGAGGCGCCTACCCGCCTCAGGCGCAATTGCAGTCACGATTTGAGTTCATGTTTGTGTTCTCAAGGCCTAACTACCTATCGAAGGCGACTTGGAGTCGCTGCAGACCGCGGTTGAGACGACTCCTGTAGATCTTCGCCGATACAAGGGCTTCGATATTTTGTCGCCCGTTATTGATAACTGGCAGTGTCAAAACCAAGTCTGAGAGTTATTCGTAAACAGACACTCACCAGCTGACGACGGCCCGGTCAATAGAGGCAAAACCCATGAAGCTCCGACTCAAAGACATTAGACGCAAATCCAATATTGATCGCTTTGTCATCGAATCGGTGGATCTGAGTCTCTACATTGCGTTTGTGCAGATCAATGGAGAGGAGCACCTCATTGCAGACAATACCGGCAAGCCCCTGAAGACCACCAATCTGCTCTCAATGCAGCGCCAAATAAAGCAGTTCGGTAAGGTGGAAGCGATACTCCGTCAGCGAAGCGCTTACGATGAAATGGTGGGGAAGGGTGCTTCATCGAGTGGGGACAACACAATGGAACTATCGCTGGGTGATCAGCCGTTGCCGGAGTGGTTGAACTGATCTTACTGCCCCTCGAGCGAGGATAGGAGAGATCTACCCAAGATCGTCCGCATCGAGTCCGTGGCCCCACTCTCGCTTCGCTTCCAGATACCGTAGATTGAAGTCGTTAACCCCTGAGACGTGTTTCACGCGTGTGAGGTTTTGTACGCCCATGGCCGTGAGATCTTCCATCTTCTTTGGGTTATTGGTCAGCAGCCTTAGTGGCCTCTCCTGCCCGAAGTACTTGAGAAGAGATGCTGCATCACTGAAGTCGCGTGAGTCGTCGGGCAAACCCAGGGAGCGGTTAGCCTGATAGGTGTTTTCGCCTGCATCCTGAAGCAGGTAAGTCGCTGCCTTTGCCCATAAGCCGATACCGCGACCTTCGTGCCCTGCCATGTAAATCAAATAGCCACCCTCAGGGTCGCGTGCGATTCGATCGATGGCTGCCTCGTATTGAGGGCCGCACTCGCAGCGCTGAGAGCCAAATACGTCTCCGGTTAAGCAGGAGGAATGGACTCTGACCAGAGGTGAAGTTGATGTCGCCGCTGGACCAATTTCTAAAACACTATTCACCGCCATACTGGATGCGAGGTGGGCAAATAAATGCTGGCCACCCTGCTCACGGAGATTTGATGCAAGATTTTCAACTTCAGCCAGCTCGGTCGCACGAACGGTGGCGTACCACTTAGCCGTCGGGTGCTCCTCACCTCGCGCAAGCGGCAGCGGGATGGGGCCCAGTAAATTAACGATGCGCTGTCCAGCAGTACCAGGACTCTCTGCATCGAGCCGATCTCCGTCAGCATCGATTCGGAAAAGCTTGTCCTCGCTGATGAGGCGCTCTCGTATGCCTGGCTTTAGATATGTAAACATCAACTATCCCGTGAAGCTAAGAATGAAAGCCCGCAAACTCAGGGCTGAGCCGGCTCTTGCTGGGTGATGCAGTGTATACCGCCCCCCATGGCAAACAAAACGCGCGCGTCCACATTAGTTACGTGGCGATCGGGGTACAGATCTTTAATGATCTCAACCGCATGCTCATCTGTGCGGTCGTTGAAGGCGGGCAGCAGCACGAAGCCGTTTCCCACATAGTGATTGACGTAGCTGTAATCGACCCAACCCGCGTTGTCTTTCGCTATTCGCGGTGCGGGAAGTGCACGTACTTTGAACCCAGCCGCCTCTAAGGTCTCGCAGTGGTCCTGCCAAAGTTCATTGTCGGGATGATTGATATCAAATTGTCGGTGCAGCAGTACCGAGCCATCGGGGACGAAGGCTGCGATCATATCGACGTGTCCTCGCGTGCCATGGTCCTGATAATCTCGCCACAGCCCCCGGTTGAACCAAATGGCACGTTGCGTTCCTAACTTTTGATGGACCTCGCTCTCCACAGTTTGTTCGGTTGCAGTCGGGTTTCTCCCAGGATCGAGTTGAACTGTCCGGGTAAGGAGCACATCACCATGACCATTGACATGGATACCACCGCCTTCGTTGACCAGGTCTGATCCGATACGTTCGGCACCGGTAAGTTCAATAATGTGGCTAGCTACTTTTGCGTCTTGGTTCCAGTCGAATTCGGTGTGATCACCCCAGCCGTTAAACACCCAGTCGACACCACCAAGTCCCTCTTCACCGGTTACAAAGGTGGGCCCCGAGTCACGTATCCAAGCATCGTCAATCTCGAACGCATGCAGTGTGACGGCGCCCGCTAATTTCTTCTGCGCGATCGTTAGCCGCTCTGGGTGGCAAAGCATGTGAACGGGCTCATGCTCGGAGATAGTATTCGCGACCAGAGACCACGCGTTAAAGACGTCGTCATCGCTGACGCCGGCTGTGCCATAAGCACCCGTCGGAAATCCCATCCAGGTGGCTAGGTGGGGTTGCCACTCGGGCGGCATGGTCCACATGGTTATCGACTCACTTGGCTGCAATGCCCGGAATAGGGGCTTTTGAACCATTCCCGTCAGGCTGACGGGGGTTGGTCACGGGTTCTGTTAGCTTGGCATAGGTGTCGGGCCGTCTGGTTGCGAAGAAAGGAAACAGTTGTAGCCAGTCCTGCCGGTGAGTCAGGTCAATTTCGGCCACCAGTGCCACTTCTTCATTCTCCGGTGCTTCCACCAAGATTCGTCCGAAAGGATCGGCAATGAAGCTGCCACCATAGAATCGAATTAATCCTTCCATACCCGTTCGGTTCGGCACAGCGATGAAGAGACCGTTGGCGATCGCATGTCCGACGATGACTGACTGCCAGAGAGGTCGTGTATTGAACTCGGGGTGATCTGGCTCTGATCCAATGGCCGTCGGGTAACACAGCAGATCGGCGCCAAGGAGGCCATAATTCCTCGCAACCTCCGGGAACCATTCGTCCCAACATGTAGGCAATCCCAAATTGACGTCTGCCGAGTCCATTGCGATGCGATGGACAGGATAGGGGTTGTCACTAGGGCCTTGGGCGAAATAACAGTCCTCGAAGTAGCCCTCGGTCACGGGAATGTGAAGCTTTCGAGTTTGCGCCGCGATGTCACCATTAGGCGCTACCAGCACCGCCGTGTTGAAGCCTAGATCATCATCTCGTTCGACTTTTTCATAGAGTGATACTTGAACAAAGACATCGTTATCACGAGCAGCCTCTTTCGCAAAGGCGATCGTAGGTCCACCCAGAATATCTTCGGGCTGACGATCGGCAGATGACTCGGGTCGTTTATCTGCTGGGTACCTACTGAGCGTAAGTTCGGGTAGGAAAACAATCTGCGCTCCGGCGTGAGCACACGCAGCGACCCCTGCGTGGAGCTGGCGACTATGTTCATCGGGATCTTGGTACCACTTCATCTGATACAGCCCAATTTTCAGCCGCCGCGGATCGGGCTCGCCGGTCGCACACAGGCTGGGTTGCAGTGTTGCTGAAATGACCTGAACCATGTCGTGTCTCTTATCCATGCGTTTTTAGCTTGGCTTTCAATCAAGCCCCCTGAGTGTGGGGCATTACATGGTGCTTAATATATCAGAGCGCAAGGCGGGGCATGACACCTCTAATTGGGTACCTAGCAGTCATTTACCGTCTCCTTGATAACTGCAACATGCTCTCTGGGTGCAGCGTAAAGCCGATGTAGCATCGCATCCCGCTCGATAACCCAGTTCAAATACGGTTGCGGCAAGATCCCTAGAAGCTGGGCCTCCAGCGCAATTAATGCCGATTGAATCTCATAATGTCGCTGTGAAACTTTTGCAGACCATCGCTGTAAATCTGCAGCAAAATATTTAGCTACGACGGTTTTAGTGATTGTCCCCGCCTCCGTTATTGCCTCATTTTTACAATAGATGCCTTTGTTTTTGGCCCTACGCAATACATAGTTGGCGTAATCGAGATAACCTGACTGGAGCGCGGCGGCGGCCAGTAGCTGTCCGCCTGAATTTGCCCTTATTGAAGCCAGTAGTGGCTCGAGATCCTCGTCGGCGGCGGACCAGCTATGGTCAACAAAACGCTGCACCCGTTCAGATAGCTCCCACAGTGCTTGTGATGAGTCACCACTGGCTGACTCGGGATACGACCCTAATAACATTGGTTGTTCCCAGAATTTTTGCCATTCGGGACCCGCAAGGACTGCGCGAAAGATCCGTGCAGGCAAGTTAGTACGTCGGAGTTCAATATTTTCTCGAAGCGTTTCGGCAACGCTGTTTTCGCCTTTCTCTTCCATGAGCCGTACGCAGGCAGGCGCCAATCGTAAGAACTCAAGATCGAGGATGAGGCGTTGCGATGCCGAAGCGATCCGACCCATCGATGTATTGCGTTTGGCAATGTTGGCTTGCAACTCGCAGCCACTCAGCGACAGGAAATCGATGAGCGATAATGAGCCCGTTGGCGCCAATGATGCCGCATCGAGGTTAGAGGGGAAGTCCACTCGACGCCAGCTATCATAGCTCTCCAGATCGAAATTGGCGGCGGTACTCAAACGCTCAACATAGTTTGCGAGCTTTGCGGCACCCGCCTCGCGCTCTGCACAACTTGCTAAGGCCAGTGCTGCGAGCAGTCCGATCCAGAAATAGTAAAAGCGACTACTCGTACGCCATAGAGGTTGGCCAAACAGCACTGATCTACGTGTCTCGCAATCTGTCAGTTGAGTCTCGCTTGCGCGCGCTGACGCCAGTCAATGAGAGCGGTCAGCGATTCATCGGGCTGAACCTTTGCTGCCCAGCCGGCGAAATGTAGCGAGGCGAGTAAGTCGATATCCGCCATACTGAAACTATCGCCTGCAACAAAATCACGAGAGGAAAGTTCATCGTTCATGACGGTCAGCGCGTGCAGTAATTGGCTTCTTCCGCGCTCGGCGAGCGCTGGAATTTGTTCGGTGTCCAGCGTTCCCGGGAGGGCGCGACCCGCGAAAGCCGGATTCGTATTGCGGAAGAGGTCGGCGATCGCTTTGAACACATCGGTAAAGATGCGGTGATTCCAATCGAGAATCAGCGCTCGCTCTTCGTCGGACGAGCCCAGGAGCGGGCGATCTGGGTGCATTGCCTCCAAATACTGTGTGATTGCAAAAACTGAACTCAGTACGCGCCCTGAGTCTAGGACCAGTGCGGGGACTGTGCCTGTAGGCACAACCGCCTTGTACGCATCGGTGCGTTGCTCGCCTTCTTGGAAGTTTACCTGCGCAGTGTCTATTTCGATGCCTTTGTAGTCGATGAACATCTTTAGACGCTGAGGGTTTGGGGCGGGATCAAAGGTGTAAAGTTTCATAAGAAGTCCTATCTAAGTTGAGTGTATTGGCAAGGCGCTACCGACTATTTCATAAAGGCTATGCAATAAAAGTCATTGTTATTTACATTATCTGGACAACCCAGTTTTTTCGATGTCACTTTAATCTGTATACTCCGCGCTCCAGAAAAACTGCCAAACGAGTTTCCAGAGCCATGCGATACCTATTAGTCACTATATTAGCTCTTTCTGCTTCAGCTTTTGCGCAGACAGATGAACAACGTGCTGCGATTGCCGACCGAATCAAGTCATTTTCAAACGTTTGTGTTGCCGGAGAGGATTGCGGCGGAGCATCTGTCGCTGACCAGGCGGTCGCTGCACTTCCCGGTGAAGCAAAGTACGTGGGCTGCGCCGCGTGTCATGGACCGAACGGCGGCGGCGGGATTGGCCCTGCGCTCGCAGGACAAGATGCCGACTATATTGTGGGTCGACTGAATGCCTACCGAGCGAATGAGACGGTCGGCGCCCAAAGCGCTCTGATGTGGGGGCAGGCAGCTGCCTTGAGTGATGACGACATCCAAGACCTCGCAGACTACGTTACAAGCTTTTAATCTTACCGGGCGGGCAAGTCCCCCCGGCTAGTTTTATATCTGACCCATATGCGCTCGGTAGACGAGTGCCTCTCTGAGCTCATGTTGGGTCACCTCGGGTTGCTCGGATAGGTCAGCAATCGTTCTCGCCACTCGCAGGCACCGATGTAAACCTCTCCCAGATAACTTCAGTCGCTCACCCGTTTTTTCCAGCCAACGTTTTGTTGTCGATGACAGTGCGCAAAGCGTTAGTAAGTCACCGCTTTTGATTCTGCTGTTTTCAACGCCTTGTCGGGTTAGCGCGAGCTCATGGGCTTTAGCAACTCGATATTTTGTAACTTGTAAGCGGTTGTGCAGTTTTTCTTGGGGCGACATCACATCAGACAGTTTTGATCGATTGACGCTGATAAAAAGATCGATTCGATCCAAAAGAGGCCCCGACAGTTTCTGGTTGTACCGATTTAAGGCACTAATTGAGCATCGGCATTGCTTCGTTGTTGTGTCGCGATAGCCGCAAGGGCAGGGATTCATGGCTGCAATGAGCTGAAACTTAGCAGGGTACTTGTGTGAATGCTCCGAACGGCTTATCTGAATTTCTCCGGCTTCCAGGGGCTGGCGAAGTGCCTCAATGGTGGCCAGTGAAAACTCGGGAAGTTCATCGAGAAATAAAACGCCGTGGTTTGCCAAGCTGATTTCACCTGGCGTTGCTTGGCGCGTTCCCCCTACAAGCCCAGCGATACTGATGCTGTGATGCGGCGACCTGAAAGAACGACCCGCGGGTGGTGCTTGGTTTGCAATATCGAAAATAACTTGCGTCTCGAGTGCGTCGCGTTGAGGCAGGTCAGGTAGGAGTTGTTTAATGAGTGTTGCCGCCATAGTTTTCCCCGCTCCCGGTTCCCCTGACATCAGCATATGATGACCTCCCGTTGCCGCTAATTCAGATGCCCGCCACAGCCCGTCCTGCCCTGCGGGGAGTTGTATCACTTCGGCATTTTTCGTTTCCCTCAGGTGTTTGGTATCAACCGCATGAGATCGCCTCCAGCTTTGTGGCGAGCGAAGTTCTCCCAAGTTGGTGAGTCCATAGACGTTGTGACACAGTGAGGCTATGACAGCAGCATTCTCACTGGGTGTAATGAGCGTTGCAGGTGAGTCACGTCGGCTTGCCCCGGCGGCCAATAAGCCACCTGTCGCCAAGACCCGCCCATCCAGGCTGAGCTCGCCATAAAATTCAGTCTCATCGGCCAGGCTCTTGGGGATTTGTCGGGAGGCAATCAGAATTGCCACAGCGATGGGAAGGTCTAAGCTGGCGGCCGCTTGGTGGACGCCCGCAGGCGAAAAACTAATAGTTAATCGTGCGTCAGGCCAGCGATAACCAGAGGAGATAATGGCGCTACGCACTCTCTCTTTGGCATCCTTGACGACCGTTGCAGACATTCCAACAAGGGCTATCGTCGGGAGACCCGGCGAGAGGTGAGCTTCTACCCAAACCTTACTGGCGCTGATGCCCTGGCGGCATCGTGTCGCTACGCGTGCGAGTGACATTCGACTTCCTTGTCGGTTGATACTGAATGGGTTGTGGGAGCTTCCTGCCCCAGGCCGTCAATCCATCAGCGTGTTTCGAGTTCCTCCAGCTTTGCAAGGAGTGTTGCGACTTCCGATTCTAAGTGTTCGATTCGAGCCCGTGTCCGACGCAGGACCGCGGCTTGTGCATCGAATTCGTCTCGACTGACAACATCAAGGTTGCCGAGGGCTGATCGGGCAACGGCTTTTGCGTTATCTGAGACCTCATCGGCTAGTGACTTTCCCTCTTTAAGCATGCCACCAAAGAGCTTCGAAACCGCTTCGCTAGGATCAGGTCTTGATGCTTTGTCTGTCATGTCATTTCTCTCTCACCGTGAGATGTCTAGGGTAGCCGAATTCTGCTCCTGGGTGCCGCATCATTTTCGCGCAATGGCGATCGTAGTCCGCACTATTCTGGTGCGAAATGAAATCCAAGGGGTGACTTATGAAGTCTGTAATAGCGCTAAATAACTGATTTTAATGAATTTAAATTTGTTTGGCGCGCCGCTCGCTAAGCATAGAGCGTCCCAAGATACAGCACCCTCAGTTGTTTCCAGGATCTGTCATTTACAAAGGAGAAGACAATGTCATTCAAGAAAGTGGCCCTCGCAGCCCTCGTTACTATCCCAGCATCACAGGCATTTGGCGCTGAAGTCAGCGGCAATGTCGCACTGACATCAGACTACAAGTTCCGTGGTATTTCACAGTCGGACAGCGCGCCTTCGATTCAGGGCGGCTTCGACGTCGCTTTTGATAATGGCGCGTACATTGGCACCTGGGGTGCTGCGGTTGATTTTGACTGCGCGATTGATACCTGTGGTGGCTTGAACGGCGGAATCGAACTCGATTACTACGCAGGTTTCGCAGCGGACATCAGCGACAGTGTTTCGTACGACATTGGTTACATCTATTACGACTACCCACAAGACGAAGGTTTGCTGGGCGACTACGGCGAGATCTACGGCTCATTAAGCTTCGGCGATTTTGGCATTGGCATGAACTACTCGGACGAGTATTGGGGTGAGACAGGTAAGTTCACTTACACCTACGTCACCTACAGCATGGCGTTGTCCGAAGGCTACGCACTGGACTTTTTGGTTGGCTCAGGCGACTACGATGAAGCTGGCTACTTAAACGAAGCTACCGATCACATGAACTGGTCAGTTGCGCTTTCGACGTCGGCTGCCGGATTGGATTTCACGCTTGCTTATGAAGATACCGATCTCGATAAGGAAGAAGCCTACGGTTATGACTGGGCAGATGCTGCTCTGATTCTCACCATTGGCAAGAGCCTCTAATTCAACACCTGATTTCAGCCATTGAGAGGGAGAAAAGCTCATGAAAATGGTAACTGCAGTCATTAAGCCCTTTAAGTTAGACGACGTTCGCGAGGCGTTGTCTACCATCGGGGTCCAAGGCATCACGGTCAGCGAGGTCAAAGGCTTCGGACGACAAAAAGGTCACACAGAGCTCTATCGGGGCGCGGAGTACGTGGTCGATTTTCTACCGAAAACCCAAGTCGAGGTCGCTGTTTCTGACGAGATGCTCGATCAGACCATCGAAGCGATCTCGAGCGCTGCCCAGACCGGCAATATTGGAGACGGCAAAATCTTTGTCACGTCTCTTGAACAGTCCATTCGTATCCGCACCGGTGAGACCGGTGTTGATGCGCTCTAAGCTAAAAGGAGAGCCATCATGGAAGTAACAGCTGAATTAAGTTACGCACTAAACACCTTCTACTTTTTGGTGTGCGGTGCGTTGGTAATGTGGATGGCGGCAGGGTTTGCCATGCTCGAAGCCGGTCTTGTCCGCAGTAAGAACACGACCGAAATTTTGACTAAGAACATCGTTTTGTTTGCTATCGCTTGCACAATGTACATGCTGGTCGGCTACGAGATCATGTACCCCGATCTGAGCAATTTCATGCTTGACGGCATCACTGCGGAGAATTTGGACAACGGCTATGCGCCGTCGGCCGACTTCTTCTTCCAGGTGGTATTTGTTGCGACCGCAATGTCGATCGTGTCAGGTGCCGTTGCTGAGCGAATGAAGTTGCTTGCGTTCCTCATATTTGCCGTTGTCATGACGGGCTTCATTTACCCAATGGAAGGTAATTGGACTTGGGGTGGTGAAGCGGTCTTCGGTATGTACACCTTAGGTGACCTTGGTTTCTCTGACTTCGCTGGATCCGGCATTGTTCACATGGCGGGCGCAGCAGCAGGTGTCGCTGGTGTCTTGGTTATTGGTGCTCGTAAGGGCAAGTACACTGCCGATGGCAAAGTCAACGCGATCCCTGGTGCGAACATGCCCCTGGCCACCCTCGGAACCTTCATTCTGTGGATGGGCTGGTTTGGCTTTAACGGTGGTTCGGTTCTTGCAACCGCAACTGTGTCTGATGCGACCGCAGTAGCCAACGTGTTCATGAACACTAATGCAGCGGCTGCCGGTGGTTGTATCGCTGCCCTGATCGTCGCCAAGATGATGTTCGGCAAGTTTGATTTGACTATGGCGCTCAACGGCTGTCTTGCTGGCCTAGTGGCCATTACAGCTGAGCCATCGACACCCACAGCGCTTCAAGCCACCATCTTTGGTGCGCTCGGTGGAGCACTGGTTGTGTTCTCCATCGTCACTTTGGACAAGATGAAGTTCGATGATCCTGTTGGTGCGGTATCTGTGCACGGTGTAGTTGGCCTTCTCGGTCTTCTCTTGGTGCCTCTCACGAACGACGGATCCTCTTTCTCAGGACAGTTGATTGGCGCTGCCACCATCTTCTTCTGGGTCTTCGGGGTGTCTTACGCCGCATTCAAGATCATCGGATTCATTACGCCAGTACGCGTAAGTGAAGAGGAAGAGTACGAAGGTTCCGACCTGTCAGAGTGTGGTCTGGAAGCCTACCCAGAGTTTACTACCGCCCGCTAGATGTTTGAGTGAGACGTTGGGGGAGCTTTGCTCCCCCTTTTTTTGTCTTCAAAAAAAATGTGCTGGCTTGGGTTCGCCGCTGATGTCCATCTTTAGTGAAGCGCAACACGATCCCGCGTAGCAAACTATGTCTATTACGGTTAGCGTGACTTCTTCCTCAGATTCCAAGGGACACCGCTATGTTCTCGAATATCTGCGATGCCATCGCTTCCAAACTCGTTGCCAGTGGGCAGTCCGTCTCGGTCGCTGAGTCGTCCACCGGAGGTCTCATTGCGGCAAATCTCTTATCTGTCTCGGGCGCATCGAATTACTTTCGTGGTGGCAGCATCATTTACACCCGCGAATCGCGCCACGCCTTTCTTGATCTTGATTTGGTCAAACTAAAAGGAGTCAAGCCCCTTACAGAGCCCATGGTGGCTGAATTCGCACGGGCCGCAAGAATAAAACTTGATGCTACCTGGGGCATTGCAGAGCTTGGAGCAGCAGGACCGAGAGGTACGCCCTACGGACATGCACCTGGCACCTGCGTTATTGGTATTAGTGGGCCAGTCAACGCTTCTATTACAGTAGAGACATTCTCGGAGAATCGTGAAGAAAACATGGTTCAGTTCACCGAGGCAGCGCTAGGGCTATTCAACACTACGTTGATGCGATTTCTGGAGAGCTCTAACAGAGCGTGAATCTCAGATTTTGCATGCGAGTTTTAGCAGCACATCGAATGATTCAGGTCACTGATTAGAAATTTCGATCGAGTTCGACAGATATTTCGATTGGAACGCCAACCGGAAGAGGACTAGATTGGGTTGCATGGGATGGCTGATTTCAGTCTATTCCCAAAAAACAATAAGTCTCTTTTGGAGGTGGTATTTATGAAAGCTCTCAAGCTCGCCGTTGCAGGCCTCGCGGTTTTCACCGCAATGTCGGCACCGGTCCAGGCAGAAAACACGTTCGCCAAGCCCCCTACATTCTGGTGGCCCGATCGTATTGACTTGACTCCGCTGCGTCAGCACGCTCCCGAGTCAAATCCTTACGGGGCGGACTTTAATTACGCGGAAGCGTTTGCCCAGGTTGATTTGAATGCCTTAAAGGCCGATATCCGTGCAACGCTGACAGACTCACAAGACTGGTGGCCGGCTGACTACGGGCATTACGGTCCCTTCTTTATCCGTATGGCATGGCATAGCGCTGGCACGTATCGCGTGGCGGACGGCCGGGGCGGTGCTGGTGGTGGTCAAATGCGGTTTGAGCCCCTCAATAGTTGGCCCGATAATGGCAACCTCGACAAAGCACGTCGTCTACTCTGGCCCGTCAAAAAGGCTTACGGCGCCAACGTTAGCTGGGCGGATCTCATGATTCTCGCTGGCAACGTAGCGATGGAAGACATGGGTTTCAAAACATTTGGCTTTGCAGGCGGCCGTACCGATGACTGGGAACCCGATCTTGTGTATTGGGGTCCTGAAAAAGTCATGCTTGCGGACGAACGCTATACGGGCGATCGCAAGTTGGACAGCCCGTTAGCCGCGGTTCAAATGGGTCTTATCTATGTAAACCCAGAAGGTCCAAACGGCAACCCAGATCCAGCCCTCGCGGCACACGATATCCGCGATACTTTCGGCCGAATGGCCATGAACGATGCGGAAACTGTAGCGCTCATCGCGGGCGGTCACACCTTTGGAAAGGCACACGGTGCACATAAGCCAGGCGATTGCGTTGGTGTGGAGCCAGCAGGTGAAGCGCTGGAAGAGCAGGGTTTTGGTTGGAACAATCGCTGTGGCAAGGGGCACTCCGAAGATACTGTGACCTCGGGATTCGAGGGAGCATGGACCGCCGCTCCGACTCGTTGGAGCATGATGTACCTCTCGAATTTGTTTGCGTTCGATTGGGAAATGACGAAGAGCCCTGGTGGTGCAATTCAGTGGGTGCCGGTCGATGGGCAGGCTGAAGGCACGGTTCCCGACGCACACCTTGCTGATGTGAAGCATGCACCCATCATGTTCACTACGGACTTGTCCCTTAAGTCCGATCCAGCGTATCGAGAGATCTCCAAACGATTCCTCGAAAATCCGTCGGAATTTGAGGATGCCTTCGCACGCGCATGGTTCAAGTTGACCCATCGTGATATGGGTCCCAGAGCCCGATATGTTGGTTCGGATGTGCCAGCTGAAGTGATGCTGTGGCAGGATCCCATTCCCGCTGTCGATCACGCGTTGGTTGATGCAAAGGATGTGACGAAACTGAAGGCAGCAATTCTCAAGTCAGGGGCGACTGGGCCTGGCCTGATCAAAGCGGCTTGGGCGTCAGCATCATCGTACCGGGATAGCGACATGCGCGGCGGTGCGAATGGTGCTCGAATTCGCTTAGCGCCAATGCATAGTTGGGACGTAAACGACACCGACGAGCTCGCAGCCACACTCTCTGCACTTGAGAGCGTACAAAGCAAATTTAATGCGAAGGCGCGTGGTGGTAAGCAAATCAGCATGGCTGACATGATTGTTTTGGGTGGTGCCGCCGCTATTGAGAGTGCAGCAGCCAAGCGTGGTCATAACCTTGAGATTGCGTTCGTACCAGGCCGAATGGATGCGTCGCAAGCTGATACTGATGTTGCCTCATTTGGTGCCCTCGAGCCTGTCGCTGATGGATTTCGCAATTACTACGATGCGGATCGCAACTACATGTCACCCGTCGGTGCGATGATTGATAAGGCCAGCTTGCTGGATCTGACAGTGCCTGAGATGACGGCGCTCACTGGCGGGTTGCGCGTATTGGGCGCTAACGCTGGTGGTTCGTCACATGGGGTGTTAACTGACCGCCAAGGTGAACTCAGCAACGACTTCTTCGTGAACCTGCTGGATATGAGTGTCGAGTGGACTGCATCAACAGAGTTTCCCGGTGTTTACGTCGCGGCTGATCGCGAGACGGGAGATCGTCGATGGACAGCAACGCCTATTGATCTGATGTTTGGCTCAAGTTCCGAGCTCAGATCAATTTCTGAGGCTTACGGTGCAGATGACGGCGAGGCGAAGTTTGTAAGTGATTTTGCCGCGGCTTGGACTAAGGTCATGCAGTCAGACCGCTTTGACCTAGAGGCGGTAAGCTCAAAAGGTTCGGTCGCGAATCGCTGATCGTTGAGCTTGTGAATCGAAACCCGGCTTAATTGTCGGGTTTTTTTTATCTGTGGCACTAACTCCCGTCACGTCACTTCATAAACGCAGCCGCTTACGCCATACTCTTACACCGACGGCGTAAAGCCGTATAGAAAAAGAATAGGTGTGAGGTTTTCATGAAGTTAGTCACCGCAATTATCAAGCCCTTCAAGCTAGATGATGTTCGAAGTGCGCTTTCAGAGATTGGCGTACAGGGGGTAACCGTTACCGAAGTCAAAGGTTTCGGTCGTCAGCGGGGCCATACCGAGCTCTACAGAGGGGCGGAGTATGTTGTCGATTTTCTCCCAAAACTCAAGCTCGAGATAGCAACCTCGGCAGAGCATCTGGATCAAATCGTCGAAACCATTATTTCTGCTGCCAGCACTGGGAAAATTGGTGACGGTAAGATCTTCGTTTCTGAGCTCGAGCAGGTGGTTCGTATTCGAACGGGTGAAACAGGCGAGGAAGCAATCTAAGCTATCGCTTCGTACAGCTTAGTGCCTGTCGCTAAGCTGCTGAATCACTGAAGGGAGCTCTGACAGGGCTCTCACTTCAATAACTCCTAGCGTGTTTTCTTCCTTATCAGGGTTGTACCAAATAGGTGTCACTCCAGCATTAATCGCACCCTGAACGTCATTTTCGAGACTGTCGCCTATGTGGATAACTTCGCTTGATTGGCAGCCAAGTTTTTCCCAGGTCAGGTCGAAAATACCCCTGTCCGGCTTTGCTATTCCGGCTTCGTCTGCGCGAATCGAAAGATTGAAATAGCGACCAATCTCTGTTTTGAAGACATCAGCGTTGCCATTAGTAATGGCTACAACAGTGTATGACTCCGACACGCTTTCGAACATTGGGATTGTCTCTGGAAACAGGATCACGTCGTTTCTCATTGCCATAAAGGCCTCGAACGCCATTCTTGCTGCTTCATCGGCCTCTGCTGGCGCAATGTCGAGTGACAGCAAAAGCCGATACATCACCTCAATTCGCAGCGCTGTTACATCACCCACGATAGACGGCGCATCGGTAAGAATCTGCTTTCTACAAACGAAGATTTTATCCTGGGTAAAGCGTTCGGCGAGATCGGGGTAGCGCTGAGCGAGTGCCAACCACTGCGCTTTATCAGCGGCGACGAGGGCAGGTCGTGGATCCCAGAGTGTATCGTCAAGATCGAATGAGAGGGTTGTGATCATGAATCGGTATTTCGCTTGCCGCGCTTTTGCGCTCGCGGGTGCGCCTGGTCGTAGACTTTGGCAAGGTGCTGAAAATCGAGATGTGTATAAATCTGGGTCGTTGCAATATTGGCGTGTCCCAGGAGCTCTTGTACGGCGCGAAGGTCGCCACTGGATTCGAGTAGGTGGCTTGCGAAGGCGTGGCGCAAGACGTGGGGGTGAACTCGCTGGGTCATGCCATGCTTCACCGCAAGCTGACGTATTCTATCTTGCACCGCTCTTGGGCTGATTCGCTTTCCGCGTTGAGTTACGAAAAGCGGTGAGTCATAGCCAAGCACCTCGTTGGCCACGGGGCGATACTTCATCCACTCTGCCAAGGCCGTCAAAGCTGGCCCACCCACGGGAACAATCCGTGTTTTCTGTCCTTTACCAATGACCGTAATGATTTTTTCATTTCTATCGAGGTCGTTGAGATTTGTGCCCACCAATTCCGACAGCCGTAAACCTGCGGAGTAGAGTAGTTCAGCCATGGCGAGGTCTCGCGCCATCAACGCGGTCTCACTTTGGTGGTTGAGCAGTTGACTGACTTGATCAGGCTCCAGGCTCTTTGGCAACGTTCGCGGGGTTCTGGGGGCTCTCACACCCGCAGTCGGATCGTCGAGGTCGGAGCGAGTACGTGCCAAGAACTTATAGAGTGATCGTGTAGATGAAAGGTGTCGTTGAATCGATGTCGGGGACAGTTTTTCTTTACTTAATGTGGCTACCCACTGGCGAAGGAGAGATTGATTGAGATGGGATAAGTCGTCGATAGCATGGTCACCGCAAAACGTTATGAGCCTGGTTAGATCACGGCGATAGTTTTTTACTGTATGCGCGGAATAGCCACGAACGACCTCAATGTATTGCAAGTAATGTTCAACCGCATGATTGAGATTATTGTCCGCCAAGGAATTAATCCGGAGCCCGGTGGATCGGCAGGCTACCGATGACTTTTCCTAGGTACTCAAGAAATAAGGTGCCGTCGCCGATGCCGTAGCGCACGGCGTCGGTAGATCCCACTGCGATAACTGCGTCACCGCCTGATCGGATACTAAGTTGTGCCAGTGCTGCCGAGCCCTCGCCTTTATCTTCGCCAAATAGTGCGCTGAGTTCGTGAGATCTCAAAGGCCCGCTAGACGCGGTTTTATTGCCCACTAAGTGTGAAGCGACAGCAACAGCCTCGGCGCTGCTCTCTTCGTCGCACCAGTGAAAAGCCACCAGCTCGACACCAAAGTGCTTTCTGATGAGGTCGCAGAAGAGTGTGGCGAGCTCTTCGTGTGATCCACGTTCGGCAATGGTGGCGATGACTTCCTGCGTGGCCTCTAACAGAGCTTCATTTTGTTCGGCCACCAACATCAGAGTGTCCAGTCGTCTGCGCAATTCTGCATTGCGGTCTCGAAGTGTCGCCACTTGACGCTCAACCAGGGAGACGGCGCCTTCCCCAACATGGCTGATCTTTAGCTCGCTCAGCGCTTCAGGGTGCTGATTAAAAAAGTCGGGGTTTTCTCGAAGGTAGTTGCTGACTACTTCCGCGG
Source organism: Gammaproteobacteria bacterium (assembly GCA_009937065.1). GTDB lineage: Bacteria > Pseudomonadota > Gammaproteobacteria > Pseudomonadales > Halieaceae > Luminiphilus. Next base: position 8,546 of record JAACDF010000185.1, on the reverse strand, counting down.
TTAACTCACTCGCTGTCGACTCATCACCCATAGCGTCTACCGAAGGTTTACCTTGCCTTGAAATACAGTTTCTACTGGACCTGCAAGCCACACGTCATCGCCGTCACCAGCCCAACTGACTACGAGCTTACCTCCGGGCACATCGACTGTCACCTCGGACGACAATAGGCCAAGTTTAATGCCGTACACCACGGCAGCGCACGCGCCTGAACCGCATGCCAGTGTCTCACCTACACCTCGCTCAAAAACCCGCAGCGAAGCGGTATTGCGACTTTTAATCTCCATGAATCCGACATTAACGCTATCAGGAAAAGCGTCCAGCGCCTGAATCATGGGTCCGATCTTCTCAACGGGAGTGGCAGCGCAGTCATCCACTAAAATCACGGCATGAGGGTTGCCCATAGACAGTATGCCGGCATTTACCGTTACTCCACCGAGCTTCAGTTCGTATTCAGCACTCGAGCCTTGGCCGTTGGCTGATAGGGCGCAAGGGACAGCGGCTAGATCAAACATCGGTGCGCCCAACTCGGCCTTTACATCCAGACTCGGAGACAGTGATAGGCGACGAAGGCTTTCGCCTACCTGCAGGGTAATCTCATGCTTCGGCGAGAGTCCCTGCTCACGAATAAACCGACCCACACAGCGAGCGCCGTTGCCGCATTGGCCTGCAATTGACCCGTCCGCATTGAATATTTTGTATTCAAAATCGGCATCGGCGCGCTTTGGCGGCTCAATAACAAGGAGCTGGTCACAGCCTATGCCTGTGTGTCGATTTGCTATGGCTTGAATCTGTTCAGACGACAGGCTAATCGACTTTCTTACACCGTCGACTACGACGAAGTCATTGCCTGCACCGTGCATTTTGGTGAATTCAATCTGCATTCAGGCAACCTCCTATATGCTCTGGTAGACACTCGTCTGCCCAAAGATCTTCCACTCGTTCTCGCTTCCGGATGACATGAGCTTCTGTGTCGTTCACTAATACCTCTGCAGCGCGTGGTCGGGAGTTGTAGTTTGACGACATGGTAAAGCTGTAGGCTCCGGCGCCGAGGACGGCTAATAGATCGCCCTCTACAATACTTAGCTCTCGATCCTTACCTAAAAAATCACCTGTTTCGCAGACAGGACCGACAACATCGTATACCTGTGGTTGCCCAGCTCCTGGTGAGGCCTCCACAATCGTTTGCCAGGCCGAATACAGTGCGGGTCGAAGAAGATCATTCATCGCAGCATCAACGACAGCGAAGTGCTTCGTCTCTCCTTCTTTAACCACCATCACGCGCGTCAGGAGTGCACCTGCGTTGCCAACAATCGATCTTCCGGGCTCGATCATAAGCTCCAGCGACAGATCATCAAGCTGCTCTCTTACCGCTGTAATAAGCGCTTGCGCACTGGGGATATTTTCGTCCCGATATTGAATTCCCAAGCCACCGCCGATATCGACATGTTGTAATTCGATGCCACTAGAGCGCAGGTCCAACACAAGGTCTTTTAGGTGTTTGACCGAATCCCTGAAGGGCTCGATTTCCGTTAGCTGGCTACCTATGTGGCAATCGATTCCCACGGGTAGTAGCGCATCGGATTCGAGTGCTATGTGGTAAAGCGTTTTTGCCATCTCCGAATTGACACCAAATTTATTTTCTTTGAGTCCTGTTGAGATGTAAGGGTGGGTTTTGGCATCCACGTCGGGATTGAGCCGTATCGAGATTGGTGCAACTTTATTTAAGCGTGTTGCAGTCTTCTCGATGAGTGCAAGTTCAGGAGCGGATTCGACATTGAAGCATCGAATGCCAGAGGTTATGGCTAATTCGATTTCTTCCGCCGACTTGCCGACGCCCGAGAATACTACTTTTCCGGGATCACCACCTGCAGCAAGTACCCGTTGCAACTCTCCTCCAGAGACAATATCAAAGCCAGATCCCAAGCTTGCGAGAAGTTTGAGAACGGCGATATTTGAGTTGGCCTTTACGGCGAAGCATATGAGATGGTCAGTCCCGTCGAAGGCGGCTGTCCACTCGGTGAACGCGTCAGTGATAGCGGCCTGAGAGTAGATGTACAAAGGCGTAGCGAAACGCTCTGCGAGGTTTTCGGCTGACATTGCCTCGCAAAAAAGATAACCGTCGCGGACGCTGAATCCGTTAGGGATGTTGTGATCATGCGACATGTTAGACGTTAGCTAGTCGTGGGGGGTTCTGGTTCCGGGTGTCGTAACTCGCCGGGTTGTCCACAACCTAGGGTGAGAGACAACGCGACGGCTATGCAATGAATGAAAAGTAGTCGCACCCGAAGCCACCAATTACTAAACCACTAGTATACCAGCTGTTATCCTATGTTCGTGACTCGAGATCGTTATCTGGTTATGGTTTCGACCCCCACGTTCAATATCAACCTGAGAGAAGGACACAACATGTCTGCATCGCCCCAGTATTACGAGTGTATAGACGAAACCTTTGAGGTGGTTGAATCAAAGTTGGAGGAGTTGGAGTCAGACCCCGATATTGCTGGAGCTGAGGGTGTTCTCAATGTGACATTCAGCAATGGGGTAGTCTTTGTTCTCAGTCGACAACCTGCAGTTGAGCAACTGTGGTTGGCAACCCCTGGCGGTGGCTTTCATTTCGTGTGGCGAGATGCTGATGAAGAGTGGTTCGATACCAGAACTAATCATGCGTTCCGCGAGTTGTTGAGTCGGGAACTGGCCGAGCATGCCGGTGAGCAAATCGAATGGTGATAGCGCGACGTCTCTGGACCTTGGCCTTTGCCACGTCGCTTGCTCCAATGACAGTATTCGCCGAGGTGATGCACGAACCCCTCTGGGTGGAAAATCTTTCTCCAATCGCGCAGTTGGTCGCACTGCCGTCGCAGCGCTCGGCCGATATCAAGCAAGGAATCTCAGTCACACTGCATTCTGACGTTGCGACACATTTCGTTTCTCAGGAGTCTGAGCGCGAACGGGTTTTTTTTGATGGGGAAACACAAAAGCACAGCGTTAACATTCGGTGGGGTTTATCCCCGCAGTGGGAGCTCAGCGCGCGTATCCCGTCGATGAAGCACAATGGCGGCTTCGTGGACTCTTATGTTAACCGCTGGCATGACTTCTTTGGGATGAGTGATGGTGGTCGGAGCACGCTGCCGGAGGATCAAATACGTTTTCAGTTTGATGGTGCCGAACAGCAAGGGCTACTCGATCGCTCTGTCTCAGGTCAGGGTGATACGACAGTTGAGCTAAGTTATGTCTCGGAGCGTCAGCAGGAACTTCAAATTACCTATGCGGTTGGCTATAAAGCGTCCACTGGGTCATCTGATAGATGGCTAGGAAGTGGTGCTGATGATCTTTATGGCGTGACGCGTTTTAGTGGCGCGCACCAAGGAAACCTCCCGCTGTACTGGCACGGGCAGTTCGGCGTCACCCGCGTAGGTCAAAGCGCACTGTTTGGAGCGCAGCAAAAAGACTGGTTATGGTTCACGGGCTTGTCCGCCGAATGGCTCCTGAATGATCGATGGTCCCTAATCGCTCAGCTAGACAGTCACAGTGCATTGTTAACCAGCGAGCTTGATGCGCTTGGAAAAACTGCGGGTATTTTAAGCCTTGGATTGCGACGTCAGCTAGATCGACAGTGGGCGTTTGACGTCAGTTTCGCAGAGGACATTATGGTCGAAAGTGCACCAGATATTATCTTTCAAGCATCACTGCACTTTCGCCCCTAGCACAGCGAATCAAAAGACTATTTTACTTTGGGAAACATTTAGCTCAGTGCGTCTCTTGCGCGCTTAGCAGCTGCTAGGACCTGTTTTGGGGCGGTGCCGCCAATGTGAGCTCGTGCTGCGACAGATCCCTCGAGTGTCAGAACATCAAATACATCGTCATCGATTTCGGTGCTGAGACTTTGGAGCGTCTCAAGCGATAGTTCCGCGACATCCACACCTTCGGACTCGGCCATTCCCACCGCGGTGCCCACAATCTCATGCGCATCACGAAAGGCGACCCCTTTTCTTACCAAGTAGTCGGCAAGGTCGGTCGCGGTCGGGTGTCCCAGACTCGCCGCACGTCGCATCGATTCCGGCTTTGCAGACATGGCTGGTACCAGATCAGCAAATGCGACAAGGGAATCGTGGACGGTTCGCACCGCATCAAAGAGGGGTTCTTTATCCTCCTGATTGTCTTTGTTGTAGGCAAGCGGTTGCCCCTTCATCAGTGTGATGAGCGCCACCAGGTGCCCCTGAACACGACCAGCTTTACCGCGAACCAGTTCCGGCACGTCCGGATTTTTCTTTTGCGGCATGATCGATGATCCCGTACAGAAGCGGTCCGGAAGGTCAACAAAGTTGAATTGTGCGCTTGTCCAGATAATCATTTCTTCTGCCATGCGCGAGAGATGCATCATGGTGATTGCAGCGGCTGCCGTGAATTCAATAGCAAAGTCCCTGTCAGATACCGAGTCCAAAGAGTTCTCTGTCGGCGCAAGGAAACCCAGCGCTTCAGCCGTCATATGTCGATTTATGTCATAGGACGTGCCTGCCAGTGCTGCCGAACCCAGAGGGCAGTAATTCATCCGATTGGAACAATCAGCAAGACGGCTGTCGTCACGCGCTAGCATCTCGTTCCAAGCCAACAGGTGGTGACCAAATGTCACGGGCTGCGCCACTTGCAAGTGCGTAAAACCCGGCATGACGGTGTCAGCGTATCGCTCAGCCTGATCAATCAACCCCAAGCGAAGTCTGGTAATTTGAGTCCGGATGCTCTCGATGGCAGCCCGAAGATAAAGCTTGATGTCAGTCGCAACCTGATCGTTCCGGGATCGGCCTGTATGCAGACGCTTACCCGCATCACCAATCAATTGAGTGAGGCGCGCTTCGATATTCATATGTACGTCTTCGAGCTCAACCTTCCAATTGAAGACGCCAGAGGCTATCTCTTCCTCTACTTGGGTTAGGCCTCTATGAATTTCGCTCAGGTCTGTACCGGTCAAAATTCCCGAGGAGGCGAGCATTTCTGCATGCGCGCGTGACCCTTGAATGTCGTAATGCGCGAGCACGTGATCAAAGGAGTAGGACCCGGTGAATTCCTGCACAAAAGCATCTGTCGCTTGGCTAAAGCGACCACCCCACGTTTGACTCGTATGACTGTCTAAAGAACTGGACACGCGATACACTTCTGTTGATTTACGGCTCGCTATTGTATCAGGTGCAGGGCATTGCATGCGCGGGTGAAGAGCTGAAAAGCAATAGGGGGAAGCATGAATTCAATAACAATAGCGACTCGCGAGAGTCCACTGGCTTTGTGGCAGGCTCATTTTGTTGAGGCCGAGCTCAAAAGGCACCACCCGGGGCTTGAGGTGAAATTGCTCGGTATGACGTCAAGAGGCGATCAGCTTTTAGATAAGCCCTTGTATAAAGTGGGTGGAAAGGGGTTGTTCGTTAAGGAGCTTGAGACGGCGTTGTTGGACGAGCGTGCGGATATCGCTGTTCACTCAATGAAAGACGTGCCCATGGAGTTGCCGCCAGGCTTAACGCTCGGTGTTATTTGTGAAAGAGAAGATCCACGTGATGCACTGGTAGGCGTGACGAGTTTTGATGCCTTACCAGAGGGTGCTCGACTTGGCACCTCTAGCTTGCGCCGTTCATGTCAGGTAATGCAGCGACGACCGGATCTACAAGTTGGTTTTTTACGGGGGAACGTGAATACCCGACTGGCAAAGCTCGATGCTGGGGACTTTGATGCCATCATCCTGGCTTGTGCTGGGCTTAAACGATTGGGGTTTGATAGCCGAATTGGTGCTGCAATCGATGAGGATTTTCTTCTTCCAGCCGGAGGACAGGGTGCGGTTGGTATTGAATACAGAGAAGCAGATAGCCGGGTTGCCGAACTGTTGGCGCCGCTCGCGCATGAAGAAACGTCTAGGCGGGTGATTGCAGAGCGTACGGTTGTTAGACGACTTGACGGGGGTTGCGACGTCCCTATCGCAAGTTTTGCGGTCGCAGAGGGCGACTCCTTATGGTTGCGCGCTCGTGTCGGCTCGCCCGATGGAAAGACGGTCATTGCCTCAGAAGCTCGCGGTTCTGAACCTGAGGCTCTCGGGCTCAAGGTTGCCGATGCATTACTTGCCAAGGGTGCGGCAGATATCTTGAAAGCAGCGCGATCGTGACACGCGTTGTTGTCACACGTTCTGCAGAGGATGTTGATCGTCTCGCCGAGCGTCTGGCAGCAGCGGGGCATCTGCCCGTCAAGCTTCCCCTTCTAGCCATCGAGCCAACGCACAGCCTACCGACGATTGATGATGTACCACTTGCCACCACGGCCGTCATTTACACGTCGGTCAACGCGGTTCGTCATGGTTTTGAAGAAGTCGCCAAAGCAATAACCAGTGAAGGGCCAGCGACCATTGCTGTTGGCGCTAAAACTCGAGAAGAATTGCTTAAAAAGGGGGTTCGCGCAGAATCTCCCCTGCGAGAAGACTCAGAGGGCATACTTGCCCTGCTGAAGGCCCTCTCGCAATCGATCACCCATGCTGTCCTTGTGAAGGGGCAGGGTGGCAGGGATCTCATAGAGACAAGTTTGGTCAGTTTGGGTGTTCATCTCTCCGTCATTGAGTGTTATCAGCGTGTATGGCCTGATGTCATGGAGGCGAGCTTCCTATCTGCTGTATCAGTCGAGAGTCCAAGTATTATTCACGTGGCTAGTGGCGAAACTCTGACGAGATTGACGGACCTGTGTTGGGCTTACGGTGTGGCGGTCTTCGATACGCATACTCTGGTGGTACCCTCGCAGCGAGTTGCCGATCAGGCTCGAGAGCTGGGCTGGCAATCGCGTATAGTAGCGGCTGGGGCGGGGGACGAAGCACTACTTGAGGCAGTTGCGAATATCTCCTAGTTAGCAGAGTTCCGAGGTGATGTTATGAGCGAGCAACGCGTTGCAAAGAAAGCGAGTCGAGTGGGAGGTTGGATAACCCGGAGTCTGTTGCTCGTATTGCTATTGTGTCTCGCTGTGTTCGCAGCCGCCGGCTACTATTACGGTCTACCCTTTGCCAATAACTTACTCGATGAGCGTGACGCGATTAAAGCATCCGTCGAGGAGCTGGAAAGTGCCAATACCACCATACTCGAGAAAATCCCCCTTCAAATTGCCACGGTGATTGATGAGCGCTTTGCGCAGCTGATTAGGGAGCAGGACGCAAAGCTCTCTAAGCTCAGTCAAGACGTTGCCCGAATTTCGGCGTCTGAACAACGTTTAAAGGAAGCGCTTACTCGCGCCGAGTCGCAGTTGGAGCGGCAATCAGGTGTTGATCAGGCAGCGTGGCGAATCGCAGAGGCTGAGTTTAATGTTCGAATGGCGAACCAGCGTCTTCAAGTCGCCAGAGATGTATCAGCTGCGCTCGTCCTATTGCGTGGAGCCGATCAGCTTTTGGTCGGCGTCGATACCCGAAAAGCGGAAATACTTCGTAGTTCGCTCGCCTCTCATATCGCCGAGCTGTCCGCCTTACCACAGGTTGATCGCATCGGAATCCTTAGTCAGTTGCATGCCCTTGAGCAGCAGGTGGGACAGCTTGAGCTCGTGTCACTTGGGTTTGACCCTCAAGATTTTTCAGAACCTGCAACTGATGAAGCACTAAATTCTGCCTCGTTCTTGCAGCAAGCGATGGGCGTTATATCCTCCTATTTCGTGGTTACGGCGCTTGAGTCTGCAGAGGTGCGACCTTTGCCGGGTGACTGGGCGGCACTGGCGAAATCTTCTTTAGTGGCGATGTTTGAGCAGGCTCGATTAGCCCTTTTGATGGGTGATCAGTCTAACTTTGTCGCATCACTCCAACGTGCCGAACTATTTTTGAGGCAGCGTGCGCGCGCTGATGATTCTCGTGCCATGAGCATTACTAAAACGCTAAGGACCCTGATGCTTCTTGAAGTGGCGCCCTCTCTTCCGAGTCTGTCAGAGACCTTGCGTGCTTTCCGCGATGAGCCACTAGTCACACCAGACATCGTGGACGTGAGAGAGAGGGAGGAGGTGCAGTAATGCGGCGGCAGGTGTGGTTAATCCTGGGTGGTTTGGCTGCCGGTGTTGCGCTCGTATCGTTGCTTTCTTTCGATGCGGGATACGTTCTTGTTCAGTTCGGGAAATACAGACTTGAGACCACGCTGGTGGCAGCAGGTATTGCTCTACTCGTCCTTCTCTGGGTACTTCGAACTTGCCTCAATCTCTTGTCCGCTATTCTGGGGCTTGGCCCAGGTGTTGGGCGCTGGCTAGAAAAAAAACGGGAGGAGAGAGAGTCGGCTCTGTTGCGGGATACCCTGCTAGCAATGTTTAACGAGCAGACCGAGACGGTTGTTCAGCGACTGCCCAAGTTAGTGAAGGCTGATCTGTTCTCGAAAGCTGAGCGTGTCAACATCACTTCCTGGGTGCTGACTAGACAACTGGAGGCAGCTACAAAACCCGATCAGCTAAATCGTCTTTGGCGTGATGCTCAAATGGAGGTCAAGCAAGCCCCCGAAATGAGCGCGCATTATGCGGACCAATTATGTCGGTTGGGCCGTTCGAAAGATGCGGAGGTGGAATT
>JAACDF010000184.1 GCA_009937065.1 Gammaproteobacteria bacterium | reverse complement strand
TCTCGCTTAATTTAGAAAACAGTGTTTGCTCGACGAGGCTGAGTTGTTCAAGTGTCGTTAAGGTCTTTAATGAGCGCCCAAGCTCTGATGCTATTTGCAGAAGCGACAAGTCACGTTGCTTCACACCGCGTTCGTCACTGAGAACAAATCGTGTGTTGTGGCGATTCACCCATACAATTTGAAGGTACCTGTGATCACTGCCGCTTTTGTGCAGGAACCACGTATCCAAGGATAACTTTTGAACAGCACGAACAGCGCGTTTAAGACGCGGGCGGCCAGCCAGTCTTCGGTCTACTTCTCCCGGCATGAGGTCGAGGGAAGCGCCCCAATAATCCGGTCCCAAAATTGTCTCAATAGTCTCGTCGTCCTTTCGATTCGAGCACTCCTCTAGTACGGCTCGTACGGCTGGTCGTTGTGACATGACCGCACCAAAAACATCTAATAGGTCGGAGAGCTCAAGGGAGTGATCGGGCTCCGTCACCTCATTGCCCATAAATCGAATGAGTAGGGCGAGACGGTCTTGAATATCACTCGCTGACGCACCTTTCAGTACATCGACCACCCATTGGTCGAAGAGACCCTCTTTGATGACCATGGGTAGATACCTTGACTGCCTGTGATTACCCAAACCCTGCTGTATCGCTGACACCACGGTTGCGCGCGCACCGTCAATTCGGTCTGTGGCATTTTCTTTGGCAATAAGACGATCACGGTTGAGACGCTGCTGAGCAATGAGTGCAGTCGATAAGTCAGTGATGGCACCTGTGGCATAGACCAGGGCGATGGGCGAGCCATCAAAACGTTGGTTGAGCTCGCGGACAATGTCGATAAACCCTTTTAGATGATGGGCTTTACCTCTGGGGAGTAGCGTTACCAAGTCTGCCACACGGTCAACCAGCAATCTCCCGGGATGCTCTGCATCAATTAAAAATCTCTGGTCGATCAGAGATAGCTCTAAAAAACACAGTTCCATACTTGCCAAAGGCGACTGCATGTCTACCGGAGGTGCGGTGCGATCGAAGACGTAGTCAAAGAGCCCAGATGAAATTTTGAAGGCTTCCACCAAGCGGTCGTAAACAGCTGCCTTAGGCGGAAAGCCTATGGCCTCGATTAGTCCATCAACGGTGTATCGACGTGGGGGTGCCTCCCTGCGGAGCTCCGCCAATGCGTGCGCTATACGCCGAGACTCAGACTCGATCTCTACAGTGCTTGTCTGATTTGCGGACAGAAGGGTTTCTGCGTTTTTGAGGAGTCTAGCGCCTCCTGCTTCATCCCTGACAGGCGGTAATATACGACTGGGTGTGAAGTTGGCCCGGCCGCCAGAAGCTTCTATCAGTTCTGCTGGCTGAATTTGTGTTGACGGCGAAGCCCGCAAGAACGCAACGGGCCGAGACTGGCCCGATAAGGTATCAACGGCAAATGAGTCTACCCACTCGGCTGAGTGAATCAGTCGGTCATTTACCGGTATTGGCGTTTTGACTCCCTCGGTCGAGTCGATATCACCCTCTTGAGTCGACACTGGCATGTCAGAGTCTTGCCATGCGGAGGAAGCTGCACCTCTCCCACGATGCGTGTTGGTTTGAATCAGCAGTCGAGAGCCACTTTGGGTCAGCTCCGCTTCGATATCGGGCAATAAACCCAGAGAAGCAAGATTTTCGTTCAATACCCGGTAGATGCCAGCGAGTTCGGGTAGCAGCTTCCTCACGAACGCGCTATCGGCATCGACTAAAAAGGCCCTGGGGAAATCGATATTTTGGAGCGATTGCCGGTAGGCACTGCAGATCGTCCGAGGACTGACTGGAAGTTCCACCGCGTCGGGCTCGATATCGAGGCCACGGGCGAGGCGCAGCATGATGCTCTCAAGCTCCAGCCAAAATCGCTCTGTTCCTGCGCGAACAATCTTTTCGATAGCTAAGGTGTCTTCAAACTCTTCCAGTGCTACTAGGGATAGCACAGGAGCGCCAGCGTCATCATCAACCTCGTCACTCACCTCGGAAAGAAGGTAATGCTTATAGGCGACAGAAATAGCCGACGTTATCTCGGAAACAATCGTCTTTGAGGCACTTTGCAGTATCAAAAAAGCCTGGTAGCACTGATCCTGGTTTTTCTGATCCATCCGAGAGCTTGTTGAGAGAGTAAAGAGATAATCAGCAGTTTCTTCAACGACTAACGAGAGGCAGGGCGTCAGTCGTTTTACGCTTAGAGCCTCCAAATCACTGATGATGCTGTCCTTGGTAGCGGCAGTGCCCAAGTGTGCAACCTATCCCACATAAGATGAGTAAGAGTGTTACAGTTGACGTCTGCTTCATCAAGCCACGCGATAGACCTTTCGACGCTCATGACACTCTTAGATATTTGCCCCTTGGCTTGGCGCTTCGATCTGAACGACGTGTTAAGCAGTGAAACTGCGCATGGCATCGTGGCACGATTGGCGCAAGAAGCCGCTAGTGGCAGTGAATACTACCCTCGATTCGACCTCCTGTTAGCCGCGCTGAACGGTCTAGCCCCGCGAGACGTTCGGGTAGTGATCTTGGGGCAGGATCCATATCACGGTGAAAATCAGGCGACGGGACGTGCATTCGAGGTGTCAGAGTCGAGTCCGTTACCACCATCGCTCGTTAATATCCGGAAGATGCTAGAGCAGGACCTGGGTGTGAAAAGGGGCAGTCGATTTCAAATCGGATGCTGGTCGCAGCAGGGCGTCTTGCTATTGAATACAGCTTTAAGTGTTCGAGCTGGCGAGCCAGAGTCACACAAGGACATCGGCTGGCAAACAATCACAGACCGAATAATCAGCGTTGTTGCGGCGTCAGATAAGC
>JAACDF010000183.1 GCA_009937065.1 Gammaproteobacteria bacterium | reverse complement strand
CACCCGATTCAGCTGCTTTTACCAAAGCGCACTCTAGCGCGCTTGCGTCGTAGGCCTTGGACATGCCGACCGAGGATCCCTCGGAAACCGGCTTTACAAACACAGGACCCAGTCGATCAATCACTGCCGTAAGATCGCTACTGTCGTCAATAATCTCAAAGTCAGGCGTGGGTAGCTCGAGACTCTGCCAGAGGAGCTTGGTTTTGGCTTTGTCCATACAGAGAGCACTTCCCAGAACCCCGGATCCTGAATAGTGAACCCCTAGAGACTCGAGTAGCCCTTGAATCTGACCGTCTTCACCGCCCGCGCCGTGTAGCAGATTGAAGACGAAAGTCTCAATGGGCAGATCCAGATGCCAGCCTTTCGCTGCTGTATCGAGCCGGGTAACTCGGGCGCCCGCGGACTCGAGTGCATCTGCTACCGCTGAACCACTTTTGAGTGAGATCTCACGCTCTGCTGAGTCGCCGCCCATTAATACCGTCAGATTCATGTCTCGAAGGTCGGTGTTCATGACAACACCTCCAGCGACTCTGCTTCCGACAGTAACTTCGATAGGCGGCCTATGTTCCCAGCACCCTGCATGATGAGCACATCGCCATCTTCCAGGACCTTGGCTAGCCGAGCTGACAGTTGGCCGTTATCGCTTAACAACACCGGATCGACCCATCCTGCTTGTCGGATGCTGCGCGCCAATGATCGGCTATCGGCACCGGAAATCTCATCTTCACCCGCCGAGTAGACCTCGAGAAGAACGAGGCCATCCAACGTCGATAACACCTCGACAAAATCGTCGTAGCAGTCACGCGTCCGGCTGTAACGGTGAGGCTGAAATACCATGACCAAGCGTCTATCTGGGTAGGCTTCCCGCGCAGCGTTAATAGTCGCCCTGAGCTCCGTAGGGTGGTGACCGTAGTCATCCACCAACAAAGCCTTCCCGTCCTGCCAGACAATATCGCCAAGCACAGAGAATCGACGGCCCACACCTTCAAACCCAGCTAGACCCTGCACAATGGTATCGCTACCGACACCTAGCTCAGAGCATACGGCGACAGCGGCCGCAGCGTTTAAGGCATTGTGCGCACCCGGCATCGGCAAACGAATACTTAATGCGTCACCCAATGCCTTTCGGTTTAAGGTGAAGTGGCTCTCGGTACCAGAGAATGTTAAGGCTTCGAGCCGGAAGTCGGCATCATCAGCAAAACCGTAAGTCACGACCTGACGAGTGATACTCGGCAGCAATTCACGTACGCCAGGATCATCTAGACATACAAGAGCCACACCGTAAAAGGGTAGGTTTTGAAGGAACTCGATGAACGCCTGATGGTAAGACCTTACATCACCTTCGTAATGCTCCATGTGATCTGGCTCTACATTGGTGATCACCGACATCATGGGTAAAAGATGCAGGAACGAAGCATCGCTTTCATCGGCCTCTACGACCAAATAATCACTCGCACCTAACTGCGCATTGGTACCCAAATTATTGAGCACACCGCCAATCACAAACGTTGGATCTAAGCCCGCCTGAGCCATCAGTGATGCAATGAGGCTGGTGGTCGTTGTTTTGCCGTGGGTTCCAGCAACCGCAATGCTGAAGCGATAACGCATCAACTCAGCCAGCATCTCGGCTCGAGGTACAATCGGGATACGCCGCTCTCTGGCCGCTTTAATTTCAGGATTAGCCTCGTTGATAGCAGAAGACACAACGAGTACGTCTGCGCCATCTACGTTAGAGGCTCTATGGCCAATCGAAACATCGATTCCAAGATTCGTCAGACGCGTAACCGAAGAGCTCTCCGCAATGTCAGATCCGGATACGGTGTAATTGAGACCCACCAGCACCTCGGCAATGCCGCTCATGCCAGAGCCGCCAATACCAACAAAGTGTATGCACTGAATGCGCCGCATCATGGGTTCTCGAGTGAGGATGGTCTCAGCCACAGGCCACCTCCTCCGCAATCGCGACCACGTCGCGCGTGGCACTGGGCTTAGACCAACCGCGTGCATCACTGGACATCCGTTGCAATGTTGGTGCGTCGTCTAGGACACGCGATAGGAACGCGGGAATTGCATCACTCGCCAACTCGCTTTGGGGAACAATAGTGGCACCACCCGCCAACTGCAGTGCTTCAGCATTTTTCATCTGGTGGTTATCGATCGCCTGCGGGAGAGGCACCAATAAACTCGGCGTCCCAGTGACAGCCAACTCACTCACGGTCAACGCGCCCGCTCGGCAGATCGCAAGATCGGCCCAGTGGTAAAGCCCCGCCATGTCATCCACGAAAGGCATAACCTCATGCTGGTTAACGCCAAGATGAAACCAGGCCTTTTCAGTGACATCCACGTGGGCGACGCCACACTGATGTTTTATGTCAATGCGTGCCAGTTGATCCGCAGATAAGCGGGAGAAGACCTCGGGGCATCCCGTATTCAATGCAAGGGCACCCTGACTCCCACCCAAGATGAGGACGCGCAAACGGCGCGACGAATCGAATGATGCTGCGGGATAGGCTTTCGAGGTTACCTCGCTTAGTTCGTCACGCAGCGGATTGCCCGTGACGCTGACATTAATACCTGCCGCGAAGGCGCCTTCAAAACCTGCCATCACGCGCGTTGCCCGGCCGGCCAGGAGACGGTTTGTTGTCCCGGCCACCGCGTTTTGCTCATGAATCAACAACGGTATCCCAAGCAATCTCGCCACAGCACCCGCGGGACCCGCAGCGTAACCACCAAAACCGATCACCATGTTCGGCTGGTGACGTAGCAAGAGTAGAAGTGCTTGCAGGCACGCCCATAACAGAGAGACGAGGCCTTTTGCCTTCGAAAACAGACCCTTGCCCCGCAAACCCAGTGTTTTAAATGTATGGAGTACAATATCGTTGGCAGGTACAACGCTCGCCTCTAAGCCACGAGCAGTCCCAATCCAAGAGACATCCCAGCCTCTTGCACGTAGCCCTTTAGCTACCGCAAGTCCCGGATAAACATGCCCACCGGTACCCCCGGCCATAATCATCACGCTGCGCGCCGAGGGTGTCATACTGACGTCCTCCTCGCTTGAAGCTTCTGCGGCCGTTGTGAGCGACTGCGCTCGAGTTTCAGCAACACTCCCACCATCATGCAGCTAACAAATAAGCTGTTACCGCCGTAACTAATGAACGGCAGCGTCAAACCTTTCGTGGGTAACAGTCCGGAGCTAACGCCCATATTGACGAAAGCCTGCCCTGCAAAAATAAGTGCGAAACCAAAGCAGACGTAAGACTCAAACTCGCGTTGTT
>JAACDF010000182.1 GCA_009937065.1 Gammaproteobacteria bacterium | reverse complement strand
TTTGTCACTGGGACTACCTCAGGCCTTGGAAAACGGTTTGCAAAAGTCCTTGCCGCTTGTGGTGCCAAAGTCGTCGCAACGGGCCGGCGCGTCGATCGATTGGAGGCACTTGCAGAGGAGATTCGAGCGGACGGGGGTATTTGCGAGCCTATCGCGATCGATATGACGTCACGGGACAGTATTCGCGCGGCGTTAGTCGAAGCTGAAGATCGAGTTGGCACCGTTCAAATTTTGATTAATAACGCGGGCATCCCGGACGCTGAACGCGCCATTAAGATGTCCGACGAACTCACTGATGCGGTGTTTGATACCAACCTAATAGGGCCTTGGGTTCTGTCTTGTGAGGTCGCTCGACGACTCATTGAGCAAAAGATGCCGGGGCGTATCGTCAACATAGCATCGGTTGCGGCATTCAACATATCAGGCGCAATTGCCACCACACTTTACTCCACCACTAAGAGTGCAGTCGTGCGTATGACCGAGTCGCATGCAGTGGAGTGGGCGCGAAATCACATCAATGTGAATTGTATTGCGCCTGGAGCTTTTTCGAGCGAGATGATGGATGGCATGCTGTCTCGCGTCGGTGATATCTCACAGGGCTTTCCGCGACGGCGAATTTGCGATCCAGCACAAATGGATAGCACCCTCCTCTTCCTGGTTTCACCCGCTTCGGAATGTGTGACCGGAACAGTCATAAAAATCGATGACGGACAGGGGCCGCGATAATGAGCTTAGTAGCAGCACTGGATTTTACGGACAAACATGTCTTGGTTTGTGGCGGCTCCGACGGCATCGGCTACGGAGTGGCGACCGCTTTCTATGAAGCCGGTGCTACGGTCTCCATTACGGGGACTCGTAGCACCAGTAGCTACGACAATGATTTTAGTCACTTCACCTATTACCAACTGGATGTTCAAGATGAGGCGGCGATAACCAGCCTAGCCAGTCAGTTCGACGTACTGGATGTGTTAGCTAATTGCATAGGAGCGGTTCTTTGGAAGAAGGCCGAATTTGAACGATCCGGCTTTGACAAGATTTTGAGTATCAATCTTTCAGGTGCAATGCAGCTCTGCACTGAGTTCTACCCCTTGCTGGTGAAGTCTCAGGGCTCGATCATCAACATCGACTCTGTTGCGTCCATCAATCCGGCGGTGAATAACCCCGCCTACAGCGCAAGTAAAGCGGGTTTAGTGCAGCTGACAAAAGCGTTGGCAAAAAAATGGGGCCACTCAGGCGTCAGGGTAAATACGGTAGCACCTGGCATGGTTCCGACCAAGATGACAGCAAATCAGTCGGGTCCAGAACAGGAAGCCCAGTTCAGTAAAATGAACCCCATACCGAGGTTTGGTAAGCCACAAGACATTGCCGGTGGCGTGCTGTTTTTTGCGTCTCCGATGGCAGCCTACGTCACGGGGCAACAGCTTGTGGTTGACGGTGGTTTGAGCCTTTAAGCTCTGCCCTAACCTAAAAAGTTTCGGAGAGCGTAGGAGCCCAGCGTTTCTGCAACGACGGTTCCATTTTTATCCGTGAGAACGGCCTTTTGCTGGAAATCGTATTTACCCGTCTCCTCAAGTTTGGCGTTCATCTCTAGCGCTTGCTCAGTCGTAAAATAGGCGGTCGCCGTGATATCCGAGATGGCTGGCGCCTTGAAGTCGATTTTTAGGTCTCTTACGACGGGCTGGAACTTTCGCGGATTATCCAGGTAACGCGCGGTTATAAGCCCACCAAGAAATTCTCCCAGCGAGAACAGCGCGCCCGCGTGCATGATGCCAATGTGATTTCCTGAAGCCTTGGTATTGGGGATTAACGCTTTAAACACGCCATCTTCAGCCTCCAACACCTGCAAACCCAAAAACTCATAAATCGGACAGTTCTTCTTCGCGCCCGCCTCAAATGCCACTAAGTCCACAACATACTCCTAAATACAGCCAACGTTTCTTTATCTTAAGTAGGCCTCTAGCGTCTCATGGGTTTAGTCCAACTGACAACGACTTAAGCAGGCGACAATCACCCATAAAGAAGAAACTGAGTTATGGTTTGTATCCGTGGATAACGATAATAAAACGGGACAGTAGTAATGAGTCGATACGGCACGACACCCGGTAGACCTGAGGAATATCGACAGCAGGGGGAAAAAGCAGTCAGGCCACGCGATGCCGCAACACTCATTATCGTGCAGCAAGCAGAAGAGCCAAGAATCCTCTTAGGTAAGCGCTCGATGAAGCATAAGTTCATGCCAGGAAAGTTTGTATTCCCGGGCGGTCGACT
>JAACDF010000181.1 GCA_009937065.1 Gammaproteobacteria bacterium | reverse complement strand
GGCGCTTCGGACTGTTTCTAAGGCCAGCGGTAGGTCATTGTGTTCAATGAAGTCACTCGACGCTTTGTTGGCTGGTAGAAGCCGTTTCATTGCGGACAGAGACACCTGTGGTAACAACACCAGAGCGGCTGCTAGTGCCTTCAAAACTCGTCGCCGTGAGGGTGTTTTCCAGGTAGAGGACATCGTGTCTGCTTGCGATCCTTTTTTATTAGCCAGCACCTTCAGGGTCGTGTGCTGTACTTGTGCATTATTGCAACAGAGCCCAAACGATGACGCCCAACGTCAACAAAATCAATGCTCGGTGCATGACAATACTTTGTTCAAAGGCGCGACTCATCATGACGCCCAATCCACACCACACAACGGCAAAAAACACCTGCGCCACCAGAAAACTGAGGGGGACAACAAGCAGGCGTTCCGCGGTTGATTCAACGCTGTCAGCGAACTGCGTGATGGCAAGCGTGGCCATCATCCAGGTTTTCGGACTGAGTGGGTGAACAATACTACCCGAGAGAAACGTGAAGCTTGCGCTAGCGCTGCCGGGCGCTGGTGGCGTCCAATTGCGCAATGCCAAGTAGGCCATGTAGGCGGCTGAGCAATAAACAAAAATCGTGGCGATGGTGGGATTGGCCTCAAGTAAACCCATCAGCCCTAGTCCCAATGCGATGTTGAGAGCAAGTTTTCCTGCGGTCAGACCCGCAATGAACGGCAGGGTGCGCGTCAACCCCTGCTGCGCACCCGCCGTCATTAGCAGCATATTGGCGGGTCCAGGTGTGGAGACCATAAGGATGATGAACATCCACAGCGACAGGTATTGATTGATCAGGTCCACGGTGATGACTGACTCGTTGGCTCAAGGGGCGCAGGATACGACAGATCGCCCATTTGCGTTAGTAAGCCGGCACGGCTGTAGGCTGGAGGATGTGCTACTGTCGAGGAAAATAATAGAGGTAGGTCAATGGATCTGTCATACGGAAGTGAGTACGACGCGTTCCGTGAGGAGGTGAAGTCGTTCGTTCGTTCCAACAAGCACAAACAACCACAACTGGGTGATGGAATTAAAAGCCAAGCCATGCGTGACTGGCAACGTCTCCTTATCGAGCACGGCTATCACAGCCGAACCATAGCTAGGGAGTACGGAGGTTACGGGGCAGAGCCCGATATCATTAAATCGCGCATCATTGCCGAGGAGTTTGGGGCCGAGCGGGTGCATCGTGGTTTTAACGGACAGGGTGTCACCATGCTCACGCCGGTTTTACTCGAGATGGGTACCGAGGAGCAGAAAAAGGCATTTGTTGAACCCACCATCAAAGCGGAAATGATTTGGTGTCAGGGGTACTCTGAGCCCGGCGCTGGCAGTGATCTGGCGAGTCTTACGACAAAGGCGGAGCTTGATGGCGAAGAGTGGGTGATTAACGGTCAGAAAATATGGACCAGCACCGCACACCACGCCGATTGGATTTTTTGTTTAGTGCGCACCGAAGCTGATGCGCCGAAGCACTTGGGTATCTCGTTTTTATTGTTCCGAATGGATACTCCCGGTATTGAAATCAGGCCTCTTGTTGATATGACGGGCGATGCTAACTTCAACGAGGTTTTCTTCACCGATGTCCGTGTGCCGAAGCACCAGATCGTAGGTCAGCGGGGTCAGGGATGGCAGGTGGCCAATGCCATCTTGGGGCATGAACGAGGCTCTTTGGCCACACCGGATGCGGCGATGAATCGACTCAATGGAGTAAAGCGATTGATGCGCGAGGAAAGCATCAATGGCGAACCCGTCATGTCCAATGCTGTATTTCGTGATCGTCTAATGAAGCTCGAGGGTCGTGCACTCGCGATGCAATACAACGATATGCGCCTGCTATCGGCCAAGATTAATAAAAATCAGAACGTTCGCCTCGCTGGCATGATTGTGAAACTGATTGGTACGGAACTCCGTCATGAAATCGAATGCTTGGGCATCGACGTCATGGGTGAAATAGGCTTGAGTTACGGTAATAACCCGCACAAGCGAGGTCATGGATCCTGGCAGTATCAGTATATGTTCTACCTGGGCCTGATTATTGGCGGTGGGACATCACAAATTCAGAAAAACATCATCAGCGAGCGTGGCTTGGGTATGCCAAAGGAGCCCAAGATTCCATCCAAAACCGCAGTACCAAAGACTGCAGCAAGGGAGGCTTGAGATGGAGTTCGGCTTATCACAGGACCAACTGCTGCTCGATGACAGTGTCCGTAAATTTCTCGCTTCAGAAGTGCCCCTCGACAAGGTGCGACAGCTTGCTGCGGGCGAGGTTAATGATGCATCGTTCTGGCAAGGGCTGGCCGATATGGGCCTTGCTGGCCTAATTATCCCCGAGGCTCATGGTGGTGCCGACCTAGGGATGCTTGACGCCGTGGCCATTGCCGAGGCGCTCGGATATGCAGCTTGCCCAGGCCCATTCTTAAGTACAGCCATCATGTCGGCCTATCTATTGAACCAGGCTGGAGCAACCGATCCTCTGGCACGCATGGCGACAGGCGAGTACCGTGTGGGCGTTGCATTTGGCGATGTTATTGGCTCCCGGAAGGGGCAGGTTACCGAGATCAATTCAGCCCTATCAGGTCAGTCACTTTTCGCGCTCGATGCCGATGCCGACGCCTATTTGGTTGCTCTGTCTGATGGGCGGGTCTTCATGATTGAGGCCTCTGAGGTAGGAAGGTCGATTCTGTCGACGATTGATGTCACTCAAAGTGTCTGTGAGCTCTCCTTTGATCAATCGCCTGCGTGTCTCGTATCGAGTAATCCTGAGCTTGTGTGGCAGACGATCTACCGAGGGCGTGTCATTCAGGCGGCTGATACCTTGGGTGCTGCTCAATATATGCTGGATCAGGCCGTTGCCTATTCGCTTGATCGCAAGCAGTTCAATCGGGTGATTGGCTCATTCCAGGCGGTGAAACACATGTGCGCCGAGATGGCATCTCAACTTGAGCCCTGCCGCGCATTTGCATGGTACGCAGGACATGCGTTTGATGAGTCGACCGACGATGCGGCGCTGACCGCGTGCCATGCTAAAGCGCACCTGGCTGAGGTGGGACAATTTGTCGCAAAAACCAGTACCGAAGTGCACGGTGGTATGGGCTTTACCGATCTTGTTGGCCTGCATTACTGGTTCAAACGCATTGGTTTCAACCGACAGTTGCTAGGTTCACCCGAGGCCGTGAGACACGAGGCCGCTCAGCTCAGCGACTTGTGATCAAAGCCACCCTGAACAGTGGGCATAAAAAAATAAAAAAACGGATGTGCTATGAGTATTAAACGAGTTGCCTCACTTCTCCTCGTCTTAGCACTCGCTGCTTGCAGTTCGAAGGCCCCCAATGCTGCGCTGCAGCAAGCCACAGCAGTATCGCTTGCCCAGGGGCAGGTGATAGGGATTCCATCGCCGTTTGATGACGATATCAGGGTCTACCGGGGTTTACCTCATGCGGCTGCCCCCATTGATGACTTGCGATGGCAGCCGCCGGAAATTGCTGCAACCTGGGAAGGTGTTCGCGTTGCAGACACTTTTGCTGACAGTTGTTTTCAGCTTCGTCACACGTCGACGTTTGTTTGGCGGCGAGAGAATTTTTCTGTCTCTGAGAACTGCCTATTTCTCAATGTATGGGCACGTGAAAATGCCGAAAAACTGCCGGTTATGGTTTGGTTTCACGGTGGCTCGCACACCAGCGGGCAGGGGCACTCGCTCATTTTTGATGGCACTACATTGGCTCAGCGGGGAGTGGTCGTGGTCACGGTCAATTACCGACTGGGCCCGTTTGGCTTTTTAGCGCACCCTTGGCTCAGTAAGGCGGCGGAGACCGGCACCTCAGGTAACTATGGGCTAATGGATAAAATCGCCGCATTGGAATGGGTCAGAGATAACGTACTGGCATTGGGTGGCGACCCTGACAACGTGACCATTTTTGGTCAGTCCGCCGGTTCGCAAAGCGTCTGCTCGCTCATGGCATCTTCCGCTGCACAAGGGTTGTTTCACAAGGCTATTGGTCAGTCTGCAGCCTGTGTGAACCCGCTTTCGATCGAAGATGCTAACGGTCATCTACGCGGTTCGGCGCTGGTTGATTCTCTGGGGGCAGATTCCCTTGAGGCATTGCAGCTAGCTGAGCCTGATGCCTTACTATCGGCGATGATCGACTCAGCCTGGGAGGCAGGTAGTCGCATTGTGATCGATGGCGATGTGTTGGGTGAGTGGCCGAGTCAAATCTACGCTGAGGGTCGTCAGGCCAAAATCCCACTGATGCTCGGATTTTTGGACAATGAGGGTGAAGAGCTGTTTCCCGTTGATGAGTCGGTGAAGCAAGCGGGACTCGATGGGTTTTTAAACTACGTGGCAGGGGACCTGGCGGAGGAGCTTAAGGCCGAGTACGACACCGAGAACCTCACGCCAGGACAGCTTCAGCATGCGGTATCGACCGATATATTCATGGCCTTTGGCATGCAACGATGGGCTGAGTATCACGCGCTTACCGGTCAACCCACATACCTCTACTTCATGGACCACGTGCCACCTGCGTTTCATCTCTACATGCCTGAGCAGCCCTATCTGGCGCTCGAGGATGGTTCGCGAAGCGGCGGAGCCTACCATTCCGGTGATCTGGCATTGGTGTTTGGATCGCTCGACAAAGTGGGGTACGACTGGACAGCCGAGGACGAGGTCGTCTCTGAGCAGATGGTTACGCATTGGACAAACTTTGCTAAAACAGGCAATCCGAACCGACCAGGTGAGGTTGCTTGGGCGCCGTTCGATCGCGAGCGGCTGAGTACCCGTGTCATTAACTCGGAGCACGCCACTGTTGAAGGTGTGAGAAAGCGTATTTTGGAAATTTTATCGAGTCGTCAGCCTCTGTAGCGTCACTGCTTTGAGATAAGCAAGGAGCCCCAATCATGAGTCCCAGCAAAAAATATTCCTTCCTAGCGATAGTGTTATCTGCCGTTATCAGTGTTCAGGTGTCGGCGCATAATCATGCGGGTGAGAAGCCCACCAAAGACCCTATCAATGTGGTGGCAATGACCCTACCCCAGATTGTAAGTGGGTTGGAAACAGGTCAGTTCAGCTCGCAAGATCTGACCCGAGCCTACCTTAAGCGGATAGAAACCATTGATCGATCGGGGCCCACGCTCAATGCCATCATTTCTCTAAACTCCAGCGCGATGAAGCTTGCAAAGAAAAGCGATATGCGACGCGGGCAGGGCAGGGCAAAAAGCCTTCTGGATGGTGTGCCTTTTTTACTCAAAGACAATATTGAGTCGAAAGATCTCATGGCCACGACGGCAGGATCGACGGCACTGCTCGACAACATGACGGGTCGGGATAGTCCCCTGGTGGCGCGCCTTCGCGACTCTGGCGCCATTATTTTGGGCAAGGCTAATCTGAGTCAGTGGGCAAACTTTCGTTCATCGCACTCGGTATCGGGCTGGTCAGCTGTGGGTGGACTCGTGAAAAACCCGCATGTGCTCGATCGGCAAGCCTGCGGTTCAAGTTCAGGCTCTGCTGCGGCGACTGCAGCGAGTCTTGCCGCCGGCACGGTAGGGACCGAGACCAATGGCTCGATCATTTGCCCCTCGCAGGTGAATGGCGTGGTGGGTCTGAAGCCCACGCATGGACTTTTGCCAATTGACCATATTGTCCCCATTGCCGCCACGCAGGACACGGCAGGTCCCATTACAAAATCGGTAACGGGTGCTGCCCTCATGCTCGACGGGATGACTGGATGGCAGAACGATTACGCTGGATCGTTGGATGCCAGCATCGTGAAGGGAATGCGGGTGGGTGTGCTTGATTTTGCCCGCAATGACAGCCCCCGTTTAAACGCGCAATTCGACGCAGCGATTGCCCGAATGGAAGCGGCAGGCGCGACAATTGTGCCCATTGAAACCAACGATACGCCGCCCGATTTCTGGAGGGCTTCGCGCCTGGTGCTGGACTCAGAATTTAAAGTGTTTCTTGATGCCTACCTGAGTGGATCCCCCGCGGACATTCCCATTCGAAGTCTGGCTGATCTGGTTGCCTTCAATAACGAGAATGCCGAGGTCGAGCAGGCCATCTTTGGGCAGGACATTCTTGAGTCATCGCTCGAAGCGCCCGCGATGGATAGCGATATCTATCAGGATGCACTGGCGCTGATCCGCAAAACGACGCGGGAAGAGGGTATCGACGCCTTACTTCGCGATCATGATGTTCGGGTCTTGATGGGACCCAGTGGTCCGGTGTCTCCGAGAGCCGACGTGGTCAATGGTGATGTTTGGCCGGCTTGGGCGGGCGCCGGATCCATGGCCGCTATTAGCGGCTATCCCAACCTGACGGTTCCTATGGGTACCATTGCTGGTGTGCCGGTAGGTGTCTCTTTCATGAGTGGTCGTGATGCAGATGCCTTGCTGCTATCAGTGGGACTGGCGTTCGAAAAGACGGGCAATGGATCCCCAGTGCCTCAATACAAGCCTTCGGTTAATGCGGAGGATATGCGGGCGCTATGAGCGCGCTATACATGGCCACTAGTTTTTGAGCTCTCAGTCACCGAACCTTGCTTATTCAATAAAATCTAAACTAGATGTCTGACGATAAGAGGATTGGATCAATAGGGAATCGGCTACTGAGCTGTGAGTCGCACTCTTTGGACAGAATGCGTTCATAACGCCGCCGATCGAATTTAAACCTTTGCTCTGTAGCTGACGATTAGATGGTATTTCCTACTTCAAACGATCAACGCGAGCTCGGCGCGCACTTGGGCTGTGATTAGGGGCAGGCGCTTTTAAATCGTGACGAAGTAGACGATTCATCGGCAAAAAATAAGGTGATTCTTCTAACAGATCCTAGTCTTTAGTTTGCAAGCCACGTTCGCGTTTTTACCTCGCAGGGTGCAGAGCTTCCCAATTAAAAAAAACCGGAGAAAAAAATGAGAAAAATAAGTCAGGTTGTACTCGGTTCAATCCTTACCTTTGCCAGTGCAAGTGTTTTGGCTGACGATCACGAAATGTTTGCGGGCGATATGGACCCAGCAGAGCCCATGTCACTGCAAGCGCAGATATGCAATTTGAATGACGGCGTGTCTCTCGATGACTACAACAAGGTTACCGAGAAATACAGAAAGTGGGCTAAGAAGAACGATGCAGAAGTAGCGCTATTCCGTCAGTTCCCAATGATGACGCATAACAACCCTAGCAACCCTTACCCTGCCAACTTCGTAGAGTTTTTAGTCACTGATTTTCAGAATGCGGGCACCTCTTGGGACAAGTGGATGAGCACGAAGCAAGGGCAGAAGCTGGCCGCAGAATGGGCGGATGTCGGTACGTGCCACATCAAAATGGGAGCTCTGTTTACCCAGTGGGCTGATGTTGAGGCGATCAATACAGACAATGATCGCATCGTGACTTGGAATTGGTGCAGTCGACGGGAGGGCGTCACACACGACGACTTGAATAAAGCTCACGCTGCGGTTGTTGAGGAGTACCCGGATGGACTCGGGAATATCGGTTGGTTCACTCTCTATCCAAACATTGGCGGTGCCGACGCTGCGGGAGAGTTTGCGCACGTTGTTGTATACCCCGACATGGAGGGTTTAATGCAGCATCAAGAGTGGTTTGCAAAAGGCGGTTGGCGCAGTCGCATGGATTACTACCAGATGGCTGATTGCACGGGTGAAGCCCTGATGACTGAGCAGGTACTCGGTCGACCTGGTGCGTGATCAGCGAGTCTAAAAATACAGGCCGCCTCTGGGCGGCTTTTTTCTGCCTGAAAAGCGACTACGCTTAGACCTTGTGACAGAATGCTCGCGTTCCGTGACAACAAAAATTAATAGGAAAGACAACGAGGAGACGTGTTATGAGCTACGAGTGTTTTGAGTTAACGCTGTCAGAGGGCATTGCCCACATCCGTTTTAATCGCCCTGAAAAAGCCAACTCGATGATTCCGTCATTCTGGACGGAGCTGCCAAGCGTCATTAATGAGTTGTCTCGTGATGCCTCAGCGAGGGTTATCGTACTCTCAGCAGAGGGACGTCACTTCTCCTCGGGTATGGACATATCTGTCTTCACCGAGGGCGGCCTCGATGGACCTGCAAGCGGTAGTCGCTTTGTTCGCGCTGAGGCATTCCGCCATCACTGTATGGCGTTGCAAGATGCGTTTACCTGTCTCGAAGAAGCGCGCATGCCCGTTCTGGTGGCAATACAAGGCGCGGCTGTCGGCGGCGCAATGGACCTCATTACGGCCTGCGACTGTCGATACGCGACCCGTGATGCATTTTTCTCGGTGCATGAGACTGCGATTGGCATGACAGCCGATGTGGGTACTTACCCACGACTGGTCAAGCTCATCCCCGAGGGTTGGGCAAGGCAAATGTCCTACACCGCAGAGCGGGTGAGTGCCGAAAAGGCGCGAGACATTGGACTGGTCAACGAAGTGTATGACTCGGCTGAAGAGATGTTAGAGGCGGTCATGAACATTGCGCGTCAAATTGCGGCACATGCGCCACTCGCCGTATCCGGTGCCAAGCGCATGGTGAATTATGCGCGAGATCACAGCACAGCCGACGGGCTTGATTACATAGCAACCTGGAACGCCTCGATGCTCGATGGAGAGGCTATCCGCAACACCTTTGTGGCCCAAGCTAAGGGTGAAAAGCCCGAATACGAGGACTTACTTGCGGTGAAGAAAGCAGCTGGTGAATGATTTCTGGACAACGGTCATTCAGCGTTTGAGGGGCTGTTGCACCGCGTTCATTTGGTCGGGCTTCATTGCTTTTGCTGGGCTTGCTGGGGCCGCCGATGACGAATCGCAGCTTCCAGTAGAGTCCCAGCTCATCGCCAAGGCGCGGGTACTCCATAGTCAAATTCTGACCTTTGATGCGCATGCGGACATTGAAATTCCAGGGAAGCCTTCAATGTATGTGGGTGCGGATGGCTTATCAAAAGTCACCACGCAGAAGATGCAGAAAGGGGATCTCGACGCAGTCGCTATGGCAGTTGCGGTTGGCCCGCTGCCCAGAAATGAGAAAGGATTTGCTGAGGCGAGGCGTATCGCCGATGAGAAACTCGCTGCAGCGCTCGCTCTTTCACAGAGTGCGGATCATGCCATCCAGTTAGTTAAAAGTAGTAACGCGCTCGTGACCTCGGCGGGTAATGGACAACGGGCTCTGATCTTAAGCCTGCAGAACGCGCTGATCTTTGGCG
Organism: Gammaproteobacteria bacterium; assembly: GCA_009937065.1. GTDB lineage: Bacteria > Pseudomonadota > Gammaproteobacteria > Pseudomonadales > Halieaceae > Luminiphilus. The sequence continues at coordinate 13,166 of JAACDF010000181.1, read as the reverse complement.
ACGATGTAGCAGTTGTCGATCACTTTTATTCTCAAGGTGTGCGGATTTTTGCGCTAACTCACATGGGGCATAACGAGTTTGCCGATTCGTCGCGGCCACTCTTTAACGCAGAGACTGGAATGCGAGAGGCACCATCCGAACATGGCGGGCTTTCGGCAAAGGGGCTAGCCGCAGTCGAGCGTGTTAATGAACTCGGCGCAGTGATTGACATATCACAGCTGTCGACTGAGGCCGCGCTTCAAGTGATACGCCTTTCGCGTGCGCCCGTTATTGCGAGTCACTCAAATGCTAGGGCGTTGACCAACGTCAGCCGAAATTTGAGCGATACCGAAATTAAGGCATTGGCGCGTCGCGGAGGGGTCATTCATGTGGCGCCATTTGCGGGCTATCTGTTCGATTCGCAGAACGCGGAGATTGACGCCGGGATTCGTGCACTGAGGCGCAAAGCCGGGATCGACGAAGACTACCTGTATCCCTTTGAGCTTTACTGGGAAATCGACGATGCGTCTGTAAAAACGGAATTTCTTGCCGGTGTTCGAGGCCTTCTAGGCCCAATCTCACTCGATACGATGCTGGATCATATTGATCACATTGTGGCGCTAGTGGGTTCTGATTATGTGGGTATTGGTACTGACTTCAATCATGGCAGTGGTATTCCTGGGTACGTTGACGCAAGTGACTCTATGAACGTGACCTTGGGTTTATTACGCAGAGGCTATTCCGAATCTGATATCAGCAAGGTTTGGGGGGGCAATTTTCTACGAGTTTGGCGCGAGGCCGAGCGCATTGGCTCGAGCGAACTGCCGCATTAACTTTCTAGGTTTACCGAGGGTTCTAATGCCTCTGACTATGCGCACTCGCGCTGATCATGGCATCGATCAGAATCACAGTTGCAACAATGCAGTCTGATGGCCGTATAATGGCGCCCGCGGTGCACATGCTTGGTGCCTAGCCCCATAGGTGCGCCCTTAATTGGTGCATTTTATGGGTCAAATATGGCCCTGATAATCAAAGATATTGCCAATACGCAGCCTAGCTGATTGTGCCCAATTGATTTTACGTATTTGGCATCTAATGTGCTTTGTTATCGTACAACTTATAAGTTTAGTAAGCCGGTCGCAGATTCGGCTACTTTTTTTTTATTCAGAAAAGGACCTATCCCGGTGAAGCCCCATTTCCCTAAAGCTTTGTTAAGTGCATCCATTGCATCCACCCTATTTGCCTCGACTGCCCTCGCGCAATCGGGCCCCGTATTTGAAGAAGTCATCGTAACGGCTGAAAAACGCTCTGAAAGCCTGCAAGACTTGTCACAGGCCGTTACGGCACTGACTGCCGTTGAAGTTGAAGACCGTCAGCTGACTTCCTTCGTTGATCTAAGTGCTATCGCTCCCGGTGTGAACGTGGCGAAGAACGAAGGCTTCAAGACGGTCATTACCATTCGCGGTATTGGTAACGAGGCGAACCAGAACGCGATTGCTAACCCGTCTGTGTCCTATCATCTCGATGGCGTGTATGTCGCGTCACCTTTCGCCTTGCAGACTGACTTTCTCGACCTTGAGCAAATTGAAGTCTTGCGCGGGCCTCAGGGAACACTGTTTGGTCAGAACTCAACCGGTGGTGCAATCAATGTCATCACGATGGATCCCGATCTCGAGGAGTTCAGCGGAACGGCTGATTTCAGTCTTGGTCAGTACAGGGGCGTGCGCGCGCGCGCAAGCATGAATATCCCCCTGTCCGAGACGCTGGCGGCTCGTGTATCGCTATTACGTAACAACCGCGAAGGTTTTACCGAAAACGTTTCTAACGGTCAGGATCTCGACGATGCCGACAGTCTGTCAGCTCGGATAAAGCTGCTCTGGCAGGCCAGTGATAACGTGACGGTGAAGTTGGGTGCCCAGCTGTTTGACGAGAGCGTTAACGGCCAAGCTCAGAAAGGCATCTACGACCCAACACCCGGCGCCCGTCGACTGGCGCAGGACTCGCGATCTGCTTATGAGCTGAGTTCCGAAATGTACAGCGCAACGGTTGAATGGGATCTTCCCGCCTTCACCGTCAAGTCTATTACTAGCTATCAGAGTGATGACATTAGAGTGCTGCGTGATAACGATCGACACGATCCAACGACGTTGCCACCGTTCTTCTTACTTCAGAGCTACTTCGATCCAGAAACGAATGACCAGACCACGACGACTCAGGAATTTAACCTGATCTCAGCCTCACCTGCGTTCGGAAAACTGGATTGGGTGGCTGGTGTTTTCTACCTCGATACTGAGGTGGATATTGCGATTACAGAGCGTCTCGACTTCGGTTTTGACGGCACATTTGACCCCTTCACAGTGGAAGACATTGTGACCTTTGGCCCTGCGGATGCCGGCTTTATTTCAAACTCAAAGCCAGAGCGAGAGTCAATGTCGGTATACGGACAGGGCACACTGGCTCTTACTGAGACGACACGCCTCATCGGTGGTCTTCGCTACACACGCGACGAAGTCTACAGCGAGGTCACTAACTTCTACGGTCGCGGTGGCACCGATGTCCTTGAGATCGACAGTAATGAAGTAACAGGTCGTCTAGCCTACGAGAAGGACTTTGACGACGTTACTTTGGGCTACGTGTCGTATACCCGTGGCTTCAAGCCGGGCGGTTCAAACCTGACCTATGGTCGTGAGAGCGTGGTATCACCAATCGTCGTTCTCCCTACATTCGAGCAGGAAACCATTGACGCGTATGAGGTGGGGCTCAAGACCGACCTGGACGACGGTCGTGTGCGATTGAACGCAGCTGCCTTCCTCTACAACTACGAGAATCTGCAGTACCAAGCTACTGACCCTGAAGTCTTCCAAGGTGGCGTGGGTAATATCCCAGAGTCTGAAATTTTCGGTGCTGAACTCGAACTCGGTGCTTTCTTAAGTGAGTCATGGCTGTTTGATGCGCGTCTTGCGTGGTTGAACACTGAGATCACCAAGAGCCATCTTGCGCTTGATAACGTAGCGTCCGAAGCAGCGACCAATGCGCTCCTCGCTCAAGGCGTTAACCTGTTCAGCCCAGAGGTGGAAGTTGCTCGAGCAGCGCAGATTTCAGATGTTCGCGGTAATGTCTTGCCAAAGACACCCAAAGTAACAGCTAATGTGGCCCTGACGCACACTACCTCCATCGATGGTTGGGGTGATGTTAAGTCGAGCTTGAGTTACACCTATCGAGGAGACTTTAAGCATCGCGTGTTTAATAACCCGACGACTGACAGTGTCGCGTCTTACCAGACCCTCGATGTCATGGTTAAGCTCACACCAGACGATGCGTCGTGGCGGGTTGAGCTAATTGGTAAAAACATTACTGACGATGCAGGTATCAACGCGCGGTTTACCGATGTGTTCGGTGTTGGCGCTACTGGCGATCAATTCATCCAGCCACGCCAGATCATGATCCGCGCAGGAATCGACTTTTAAGCGATGAGATTAAATACGTCTTATGGGCTTAGGATTTTTCTTATCTCGTAGGCGTGTTAAGTGAAAGAAAATGGCAGCCCACGGCTGCCATTTTTCGTTTTTGGCACGTCGCTAGCCACATGTGGGTGGCATTCGATCGCACTCATCGGCAGACTGACGCGCAACAATTATTAACGGGGACAGGGCGCATGAGCGATTTCTTTAAGCTGCGGGAGCATGGGACATCAGTTGGTCGCGAAATCATGGCGGGCGCAACTACGTTTGCCGCCATGGCTTACATCCTTGTCGTCAATCCGCAGATCATGGCCATCGCAGGCATCGATCAAGGGGCTAGTTTTGTCGCCACCTGTCTCGCGGCGGCGCTGAGTTGTCTAATAATGGGGCTATATGCCAACTGGCCAGTAGGTTTGGCGCCGGGCATGGGTTTGAATGCGCTATTTGCTTACACCATTGTCGGCGACATGGGCTACCCATGGCAGACCGCTCTCGGAGCCGTATTCATTGCCGGTGTGCTCTTTGTAATCATTAGCACCACCCGTATTCGCGCGTGGATCATCATGAGCATTCCGGATGATTTGAAAATTGGTATGACAGCCGGCGTCGGGCTATTCATCGGCATTATTGGTCTACAGAACGGCGGGATCATCGCCGATCATCCAGCCACGCTCGTAACCATGGGTGACTTCAGTCAAATACCGACGGCACTGGCAGCGCTCAGTTTTTTACTCGTTGCCGTTTTATCGGCCCGTTTGGCTGCTGGTGGCCTGATTCTGGGTATTCTTACTGTCACGGTGTTGGGGATGTTACTGGGGGAGGTAACTTATCAGGGTATTGTCTCAGCGCCGCCCTCAATCGCACCCTTAGTCGGTCAAATCGATATCATGGCAGCACTGAACGTTTCGTTAGTGAGCGTTATCTTTTCGATTTTGATCGTGAACTTATTTGATACGACCGGCACCTTGGTGGGTGTTGCTTCCAACGCTGGCTTGGTCGATGAAGAGGGTAATTACAAAAACTTCAGCCAAGCCCTTAGAGCGGATAGTACCTCAAGTGTTTTGGGTGCCTTACTCGGTAATTCCCCCGTTACGTCTTATGTGGAGAGTGCCGCGGGCGTTGCTGCTGGTGGTCGAACCGGCCTGACCGCCTGTGCTGTGGGCGTATTTTTCTTGTTGGCCATCTTTTTCGCGCCTCTGGCAATGATGATTCCCAGTTTTGCGGTCTCGGGTGCGCTCATTTATGTGGCGCTCCTCATGTGCTCTGGGCTTGGGCGTTTAAGCTGGGACAAGCCAGTAGTACTTATTCCTGCATTGCTAATCATGATCATGATTCCGCTGACGTTTTCCATTGCTGATGGCATCGGGATCGGGTTCATCAGCTACGTCGCGCTGAGCCTGCTTGCGTCCGAGGAGCGCAAAGTGAGTTGGGGTGCGCTAGTGATAGCCGGCTTATTTGTTATCAAATTCGCGCTACTCTGAAGCGACCCGCGGCGGAAGCACAAAGCTACGTTTTGATGTGATCCTTTAGAATCTCAAAAAGTGCAGGCTTATTTTCTCTGAGTTCGTCAGCGGTTAATCCGTGTATCTCGTAGGGGTACACGAGCCAGTCCTCATTCTCATAAAGGTAGTAATCGGGCGTTAGGTCTACCTTCCGCCGGCTTGGCTTGTAATAGGGAGTGGCAACGCGAATATCTCGGGGGATGTTCTGGCGAAGCAGCTTGTGTAACCGATCAATGACCGCATCAATCGTACGGCCCGTATCGAAGACATCATCGACAATCAGGAGCTTGTCTTCGTGCGTAAGGCGCTTCACGAGATAGCTCAAGCCGTAGACTTCAACATGGCCTTTCTGTTGATCGATGCCCTGTTTGTAGGAAGACGTCCTGATGGCGATGTTGTCGGTCTGAATGCCGGCGTAGGCGAGGATTTCCTGAACTGCGATGCCAACAGGTGCGCCGCCGCGCCAAATGCCCACTATGAAGGTGGGTTTGAAGCCGCTGTTGATGATTTGGGTACCCAATTGAAACGAATCGTTCAATAATTGATTAGCGGACAGGTATGTTTTCGTGGTGCTCATGAATGTGATCTTGGTAACCGCTAAAACCCTATGATATCAGCAAGCAACTTTCAGGAAATCAGCCCTTGGATCAAATGATCAAAAAAACCTTTGTTGAGGAAGAGGCCCTGCTCAATGATGCATTCCGCATGGCGGTTTCCGTGTATGAAAGCGGTTTTGCCCCTACTTTCATTGTGGGAATTTGGCGTGGTGGTTCCTCTGTAGGTATTTACGTGCAGGAATGCCTACAGTTCCTGGGTGTCGAAAGCGACCACATCTCCATTCGCACGTCCTATGCGGGATTACCCGAGTACCAAAAGTCGGTGGATGACCCTTCGAGTATTCGGGTGCACGGATTGCAGTATTTGCTCGAGAACCTGAATGCAGATGATCGCTTGCTGTTGGTTGATGATGTTTTTAATTCCGGATACAGCATCGAGGCAGTCATAACTGAGCTTCAACAAAAACTGCGATTGAACATGCCTTCTGACGTTCGCGTCGCAACCCCGTATTTCAAGCCGGCGAGAAACAAAACTGGTAGGTCTCCTGACTACTACGTTCATGAGGTCGATGAGTGGCTAGTACTGCCTTACGAGCTGCAGGGCCTGAGCGAGGAGGAGATCGCGAACAACAAACCATCGATGGCAGGAATTTTAGAGCAACTAAAGCGTTAGGTTGGGAGCTGCGCAGTCTAATCACCCAAGCGCAGTGGCTGGGCAGAAAAACCTAGGTACATGAGGGCGGTATTTACTAATAGAGCGACGATGGCGCTATTTATGGGCTCGTGACATCCTATCTAGCTTCAGTTCATTCCAGACTTTCTCACTAAATGTTCGTTGGGGACTGTCCAAGGGAATGCCCGTGCTGTCGGCGATTCTTACCATCCTTTGAAAGTTTGCAGCCACCGCAGCGGCGTCGACTACCACTTCCTGGCTGGAAGCGGCGGCGAGGGATTTTCTAAAGATACTGAGTACATCCTCCTCGTCTCGTTTAGCGATTGACTCAGCAAAGGCAGCCAGCTCCGCTGAAAAAGGAACGTCTTTCAGCGCATCGCGAGACTCCCCAGTGATAAGGTCCATATCGGATGACGTTTCGTCGTGATTGACACTCAACCTGAGCATCATGGCGTGTGAGACCGTTCAGTAAAAGCAGTCGATATATGAAGACACTCTTGCTGCGACTATTTCCATCTGCGCTCTGCTGAGTGAGCGATCAAACTCTTGCTGCATGGTAGCGATGTCGGTCATCGACATATATTGGGCTTTCATGACAGCTACCCACTCGCGGACGGCGTTTGGCACGAGACTAAGAGCTCTGTGTACGTTGGCTGTTCTGTTAATCCAAAGGTCTCCTTCGTTCCCAACCGCGCCGTCGGAGGGAAGCATGGCGACGAAGCCTGTTCCATGCGTGGCTTGTGGTGGTGAATACATGCTTGGTGACAACGTGTCAGATGGTTCGGGGAGGGCTTCCAATGGCAGTCCCATTGCTCGATGAAACTCATCAATACTGAAGACCGTCACGGTGATGCCAACGAGTTCTACATAGGCTGCCTCAGATAAGCCATTCTCTCGAAGTTCGGTGACGTAGGACTCCGTGATCCGCGCCTGATCGGTAATGACTTTATGAATCGCCTCGACCACAACGGGCGGTAGATCCGTCACCGCCGCATGCGTTCCAGTGATTGAGTTTGGAGAAAGCGCATTTTTGCGCCGCAGACAAAGAGCGCAATCAAACGCGGCTCTTGATTCTGCTGCTATTGCGATTCGTTCGCTCGCAGTAAACCAAGTTCCAGCAGCTGATAGTTGGCGCCAATAAACATTAAAGCACCCGGCCAGATCCGAGCGTATCTCGATATCGCGCGCTGCGTAGTCAAAAAATGTATCGCCCACCACAGCCTCTCTTGAATATAAGGGTAATTGTCCCAGCGCAACTTACTTCTTCTCTCGCAGTATTGTTGAGAACTTAGCGTTTTTCAAAAAAAGTTGCGGACGTTTAAGCGCATGCTACGCATCAAATTAAGTTATATAGCGCTCGGAGCTCGTCCAGTGACTCATCCCAATGGTTTTCCCAGTGAACAGGTAGTAATGGCTTAGCCGTGCGACCTCTGATCCAACCTTCAGTAATAGCGTCCATTACGAAAGGAAGGAGTTCAGGCTGATAAAGAACCATTTGCAGTGGGCGGCTCGCAATAATCATGGCCGGATAGGGCGCCGGTGCTTGCGCTACTGTAAAGCTGACGACCTTCACTTCGCCCAGTGGCGTCGTATCGTAACCGGTCAAGACATGAAATAAATCATGAAGTTGAAAACCGCGCTCGGCCAGATGTCCCTCGTCCGTACCACGCGACTTGTGAGCGGGTATGAAATCGGATTCGCGGAGTAAATTCGCATCTAATTGGTTGTCCTCTAGATAGTGCCAATACGCCCGTCCCAGGCTTCCGCTGGGACATCGTTTTAACATGTCAATATCGGGTGACTCGCTCAAAAACCGATCGGAAAGCATGGACTCAGCGCCGGGACTGGATGCCATTAGACGAGAAAATCCGTCAAGTGCAGCGGGGTCCGCATGCTCCATAAATGCCAGCGTTAATGGAACCGAGGCACGTGGATCCCAATTCGCTAAGCTTTCGAGAAGCGCCTCTATCAACTCAGGCTTTAGATGGGGAGATGTCTGCATTTTATATCACGTAAAACTATATGAACGGTTACTGGCATTATTCAATCCTGACTCTAGCAGGGTGCCGACACCAACGGCGGCGTGCAAGAAGAGATTTGTTTCTGTCAGAGGGGATGCAAGGGGTAGCGGCAGCCTGTATTCATCCTGATGACTGACCTGAGTGAGTCGCTATTTCTAGTGATGACGAAGCAGAGTCTCCTACTGCGCGAGATAGATTAGGCGGATCAAAAGTCATAAAAAAGGCGGGGTAGCCCCGCCTTGTCTAGAGAGAATCTCCGCTAGAAAACAATCCTAACGACGTTAGAGCAACTATCGCTTCCTCTTGGCTCGCCTTGAGGGCAAACCTGATAGTCATACACCGCACCGCCCTTAGAAATACGCGCATCAGTGAACGAGCTACCGGATCCGCTATAGACCGACGTTGTATTTCGGTAAAGCACGACAGGCGTACCCGCAGCATCCCAAGACGCATCGACATTTTGCCATCCCTTCGTCTTATAGCCGCTCGCTGAAAGCGTAATGTTGGGTGCTACTTGTTCAGCTGACGTAATTTGGATGCTGTTACTTGCCGAGTCTCCGGCACTGTTACCTGCCAGAACACGGTAGTTATAAGTGGTAAGCGACTCTACCGTGTTGTCAGTAAAGGACTGGCTATTCGCTCCCAGTGAGGCAATGGTGGACCAGCCGCCGCCAACATCAGACCGCTGAACCGTATAGCTCGTCTCGTTTTCTGCATTATCAGACCAGGCTAAGGCGATTTGCCCTGGTGTAGACGCATCCCCTGTCAGGCCTGACGGCGCGGCTGGAAGGGTCACCGGTCCCGTATTTGACTCGACGAATAGCTGGATTTGATCGATGTAAACGCTATCGAGTGCCCTCGCACCACGCGCTTGGTTGGTATCCACCACGCGCACCGTAACCGTCGAGGCCGAGCTTAGCTCGAAGCTCGCCGAGCAGGTCGATGATGCGCCAACAGCCAGAGTGCAGAACGTCGTGAAGCCACCACCTGTGCTATACGCCAGTTGGAATTGATCGCCATCAGTGCTGTTGCCTGAGTACCCCGTCACACTGAGCGATGCGGCTCCTGAGGGTGAGCTGAGTGTCCAGCGGTGGTCCATGTAGCTGTAGCGGCGATTGCGCTTACCGCCAGACTCACGCTCTCGAATTTGCTCAAACGACCCGTCAAGATCAAAGGTACGGGTGAAGTTTCCAGATACGATAGTCCCGGCAACTGTGGTTTCGCCGTTGGCCAGGATTGTCTGGTAAGGCGGAGGTGTATCTGTTGTTGCTTCAGCACTATTTGACCATGCGCTATCGCCAGCAGAGTTTCTCGCCTTCACTCGGTAGCTGTAGGTCGTCGCCCCTGCGAGGCCTGAGTCTTCAAATGTTGTTGTGTTGGCTGACGCTGAACTGCTTAGCACTTGTCCATCACGTTCAATAACAAACATGGACTCATTATCCGAGTTGTCTGACCAAGTTAGGCTAATGGTACTGTCGGATGTGCCCGCTGCAGCTAATGCCGAGGGCGCCGCCGGTGGCACGGGTGGCTCGCCCCCGGCCATTGCAGCCTCAGCATTAGCAATGCGGCCTGTGGTGGTCACACCAGCCATAGACGCCGCAGGTCTCGCGGTCGAGTACAGATGATCGATGACTTGCTGGTAATCCCAGTCAGGAAATTCACTGCGGATTAGAGCTACAACACCGGTAACGTTGGGCGTAGCCATGGATGTTCCACTAAGGTAGCTGTAGCTATCTGTGATATAGGTACTGGCAATGCTGACTCCCGGTGCTCCGATATCAACGGATGTGGCTCCATAGTTTGAGAAACCGGCAATCGCGTCATTGTTATCGGTGGCGGCCACTGAGATGACATTTGGTAAGTCGTAGTTGGAGGGGTAGTGCGGTCCGCCATCATTGTTGGTGCCGTCATTACCTGCAGCTGCCAAGAAAATATGGTCCGCATCCCGTGCGGCAGCAATCGACTCATAAAGAGCCTGTGAGAATCCGCCCCCTCCCCAGCTGTTGTTGGAGATTTTCGCACCCATTTGCACCGCGTAGTCGATCGACGCTATGCCGCCTGACGTGGTGCCACCTTGAGGGCCCAAAAAGCGGAGCGCCATGATTTTGCACTGCTGGACAACGCCCACAATGCCAATGCCGTTATTCGCTTCGGCACAAATGGTGCCTGCAACGTGTGTTCCGTGACCCCCTTCATCCATGGGATCGCCGTCGTTACTGTAAAAGTCGTAACCATAAACATCGTCAACGAAGCCATTCCCGTCGTCGTCTATGCCGTTACCCGCAAGTTCACCGGTGTTGCGCCACATGTTATTTGCTAAGTCCGGGTGATCCCATTGAACCCCTTCATCAATGACGGCGATGACTAAGTTTGGATTGCCGGTTTGGATATTCCACGCCTCGACCACATCCATATCGGCGTCGGGAGTTCCGGAAGAACCAGCAACGGCCTGTCCCGTGTTGTTGATCGCATATAGCAAGCCGTAGTACTGGTCATTGGTTGTGGCTTGGACAAGATAGTCAGGCTCCGCATACTCGACGAAAGGTAGTTTTTGGAGTCGACGCACGGCCTGGTTAACCGACTGACCATTTTTAAGCTTTAGTTTTTCAAGGCCCTTTACGATTTTAAATTGTCGGTTGGAGACGGCATTGACGAGCCCACGTGCGCGCGCCTTATTACTCGCATTGGCGGACGGCCGGAACTTTACGATAACCGCATCTGGTGCATACCCACCGGCGCTATGAGGAGCCAAGCCAATGTTAGGTAAGTCATCCGTTTGCGCGTGTGCAGTCAGCGACGTGAGAGTAAAAATGATGGGTGTGGCTACCAGAAAAAAGCCACGGACAAGCGACAAGGCGTGCATGACGCACCTCCACTGTTATCCGACCCAGTCCCTTCCTCTCTCTGGTTTCGGAAATTATAGAAGTGCATCCATGCAACTATCACCCTACGCATCTCCGTGAGTGCACTCAAGGAAATTTGCGATAAAAAAGGGACGTAGATCACAAAAAATGATCTGGCTTGTGGTTGAGGGGCAAAGCTAATCGATAAGCAGGTGATTCTCTTTAAGCGTCTATTCGCGCTTCGGCTCGATAGAACATGGGGAGGTCCATCCGGAACGGCTTTCTTTCCTTCAGCAGGGTCTCGCTCGGTGCCCAGTCAACAATAAGGTGGATCCGCGCGTGCGCTGATGCATTGGCAACGGCATGTACGTCGGCGTTGTTGATTTCCCACACTTCACCTTCTCGAAGAGACTGTGAGACGCCGCCCACCGAGAAGCTAACTCCGTCGTTTGTAACGAGGGGAATGTGAATTCGATTGCAATTGATAAGGGAGTACCCCTTGTCGACGTGCGGTTTTATCTCCGAATTTGCATTGAGCCTCGCTAATAGAACGCGGATGAAGGTTCCGCCGGGCCCATATCGATCGGCCAGCATCGCGAGGATGGGCTCAAGGTCCGCAGCAAAGCGCTCATAAAACGCAGTTTTCACGGGTGGGGTATGTGACATGTCATCAGCGAGCAGCTGAATAGACTGCGTCTCTTTATGAATATCGAACTGGGTGTGTCTATCGGATCGTGCCCAGTCTGCTTCCGTTAAAGCCTCTACCTTGGTTTTAAGGAGCTGCACATCTTTGACGTCACCGACTCTCAAAAAACTGGTGCGCTGGCCATCGACCTTTTGTACGCGCTGTCCGGGCTCAATACTGACTAACTCCTCCTGCCTATCTGGTGAGTTGAAGGCGTAGCCAAAACGCTCAATGAGGCCTTTTTCTTTCTCTTGTATGAGCGCAGTTAGGTCAGCATCGTAGTACTGGGAGTAATGTCCTCGTGAGGAGTTATTTTTTTTTGGTTGCTTGGTCAGGTGCCTTTGAATTGCCTCAGCTTCAATGACATTCAAATTCGTTAGAACCTCCGCCAAGTCTTGCTCTAGAGATTCGAAACGGACCAGATGCACATTGGCTGAGGGGTCACCCAGCATCCTTTTGACGAGTAGGCTGTAGTAGCCCTCGGTAGGTGAATCGAACTCACTGACACATGCCTTGGTAAAGCCTGCGCCCCCGTCGTTCTCAAACGCTTCCGGGAGAAGAGCGGTGTGCGAGCGCTTCATGATGTTATTGCTGACCGAGGTTTCAGGGTATCGAGCGAGATTTTCAATGGTTTCGCGGAAGCTCGCCTGCTTGCCACGCGACACAATATTAAATAACGGGTTCTTCACGCCTCGGAGGTTATTAAATGCGTACCAGGAGACATACCAGTCCCAAGGGTTTCGGATAACACCGATGATGGGCCGTGACTTGGCCTCCTCGGGTAACATCCTCAGAGGTAGGTGGTAGCCAATCTCTATTGCGTCCTTGATGCAGTGCAACAGAGCGTCATTAATCGATTGCCCGCCGGTCTTGTGGAGATGCATGAAGGTAAAGGTAGGCGTGCAGATCATGTCGTTGTTGTATAGGCTGGCTTAGTCATTATCAAGCAGGTCGTGGCACTTCGTCTTTTGTGCATGGGCGAAAGCCATGGCGCAGCCTGGGTTAGATGGTGATGTGTAACCAATAGCTGCCGCAGACAATAATGCAAATAAACATTCTGAAGCAGCTGGCAGAATATTCACGGGTAGAGAGAGGCGTTCAACGATGCCAATCAGCGTTTTGGGATTCTACGGAGCAGTTGCACTGTGGGTGATTTTGATTGCCCGCGGTGTGTTCAAGCCAAGACGGTGGCCTCTGGTTGCCGGGTTTGGGCTCGTACTTCTGTTGTTTTTGAACGTCCGCTATCTGATCGAGGGCGCGCCTGCCGGCATAGCCTTTTTCATTAGCCTCTATGATTTTTTTGACAATCTTGGCCTCTCAGCGGGAGAGATCCCATCCGCTATGGGTGCCTGCCAGCAAAACGCCTGCTCGCTCTGGGGCACTACTTATGAGCTTCATCAAACATGGGGTGTCGCATTCTATGAACGCTTCGTTGACGCGCCAGC
>JAACDF010000180.1 GCA_009937065.1 Gammaproteobacteria bacterium | reverse complement strand
CCGAAGATGACCCCAGAAATCCTGGTGTGATTGCAGATAACGTGGGCGATAACGTCGGCGATATTGCTGGTATGGGCTCCGATATATTCGAGAGCTACTGCGGGTCTATGATCGCTTGTATGGCGATTGCAGCCACCATGAGCATCGACTCACAGGCGGGACTGATGTTCCTGCCGCTCGCACTCGCAAGTGTGGGTCTGATTTCATCAGTCATTGGCATCCTGATCGTTCGGTCGCGCTCGTCCTCTGAGCCTGCTACCGCCCTTCGATACGGTACGTTCGCAGCACCCATCATCTTTGCAGGCTTGGCCTACATGCTGGTGCAGGAGCTTGGGGTAGACACATCGGTTTGGTATGCAGTGGTTACAGGTGCAGTCGGCGGCGTAGCCATCGGGCTGATTACCGAATACTACACAGGCGGCAAGCCGGTCAAAACGATTGCAGCCTCGGGTGAAACAGGCCCAGCCACCGTCATGATTACTGGACTCGCGGTTGGCATGCAGTCGGTTGTTCTGCCGGTATTGGTGCTAGCAGCCATTATCTTTGCCTCTACTGAGCTTGCTGGGCTCTACGGTGTCGGCATTGCCGCTGTGGGTATGCTTGCGACTGTCGGGATCACAATGGCCATCGATGCCTACGGTCCTGTCGCAGATAACGCGGGCGGCATCGCTGAGATGGCTGGCATGGGCGAAGAAACACGTGCCATCACTGACGGACTTGACGAGGTGGGTAATACCACAGCAGCGATCGGTAAGGGCTTCGCTATAGGCGCAGCTGCTTTGGCGGCACTAGCCATCATTGCAGCGTTTGTTGAAACTGTATCCGCTAACAATCCAGGCTTCTCGCTTGAGTTGTCTAACCCGACCGTACTGGTTGGTATGTTCATTGGCGGCACCATCCCGTTCCTGATTGCCGCCATCACAATGACAGCTGTGGGCGAGGCTGCGTTCGACATGATCAACGAAATCCGTCGACAGTTTAGGGAGATTCCCGGACTGCTTGAGGGAACGGCCGATCCTGATACGGAGCGATGTGTTGATATCGCGACGACAGCAGCGTTAAAGCGCATGGTCTTGCCGGGCGTCATCGCAGTTGCCTCTCCGGTGGCGGTGGGTTTCCTACTGGGTGCCGCGTCTCTAGGTGGCATGCTTGCAGGGGCGCTTCTCGGATGTGTTCTCATGGCGCTGATGATGGCTAATGCCGGCGGAGCTTGGGATAACGCGAAGAAACATGTCGAAAAAGGGAACCTTGGTGGGAAAGGCTCCGCAACCCACTCTGCGGTTGTCGTAGGCGATACAGTAGGTGACCCCTTCAAGGACACCTCAGGTCCAGCTATGAATATTCTTATTAACGTGATGGCAATCGTAAGTCTTGTAATTGCACCACTACTCTAAGAGTTACTTGCTCGATAAAATCAAAGAGGAGCTCTAGCTCCTCTTTTTTTTGTTCAATGAATAAATAAAGCGTTGGAGTAATGTCTCCGTAATAATCAGCCGCTATTCTTGCGGGTCGCGTTGAAGCTCGACGAGCAAAATCACGCCTCCGACAATTGGTAATCCATGTGCTCAACGAACCTGATGATCGGTTGTTCAATCGATATCTCAGTAGCATTTTGCATGAATAAAAGGGCGTCAGCGTTTTGAAGCACGGCTAGACGTAAACACTGTATGTATAAAATTAGAACCTACAACGCTATCTCTTCCAAAGGACTCGATAGGCTGAGCCGCGAATGCTTTGAAGTAAGCATTGATATCAGCACGCCCAATGCCCTACTCCTGCGGAGCCATAAGCTGTCGCATGCCGATATTGGCGACTCTGTATCAGCTGTTGCGCGGGCCGGAGCCGGTGTTAATAACATCCCCGTTGAACACTGCACTGAACGCGGTATCGTTGTATTTAACACGCCCGGTGCGAATGCCAATGCAGTCAAGGAACTAGTTGCCGCCGGGATGCTTCTCGCGTCTCGCGATATCGTGGGCGGCATACATTTTATAAATGAGCTCGACGCCGCTCTGTCTGCAGAGGATATGGGTCCCGTACTCGAGGCCAACAAGAAACAATTTTCCGGTTCGGAACTACAGGGGAAAACTCTGGGCGTTCTTGGCCTCGGGGCAATTGGAAGTCTAATTGCGCGCCTTGGGCTCGACCTTGGAATGGAAGTCGTTGGTTACGACCCGGCGATCTCCGTGGAGGCGGCATGGCGCTTACCCAGCTCGGTCAAGAAAATGGATAACATGCAGTCACTGTTCGCCAGATCAGATTATGTGTCTTTACACATTCCGGTACTTGAAAGCACGCGAGGGCTGATCAACAGCGAGAACTTGTCTTATTTTAAAAAAGACGCCTGTCTGCTGAACTTTGCCCGAGATCAGATCGTGGACACTGATGCCGTTGTTAACGCATTGGATAATGGTCGGCTGCGAACCTACGTGACGGACTTCCCGCATCCGGCGCTTCGGAATCGCACCGACACCATCTTAATGCCTCATATCGGTGCCAGTACCGCTGAGGCTGAAGAAAACTGTGCTGTCATGGCTGCGGATCAGATTAAGGCGTTCTTGGACCAAGGGAACATCAAAAATTCGGTTAATTTCCCTGCTATCGAATTGGAGCGCACGACCGAGTCACGAATTACGGTTACCAACCGCAACGCACCCGGCACCTTGAGTCACATTCTCAACGTCTTGGGCGACGCTGATCTCAATGTGGCTGACCTCCTCAACAAGAGCCGCGGGGATATCGCCTATAACTTGATCGACCTGAACTCGCCGCCTAGCCCTGATGTGCTCGACAAGGTTCGCGCTGTGGATGGCGTTATCAACGTTCGTTATTTGGGAAAGCCCTGTTCTATCTAATTCGATTGACACAGTAATCAAAGGAGCGCCGCCAAGGTTGCGCTCTACCCGCATATTTTTTGTCTTACAGGCCTGTTCCTGATGTTTCCTCATCACAGTTTGCGTTACATTCTGTGAGCGCGTTAGAGGCCTTGGTCTCCGCAACTTAGAAAGCCACTGTGGTTTGGAGAAAATATCATGCCCCACACTCAACTCAAATCGTTGACGGTAGCGTTGTCGCTATCAAGTTCGCTGTTCATCGCTGCTGCGAGCGCGGCACCCATTGTGCAGCCCGGTGCGCCAGGGAATAGTGGTCGCCTTCTATCTGCAGAAGAAGCAGTGCAGATTACAGATACCAGCTATTCGCCTGCCGATGCGAGCTTCATGCGAATGATGATTCCGCATCACCAACAAGCGCTAGAAATGGCCGATCTAGTTGAAGGTCGAACTAATCGTCCTGAGTTAGTCGAGATCGCTGGCCGCATAAAAGCGTCGCAAAGCGATGAGATTGGTTTTATGGAGGGCTGGCTGAACGACCGTGGCGAGTCGGCAATGACGCATGCGCACCACATACTCAGCGCTCATCATAAAATGGAAATGGGTATGGCCACCGACCAGCAAATGGCGTCATTGGGCGATTCCCAGTCAGTGGGTTTTGACCGTCAGTTTCTGCAACTGATGATTCGCCACCACGAGGGAGCGGTGGATATGGTCGAGGATCTCCTTGATAAGCCGGGCTCAGCCTACGATCCGCTGCTCTTCGAGTTTGTCGGCGACGTCAAAAACGATCAGATGGTCGAAATAGAGCGAATGAACGCTCTGCTGGTCACGCTTTCAGACGACCCTCGCGCGAATCTTAAGCCTGGCCTTACGGATGCTGGCATCGCGATCAAAAACATGACCTTGGTTGCGTCATTATCCAAGCCTGCAGGCTTTGTTGATCCCAATAATCCGGGAGAAATGGCTAAGGGCCCCGCCGAGAAAGAAGGTGATGAAGCCGAAGATGGGAAAGAGAAAAAAGCGTCTCCCATTGAGGGCGGATCTCGCAAGCGCTCTCCCCTTCTTAGCTTTTCAAATACTGATATGGCGTTCTCCGGTAACACGCTCGTTGCTGGGAGTTACCATGGCT
The DNA here is from genome assembly GCA_009937065.1 of Gammaproteobacteria bacterium. Taxonomy (GTDB): domain Bacteria; phylum Pseudomonadota; class Gammaproteobacteria; order Pseudomonadales; family Halieaceae; genus Luminiphilus. The sequence goes on along the minus strand of JAACDF010000180.1, from coordinate 1,135 downwards.
TCAACGTCTACGATTTACAGGATAATGGCATTCCCGAGCTCCTGAGCTCTGTCGTCTGTCCAGGGGGTCAGGGCGATGTCAGCGTTGTTGGTGATCTCTTGATCATGTCGGCACAGGAAACCCGTGGGCGCCTCGACTGTGGTCTGCAGGGCATCTCAGAAGATGTGAGCGATGAGCGATTCCGTGGACTGCGCATCTTTGACATCAGCGACCTGGAGGCCCCCGTCCAAGTGGGCGCGGTACAGACCTGTCGTGGCTCTCACACCCACTCCGTCGTCTCTGGTCCGGGCGAGGATGGAAAGATTGTCGTCTACAACTCCGGCACCTCCGGTATACGAGAACGAGAGGAAATGGAGAGCTGCTTTGACGCGTCACCCGGCGACCCCAGAACCGCGCTCTTCAGAATCGATGTTATTGAAATCCCGGTCGATGATCCCGGCTCCTCGAGAATCGTCCAAAGTCCTACTGTGTTCGCGGATGAGGAGACGGGGGCTATTGCTGGATTGTGGCGCGGTGGCGACCACGGTGATGACACACAGGAAACGCGTCGAACGGATCAGTGCCACGACATCACGGTTTTCCCCTCAAAAAATATTGCCGCTGGTGCGTGCTCGGGTAATGGCATCTTGTTCGATATAACAGATCCGAGAGATCCAAAGCGAATCGACGTCGTAACCGACGCCGGCTTTGCCTACTGGCACTCAGCGACGTTCAACAACGACGGCACCAAAATTCTGTTCACGGATGAATGGGGTGGCGGTGGTCGCGCCCGCTGCCGTGCTTTCGATCCCCTGGATTGGGGCGCTGATGCCATCTACGACATTGTTGACGGAAAGCTTGAGTATCGCAGCCACTTTAAAATGCCGGCACCTCAACGCGAGTTTGAAAATTGTGTCGCGCACAACGGCTCGATCGTGCCTGTGCCTGGCCGGGATATTTTTGTGCAAGCCTGGTACCAAGGTGGCATCTCTGTAATCGACTTCACCGACTCGACTAACCCAGTAGAGATTGCTTATTTTGACCGTGGACCTATCGATGCTGAGGAGCTGGTAACCGGTGGCTTCTGGTCGACCTATTGGTACGGCAATCACATTTACGGTACTGAGATCATTCGCGGACTCGACGTGCTGACGCT
>JAACDF010000179.1 GCA_009937065.1 Gammaproteobacteria bacterium | reverse complement strand
CTCTAGCTTCTTGATACGTCGCCAGCAAGGTGTTTGCGACACACCAGCGCGATCGGCTATATCGGCAATCGAGCCGCTACTATCCGACTGCAGTGCTTGTAGGATTTTTTTATCGATTAAATCCATTCTAAATTTATACCGTTAATTGAAAAATAATTTTAAAAAAAAGAAAATTAACATGAAGAATTAGAAAAAAATAACATAATTGAGTTGATATTATTCCGATGTAGAAATTGTTTTTAACGTTTAGGTGAAGCTGCTGAGCTGAGTTCGAGGGTGAAGAACCCGCTTACCTCAGTGGCGCTGATATCTGAAGGAAGTGACTGATGCACCTTATTCAGCGATTGTTTCGAGATCATCCAGAGTCGGTCGGGGAGACCTACCTTGAACACTTGTTTGAGGCGTCCTACTTTGGTGTTCGGATGTTTCTTGCAGGTGTCGCCTGTCTAATCCATGCCTTCATTCCTTGTCTCTTTAAAACTACGGGCCGCATGGCGATTTCTGAGCTTCATTCAAGAATGGTGTTACATCGGGTAAAGCTGGACGACTGAGCAACAACCACTGTGACTGCCCGCAGAGCCCACAGAAAGATTTAATGCTGTTTGCTCGGGCTCTCTAAGAGAGAGACTAAGAACACCCCCCATCGCACCTGAGCCATAAAGTGATGAAGCAGGGCCCGCATCAGCTCTTGTTGTCTCGATGAATAGTTCGGGAATAAAGGAAAGCGAATTACCTGCTCTACGATCGGAAATAATTGGCACACCCGAAATCTCGGTCCTGATACGCGAACGGCTAAAGCCCCTCAAGCTATAGCTTTCAAAAAAACGCCGCCTTGACCGTTGCTCGCGGCGCCGGGCAAGCGACCTGCCATCTCTTCGACGGATATGATGGGGCCCACAACGTCTCTCGATGACAATATTTTGCTCGCACTGCTGCGGATCAGAGAGCCGTGTCGGGGATCTTTTACGCCGCTAACAATAATCTCTTCGAGCCTCTGTTCAGCCCCATATACAGCAGATGCGAGCGTACAGGTCGCTATAACAACGGTTAACCCGCGGATTGCTTTTTGATGAGAGCGCAACGCAGTCATAGGAAAAATGGACGTGCCCTTTAGGCCGCAAAGATCGCCATTGTATGAGAGATACGCCAGGAAACTCAGCGTTTAATTGACTCGGAATTTACCATAGATGGACTTGCCGCTGACTTGAGCGCCAGATTCGCCCATAGGTCGTCCTACTGCGAGAGGCACATTCCCAACATAAAATTCATAAGTACCGGGCTTTATGGGCACAAAGCTTATTGTGGCAGAGCCTACCTCGTCGCACTCGATAGCATTAAAGCTGAGGCCTTGCAGGTGAATCTCCATATCACCAACGCTCACCAGTCTGAGATGGGCATTATTTAACAGCCGCGGTAGCTCCAATCGCCAGCCGCTTAGATCTCCCTCAACGTCCGGACAACTGACAGTAAGGCGGTAATAATTTCCAGAATCGAGCTCTATGATTGATGGCTCGATGACGGGAGACCCGTCCTCGGAGGTGGTAATCGTCAGTTGCTTAGGGGTCGGCGGGTATTGGGCTAGATTTCCAAGACTCTCCGCAGTGACGTTCACGCCGATCAAACCCAGTAGGGTACCAAAAAGCAAAGTCGCTCGTGTCTGGATTGTGATCATGACGTTATCTATGTTTGGGCTGTTTCCGCCACTCTAACGCAATTGGCAATTAACAGCAGGAGCTAAGCTTTGTCATGAAGCCCGACGTTCACTTTTACGACGCTCTTCTTGTCGTCTTTCGGGTGTGTCCCGTGGCTCTTTACGCCGCTCATCATTTTCCCGACGTTCGTCCTGACGGCGCTCGCCTTGTCGTCTCTCCTCAGTTGTGCTCATTGTACTCCTCCCCTATTGTCACCGTGTGGCTGATCCTTATATATCGATACCGGCAGGCTATAAAAAAGTACAGTTAAAACTGCTCGAAAGTGTCAAAACCCTATCCGGGAAGAAAGCACATTGCGTGTAATGCACGCTTTGTGGACACTCGACGCTAAGACAAAGATAAGTAAATGTGGGAAAACAATGTTTGATTACCAAACCATCAAAGTGGACGCGCGTGAAGGCGTTCACTGGCTGACTCTCAATCGACCCGAAAGCCTCAACGCAATCAACACCCAGATGGCGACAGAGCTTCGAGACTATTTCTCTGGACTGTTTCAGGATAGGTCTTGCCGCGTCGTCGTCATGCAAGGAGCGGGGCGTGCTTATTGTGCGGGGCTCGATATTAAAGACCACGCGGGGTTGGCGGATGCGCCATTTGGTGGAGGTTTTGGTTTTCAAGGGCATTTGGCGGATGTGTACATAAAAATGCGGCGTTGCCCCCAGCCTATTATTTCGCTTGTGCATGGACCAGCGAGTGGTGGTGGTTTTGCCTTTGCCTTAGCTTCGGATATTCGTATTGCCGGGGAGAGCATGAAAATGAACTCGGCGTTCATCAAGATTGGACTCTCCTCGTGTGACATGGGCGTAAGTTATTTCTTGCCTCGATTGGTTGGCGTGACGGTGGCTTCAGAAATGATGATGACCGGGCGTTTCGTAAATGCAGAGCGGGCCTTGGCCGTTGGGCTAGTCAATCAAGTGGTTGCGGATGAAGCATTAAACGAGGCGGCGCAGGTATTTGTTGATGAAATGATGGCGACCTCACCGATGGGGCTGAGGATGACCAAAGAGGGGCTTAACATGGCTATAGATGCCGGGAGTCTTGAAGCTGCGATGGCCATCGAGAATCGCAATCAAGTCATGTGCTCAAGCTCAGCAGATTTCAAAGAGGGTTTGCGCGCCTTTATAGAAAAACGACGGCCTGTTTACCGAGATGCATAGACGCTAAAGACTGTTCTTCGGTGGTTTAAAATCAGAGTGCTGAATCATGCGCGCTGAAATACGAGCATCTGGTTGTTAGCGGGCATCCCATAGTCTTCTTTGAGTGCCAGTCCAGCGGCCTGTGCAATCGCTACCACAGCTTCAAAATCACGTATCCCGCTTGCGGGATCGCGGTCTTTGAGCCATTGATCGAATGTGGCATTCGACTCGGTGGTGAATCGTCCGTCGTACTTATACGGACCATAGAGCATTAGCAAGCCTGAAGGCTTGAGAGCCTCAGCTGCCAGTTGGACCAGCCGTTCGCCAAGGCCCTCTGAAACGATGTGCATGACATTGGCTGCATAAACAATGTCTACTAAATCATCGCTCCAGGTAAAGTCAGCAAGATCAAGTGCAAGAGGAGGTTGAATATTGCTAGAACCATGCATGGCAAGGTTCGCATGTAAAACAGGCATAAGCGCTTTGCGCTCCGAGGGTAACCAAGTGATATTTGGGAAAGCACTAGACATGTGGATGGCATGTTGTCCCGAGCCGCTACCTATCTCTAAAACGGATGCACCTAGCGTCAGACTTCTGCCTAGGATGTCCGCGATGGGTATTTTGTTATTTTCTGCGGCTTGAGAGTATCCCTGCATCGATTCACACCCTTTGCGAACCGGCTGACGCAGGCGTTAAGGCAATGTCTGCATTGAAGAAGTCGGGACCCTGCATGTGATCGGCGACCTCCAGCTCACTCAAAATGGTGACGCTAAATGATTCAGGATGCAGAGCAGGGTCTCGTTGAATCTGAACGTTGGATGTTGAAATTGTAATGTGTTCCGCGACACGCACTTCCGAAATTCCCAGAGCACCGTTCTTATGGACCCTCGCGTTGCCTATAGGTATTCGATAGTCAACCGGCGTTGCGTCCTGAATGAAGAAAGGCTGGCGAAGATTATTGGAACCCCGAAGTGTCCATTCAACGACCACTCCATCCGGACGATAGCGCTTGAATTTGACAGGGTCGGTGAGGCTCATACCTGAAAGCGGAGATAGCTCATTGATTTCAGTAAGATCGGTGCCTCTGAGACAAAGATCAACCAGACCCTGAGCTCCCGACATCCAACCCAGAAGCCTTGTTTGAAGGTCATTCCTAAGTCGTCGGCGCAATGCAAATAGGCCGACCTGGCGAAGCATCCGCATAACTAATCGAGCCCTTGATGACTGAAGCGCAATCAACTCGATGTAGGTGTCATTTGAAAAAACGATGAGTGCGTTATGTGTCGGGCCGTTGGTCCCACCGGGTGTCACAGTGAACCCTCGAGATTCGAATCGCGAGATGGCCGATGATAAGTCGTCAACAACCAAGACAAGATGATCGAGCAGCAATACGAGCCTCCGTGACCTTACATCCAAAACTTGCGCGTCTCATCATAGGATTTACTGGATTGTGAGGCACCAAGTTTTTCTTGAATTTGCTGTACAGTGCGAGTGGGAATAAGGGCGTTTAGTGGCTCTTTTTATTAGTGATGAAACTGTCGACACAAGGCTGAACTGGCATGACGCATCCCTACGACTCTTTAACGCCAGACTGTGTTGTGGATTGCCTAGAGAGCATTGGACTCACCAGTGACTTACGGCTTCTGGCGCTAAATAGTTACGAGAATCGTGTTTACCAAGTCGGTGTGGAGGGCGCTGATCCGGTTATTTTGAAATTTTACCGTGCCGAACGATGGAGTGACCAACAGATACTCGAAGAGCATGCCTTCGCGCAGGAGCTCGTTGATCATGAGATATCTGTCATTGCGCCAGAGTCCATCCACGGAGAAACATTGCACCATACCTTGGGGCAGCGGTTCTCTGTGTTTAAGCGTCGAGGCGGTTATCCACCAGAGCTTGATAATTTGGATCATCTCTACCGATTAGGGCAAACCTTGGGACGGATTCATCGAGTAGGTGGTGCCAAGCCATTTCTGCATCGACGCGACCTTTCCCCCGCGCGAATGGCAACTGAATCGCGTTTGTTTGTAGAAAATGATTTTGTACCAATGGAGCTTAAGTCAGCCTACACCACACTGGCACAAGACTGTGATCAGGCGGCAACTGATATTTTGTCGGCAATGACCGTGAGTGACCGTCAACGCATTCACGGAGATTGCCATGTGGGGAATATTTTATGGCGCGATGACACTCCCCACTTTGTAGATCTAGATGACAGTATTTCAGGTCCCGCGATTCAGGATATTTGGATGTTCCTGAACGGCAATCGACACCAGCAAGAGCAACAGCTCGCCGATTTCATTGAAGGCTACGAAGAATTTAACGATTTCGATGCACGACAGTTGGGCTGGATTGAAGCGCTGAGAACATTAAGGATCATGCATCATGCCGCTTGGTTGGCAAGACGATGGAGTGATCCAGCATTTCCCAAGGCATTTCCCTGGTTCGCACATCAGCGATTCTGGGCCGACCATATCCTCGAGCTGCGTGAACAGCTCAGCGCAATGCAAGAGACGCCATTGAGGTTATTGTGAGCTTGCGAAGGATTGCGTTGCCATTAAATGCGTTTTGATAACGCCCATACATTTTCTTGGCTCTTTTGCGGTAAAACGCATAATTTATTGCTAACGTTCATGAATATGTCACTCATGGATGCAAGCAGGCTATGTACCTACGCACGAATAAACACACACTTCTATTATTCCTCACTTTAGGGTTAAGCGCTCCAGCGTTCGCGGTGGTTACGTCCGGAGAAGGGGGGGCTCTACCTAACATCGATACCAGCATCACCGGGGCAGTAGATCAGGAGCTCATGCTTCCCCTGCGCACTGCGCCGATGACGGCGGTAAGTCGACAGAGTAGTAGCTTGCCATTGGATCGTTATGACCATGAACTTGGTGTGACGACCTTTCGGTGGAATAGGGAAGCAGTGCAAGCACCGAGCTTCAATGGAGTCGACATCGAGGAACGTTCCCGATACGCGGCAACGTATTACTTAGAGCATATGACGGGTGTGGGCTCGGCGACAAAGAAGCAAGACGAACGCGCCGTGTTGATGTCGTTCCACGATATGGGACGCGGACCGATCATCGCTAAGTTTTCTCAGGAAATTTTTGGTGTTGAGGTATTCAACCGAGAAGTTAACGTGCTTATGGATCGGGACCTCAATATGGTGGCCGCGTCCGGATATTTTTCCACCATCAACCAGCGTCAGAAAAGCACACCCAAGCTTCGGTTATTTGGCTCCCAAGAGTCTGCGTTTTCCTCGGCCCTCAGCGATTTATCGGGTGAGCGGGTGAATGCCTCGTTGCTTGGTATCGATAAGCGCGGGAAGTTTGATGTGGCGACACTAAGCACGGATCGCGGCTTGGAACTCCGTGGTCTATCTCGAGCGAAGCGCGTTTATTTCCCGGGTATTAGCGAGCTACATCCCGCCCACTATGTTGAGGTGGGTGTCGTCCATCCGGGCTCAGGTCAAGAGATGCTTTACAGCTATGTGATTGATCGCGATGGAGAAGTCCTGTTTAGACGAAATCTGGTTGAAAACGAGGCATACGATTACACCGTCTTCGGTCGAGATGCTGATAAAACCTTGTTGCAAGGCCCACATGGCGATGTCATCCCGAAAATAGGTGAGGGTCCAGATCCGTCAGACATCGTTGATATGACAGTTATCTCCATCGACTCCCATGCGTCATTGAGTACGCAGGACCCATGGATACCAGGTCCAACGTCGGTGTTGGAGGGCAATAATGTCCTGGCCTACGGCGATATCACTGGTGGCGATGGAAAAGATGACACGGATATTTCGCCTTTGGTCACTGCGCCCGGTGTATGGGATTACGCCTATGACCCCGTCAACGGTGCCACAAAAGATAATTACAAAGCTGCGGTCGTTAACCTGTTCTACATGAACAACTATCTCCACGACTGGTGGTATGACCATGGCTTTGATGAGCAATCCTACAACGCCCAATTCACTAATTATGATCGTGGCGGCATCGGTGGCGACCCCTTGGTGGCCCAAGGTCAGGATTCTTCGGGCTTCAACAATGCCAATATGTACACCCCCGCTGATGGTGCAAGTCCCCGCATGCAGCAATATCTGTTCTTTTCTAAAGATGCAGACTACGGCGACGATTGGGGGTTAACCGTAACGTCACACCCCGAAATTGGATTGATGCCCTTTACGCGCCCCGCGATGTTTGGCCCGCAAGTTTATGCTCCGCTATCTGGGAATATTGTGATTCCTGTTGACGGTGATGTTTCGGGAGGGGGGACAGGTGACGATGCGTGCCAAGCGGTGGTCAATATCGGTGATGTAGCTGGGAACATTGCATTGGTATCAGCGTCAACGGTTACCAGTTGTGGCTACGCGACCCAAGCTCAGAATGTCGCTGCAGCCGGTGCGATAGCACTAATTATTGTTGTTGAAGATTCCGAGTATGTTCTTTTTGGGGATGTGGAGCCGGATGTGATTCCAACGGTGGGAATCTCGTCGACAGACATTGCAGCGGTGATGGCTCTTGTGGAAGCGGGTGAGCCCGTAACAGCAGAATTATTTTCTAACGGCGCGCTGAAGGATTCCACGTTCGATAACGGCATCATCGCGCACGAGTGGGGGCACTACATTCAAAATCGTCTGGTGGGTAACGCTAATGGGTTGGTGAACTTCCAGGGACGTGCCATGGGTGAGGGCTGGAGTGATTTTCACGCGCTCATGTTTATGCTCAGAGAGTCTCACTCGCTTATCGAAGGCAACAGCAGTTTTGAGAGCGGATACACCGTTAGTACGCACGTGGCTAACTTCACAAACTCGGTTCGACGCGCACCCTACACGGTCGATATGACCACTAACCCACTGACGTTTACGCATATCCAGGATGGTGCTCAGCCTGACGGCTTGAGCCCAACCTCAAACGGATCGCCTCACGCGGCGGGTGAGATGTGGGCTTCCGTGCTGTGGGATGTGTATGTAAGGCTCCTAAACACGTATGACTTTGACGAGGCGGAGGGCCGCATGGCTGACTATCTTGTCGCTGGTTACAAGATGACGCCGATTGCGCCAACTTACACAGAAGCGAGAGATGCCATTCTAGCCGCGATGTACGCCAATGAGCGGGACGACTATGTCATGGCGCTGGAGGCCTTTGCTCGTCGCGGTATGGGCTTGGGTGCAGTTTCACCAGCCCGTGGAGCCTATCCACTGTCAGGTGTGACGGAATCTTATTTGAGTCAGCTGGCGACTTACGAGACCACAAACTTTGAGTTGGAAGAGGACTTTGATGGCCTGGTTGCCGGCTTCTGTTCTCGCGACGGAGTGCTCGATGTTGGAGAGACGGGAACCATCTCCTTTGACGTTAGTAACGCAGGTTCGGAGTTCTTGAGCAGTGTCCGCGCACAAGCCGTGGTTACAAGTAACCATGACGTCACCATTGAAAACAATGGTCTGGTGGAATTCAGTAATCTGGACCTGTTCGAGACGGTCTCTAGCCCAGAGCTCAAAGTTGTTTTGAATTCGGCGGGTACGGCAGATACCTTGACCATGGAATTGCAGTTCCTTGAGGTGGAAGCGGGGGATGACACGGTTGAGCCGGCGCCTATCCAGTTGAGCACAGTGGTGAACTACGACTTTGCGGCGCAGCCTTTGGTGGGTGACCAGGCTGTCGAGGATATGGAGGACGTGAGCTTCTTCGCGACGTTTGAAGAGCAAGTGCTTTACGAGGAGGCGTCTCCCGCGGAAGGTACGCAGCGGGTCGACACGGCAAACGTGAATTTCTTCCAGCAATTCACCGCCGAGCCTCTAGGTAACCAAATCATGCTCCTGCTTAATAATCCCTATCCAACGGATGTAGCGGTCGAGACCACTGAAATTACCGTCGGTGATGGGGACGATTTCTCGATTAGCTTCTGGCATTTCTACTGGATAGAGGCTGACTGGGATGGTGGAGTCGTTGAAGTCAGTATCGATGGTGGTGAGTGGCAAGATGCGACAGACGCGGGCGGTGAGTTTGCCATAGGCTATCCGAGCAGCTTACTCGCCCTCGACCAATCAGCATTAGCGGGTCGGCCCGCATACACAGGCCGGAGCGACGCCGACAGCTTTGAGGGTGTTCGTGAAACCATTAGTTTCGGTTCAGCGCTCAACGGGTCTTTGGTGCGATTCAGATTCAGAATCGCCAGCGATTACTCCGTTGCTGAGTACGGTTGGTGGATTGACAACGTTACCGCCAGCAACATCGCATCACCGATGCTCTTTGAGACTGTCGCTGGCGACTCTGTTGTCTGTGACAACAGTCTACCCAGAGTGGCTCTGGACCGTTCCGGAGACAGCACGCAAGAAGGCGGGGCGGTTCAGGTATCGGCAACCGCAACAGATAGAAACGCCTCGGATGTACTCTCCTACAGTTGGGT
>JAACDF010000178.1 GCA_009937065.1 Gammaproteobacteria bacterium | reverse complement strand
TAGCTCATCTTCCTGCACCGCTCGATCCAATAGCCGAGGTAAACGTAGGGTAGCCCAAGCTTTTTTGCATGCGATATCTGAAGAAGCACTGCAAAAGTCCCGAGACTGCGCTTTCCGAAGTCAGGATCATAAAACGTATAAGTAGCTGCCAGACCATCAAGCATCTGATCAGAAACGGCCACACAGACTAGCCTATCCTTGTCATACAGTCTGAGATACTGGGTACAGCCGAGGCTGTTGTTCAGGAACGATTCGTATTGTTCTCTGTCCGGGGGGAACATATCTCCGTCGGCATGCTTTTGTGTGATGTAGCGTTCGTACAGTGCGTAAGCCTCATCATCGATAACCGAATCAGTTATTTTCAGGCGTAAATCTGCATTGCTGTTAATGACACGGCGCTGACTCCGCGACGGGACAAAGTCTTCAGCAACCACTCTTGCTGCGGTGCAGGCATTACAACTATGACAATGGGGTCGGTAGATATGATCTCCACTCCGTCTAAAACCCATCAATGACAGCTCGGTGTAAAGCTCGGGTGTGACCTTCTGTCGAGGATCAACGAATAAAGTGGTCGCTTCCTTTTCAGGGAGATAGGAACAACGGTGAGGAAACGTTGTGAAGACCTTTATTTCTCTTAAATTTGCGGTCATAGCGCTTTAAGTCTGTTCCCTGACTGCTCTCAGCTGCACATCAAGTGGTGAAGATACAAGGTCCGACGTTAGCGTCGGAGCATGACCAATATCGCCCACGGTGATACCGGTTTTCAACTCCATTTCAAAGTTTTCTCGCTGAATCAGTGTCATCCCGAGTGATGATAAGTGCTCATTCGGCATTTGACAGTCAATTAGGCTGAGCCCGCCCAGTGAACCCAATTCACAAAGTGCTTTCAAGGCAACCTTCGATGCGTTGGGTGTGTTAGAGAACATTGATTCACCAAAAAATATCTTGCCCAGCTTTACACCATAAAGACCGCCAACGAGGCAATCGTTATCAAGAACTTCGACACTGTGCGCGTATCCGAGACGATGCAACTCGAGATAGGCCGCCTTCATGTCATCGCTAATCCACGTTTCTTCGCGGCCGGGAGAGGGTGCGGCACACGCCTCGATGACCTGCTCGAAACGCTGATCGTATTCGACGCGCCAATCTCTGGTTTTAAGAAACTTACGAAGCGACTTCGACTCGTGAAATTCGCGAGGTCGCAAAACTGCTCGGGGTTGCGGTGTCCACCAAAGTATTGGCTCCCCCGCCTCATACCAAGGGAATATTCCGCGTTGGTATGCTGCCAGCAACCGAGCAGCACTCAGATCACCGCCTACGGCCAGGAGTCCATTGGGGTCTTCTAAAGCGGCGCTTGTCGGAGGAAAGGGGTCCATTCCTCCAATTATCCGCGGGAATTACTGCGCATCCAGGAATTTCTCAGCATCGAGCGCAGCCATACAGCCGAACCCAGCCGATGTAATAGCCTGACGATAAACGTGGTCGGAGACATCGCCAGCGGCAAAGACACCTGCCACGGACGTCACGGTGGCATTGCCATCAAGCCCAGAGCTCGTTCGAATGTAGCCATCCGCCATATCGAGCTGCCCCGCGAAGATATCGGTATTGGGCTTGTGACCAATGGCAATGAATACGCCGTCAACTGCAATATCCATATCGTCCGCACCAACTGTCGAGGTCAAGCGAACACCCGTCACACCAGATTCATCACCCAAAACCTCATCGAGCTGTCGATGCCAGTTAAGCGAGATTCGACCTTCCTCGGCTCTCGAAAACAATCGATCTTGCAGTACTTTTTCGGCGCGAAGCCCATCGCGTCGGTGCACGAGATGCACTTTGCTACATAGATTTGATAGGTATAGCGCTTCTTCGACGGCCGTATTGCCGCCGCCAACAACTACCACTTCTTTATTGCGGTAGAAGAAGCCATCACATGTCGCACAGGCGCTGACACCTTTTCCCATGAAAGCCGTCTCGCTAGGGAGACCTAAGTATTGCGCGGAGGCACCTGTGGCTATGATGAGTGCATCACAGGTGTACTCACCTGATCCTTTCAGTGAAAACGGACGCGTCGCAAGGTCGACGGAATCGATATGGTCAAAAACGATAGACGCTTCGTATCGCTCAACATGTTCCTGCATTTGTTGCATTAGCGCAGGGCCTTGCAGTCCTTCTGGACCTCCCGGCCAATTCTCAACTTCGGTTGTTGTGGTCAGCTGCCCACCTTGTTGTATACCTGTAATAACGACAGGACTAAGATTGGCTCTCGCTGCATATACCGCGGCAGTGTAACCGGCGGGACCAGACCCTAAAATAACTAACCGATGGTGCTGAGATGTACTCATTCGCGTGGATTTTCCATGAAGAATTAAAACTGGCGGGGAGGGTAACGCATTCTGGACGATTTCGAAATGGGAAAGCCTCGACTTACCAACAAAGTGTAGGTCTAAGTGACTGAAAAATAAATGGAATTTTAAGAAAATTGAGTTTTTTCTTTGTGATATGATGCGACAAACCGGTAGGGGGAACATGCATTGCCTTCCAAGAATGTACCTTCAAAAATAGCGAAGGGAGAACCAGAGGACAGCACGCCGGGTGCGCTTGCTACCATTGGTTTTTTTACTGGCGTTGCGGCGGCCTGCTTCACTGTTCTGAGTTTAACCACGTTTGATCTATCAGATCCGGGGTGGAGCTCGAGTGGTGGTGCCGGCAATTTGGTGAATCAGGGAGGTGTGGTCGGCGCCTACTTGGCGGATATCAGTTACTCGCTCGCAGGTGTTTTGGCGGGTGTTATTCCCTTGGCACTCTTGTTCTGGGCTTTTCGGCGCGTCAAGCCCTTACCTGCCACAGATGTCACGCATTCAGATCGAGCCATCGCCATTTTTGGTTGGCTCGCCTTTTTGGGGGCGAGTGCAGGGCTTGCGACCATGGCCCTTCCTGTCAGTGACACCCTGCCACAAGGAAGCGGTGGCATAGTCGGAATGGCCATTTCAACATGGTTTACTGCCGCGTTTTCTGATCTCGGCGCGAGACTCTTACTGAGTTTTTGTGCGCTTCTAGGCGGTACGCTCGCTCTGGATATCGACTGGATTAAGGTCGCTGACAAAACGGGGGCACTCGTGCTCGCTGGTAGTGCGTTTGTGGGCGGCAAATTGGATGATCTGAGCGATCGCCGTAAGCTTCGCAAAGAAAAGAACAAGCGCAGTATTCAAATCGCAGAGCACGTGGAAAAAGAAAAGCGCCGCGCGCCTCCAAAGATCAGACCCCCGATGTTGTTAGAGTCATCCAGTAAAAAGTTGGAGAAAGAAAAACAACAGCATCTGTTCGAGTTACCGGAACTTATGCCCATGCCTCCGCTCGAACTCCTCGATCCGCCGACCAGCAGTGGTCCAAGGGGTTACTCAAACTCTGAGCTGGAATCACTGTCCCGCTTGCTCGAACTCAAGCTTGCTGACTTTGGCATCACAGCAGAGGTGGTTTCGGTCTATCCGGGCCCCGTTGTAACTCGGTTTGAAATCCAGCCGGCGGCTGGCGTAAAGGTGAGCCGCATATCGAACTTAGCCAAGGATCTGGCTCGCTCACTGGCCGTCAACTCGGTTCGTGTCGTTGAGGTCATTCAGGGAAAAAGTGTTGTCGGGGTTGAAATACCCAACGCAGATCGTCAGACCGTTAATTTCAGGGACGTTCTTAGCTCAAACGAATTCGATGAGGCCAAATCGCCACTAACGTTAGCGCTTGGACACGATATTGCCGGCGTTCCTGTCGTCGCTGATCTCGGGAAGATGCCCCACGTGCTGGTGGCAGGGACCACAGGCTCTGGTAAATCCGTGGGTGTGAACTGCATGCTGGTCAGTCTGCTCTACAAAGCAACACCTGATGAACTACGCTTGATTCTGGTTGATCCAAAAATGCTGGAACTCTCTGTTTATGACGGCATTCCACATTTGCTGACGCCGGTCATAACAGATATGAAAGACGCGGCAAACGGTCTCAGATGGTGTGTGGCGGAGATGGAGCGTCGCTATAAGCTAATGTCACTATTAGGTGTGCGAAACCTTGCCGGCTATAACCGTAAGGTCAGGGAGGCGGAAAAGGCAGGCACACCTATTGACGACCCACTCTGGATACCCGATCCGGTGCTCGAGCTTACTGGGGAGGAACAGGTGGCACCGGCATTGACAACCTTGCCCAGCATCGTCGTTGTTATCGATGAGTTTGCCGACATGATGATGATTGTCGGGAAAAAAGTTGAGGAGTTGATCGCACGAATTGCACAAAAGGCGAGGGCAGCGGGAATTCACTTGGTGCTTGCTACACAGCGACCATCGGTGGATGTCATTACTGGTTTGATTAAAGCCAATATCCCGTCGCGTATGGCCTTCTCAGTATCATCTAAGATTGACTCTCGTACCATATTGGATCAAGGGGGTGCGGAGCAGTTGCTGGGTTATGGTGACATGCTGTATCTGCCGTCAGGCTCAAGTACGCCAACCCGAGTTCACGGCGCGTTCTGCTCTGATGATGAAGTGCATCGTGTTGTCGCAGATTGGCGTCGCAGGGGTACGCCGGACTACATTGACAGCCTGTTGGACGAGGGAGGTCAAACGCCCGTTACGGCACAAGAACTGCAGTCCGCAGCGTCATCGGAGGAAGACCCTGAAAGCGACGCGTTGTATGACGAAGCAGTCCATTACGTCTGTAGTAGCCGTCGAGCTTCTATTTCATCAGTCCAGCGAAAATTGCGGATTGGCTACAACAGGGCAGCACGTCTCATCGAAACCATGGAAGCAGCAGGCGTTGTCTCGGCCATGGGGACAAACGGACAGAGAGAGGTACTGGCGCCTCCGCCGCCAGGTGGTGAGTAGTGACCCGAGTCCTAAATTTATGGTTTCTTTTATTAATCGCCATTGCTCCTGTATCGGTGGCCGAGGAGCTTGCTTGGCCGCTTGAGGGCAAAAGCACTGCCAGCGGTAAATTTCAGCAAACTGTAACCGGCGTCAATGGCGACTTGGCTCTATACAGTTCGGGTCAGTTCGTTGCCATGAAACCCGACCATTTCCGCTGGAATATCGAATCACCCGACCGGCAACTACTCATTGCAACACCAAAAGCTTTTTGGCAATGGGACAAGGACCTCGACGTTGTTATTCTGCGAGATGCACCTGAGCTAACGCACTTGCCGATATCTGCTATCTGGGACGGCGCTCTCTCAGAAAGTCCAAGTGGAGGAGGCGTAACTCATCAGTTTGGCGGCGGCGTAAAGAATCTATCAGTCAGTTCACCGGACAAAAATACAATCGTCGTCATTTTTAAGGATCCATTGGGTCAAGAAACACGGTTTGAATTCACCTTAGACACGCAGGCAGCTATATCGCTGTCATCGTTCGAGATGACCGTTCCCGAAGATGCGGACTTCTACGACGAATCTAGTAGCTCTGCGAGGCACTCTGAGGCAGTAGAGTGATATATCTTGCCGTAGCCTTAGGTGGAGCGCTCGGGGCACTTTCTCGGTTTAGGGTAGGGCAGTGGCTCGCTGACTCAGGGTATGCTCATCTGCATCTCGCCACCTTCTCGGTCAATGTGGTCGGCTCGCTGCTAATAGGTATCGTATTTATATGGGCAGAGCGCTTCAATTTATCTGAGGCAGCTCGACTGGGTATTTCGGTCGGTTTTTTAGGTGCCTTCACGACGTTTTCAGCATTTTCGCTGGAGCTTCTCACTGATATCCAGGAAGGGCAGATCATTCGAGCCGCCCTCTATGCTGCCCTCACCGTGTTTCTTTGCCTCATAAGTTGCTTAGTTGGGGTAGAGTTCGCGAGATCCACCTTCGATTAAAGGACATTTGGCGTTAGACTAGCGCCCCACATAGGCTGTTACTGACCACCATCATGCTCGACATCAAGCAGGTCCGAAAGGATCCCCAATCCATTGCTGACTCGCTAAAGAAAAAGTGCTTCGACTTTCCTCTCGATGAGTTCGCACGTCTTGACTCTCAGCGCAAAGCGGCCGATGTCAGATCCCAGGATTTGTTGGCGGAGCGTAAAAAAGCATCAAAGCAGATTGGAGCATTAATCGCTGAGGGTAAGAGCGTCGATGACGCTAAGGCAGAGGTCAACGAGACATTAGAGCGGCTCTCATCAGAGCTGGACACGGCCGTCAGTGATGCCAAGGCGGTGCAGCAGGCTCTAGACGAACTGCTAATGGGCACACCCAATCTGCCGGATGCGTTGGTGCCAGAAGGTGCTGACGAAAACGATAACGAAGAAATCCTGGTCTGGGGAACTCCGCGTGAGATGTCGTTCGAGGCAAAGGATCACGCTGATCTTGGCGAGGCACTGGGCCAACTGGATTTCGAGTTGGCGGGTAAAATAACGGGCAGTCGGTTTAGTGTCATGCAAGGACAACTTGCCAAGCTCCAGCGAGCTCTGACTCAGTTCATGCTTGATTTACATATCGCTGAGCACGGCTATACCGAGGTCTACGTTCCCTTTATTGTTAACAGCGATTCACTCTACGGTACGGGCCAATTGCCCAAGTTCGCTGAAGATTCTTTCAAGCTCGAGGGCGAATCTGGTTATTACCTGATTCCAACGGCGGAAGTGCCCGTCACTAACATGCTACGAGATCGCATCATTGAAGATGCTGAACTGGGCAACGACGGTTTGAAATTCACCGCGCACACACCTTGCTTTAGAAGTGAGGCGGGCAGTTACGGAAGAGATACTCGCGGTTTGATACGGCAACATCAGTTCGAAAAGGTTGAGCTCGTTAAGGCCGTTAGACCGGAACAATCAGATGCCGCGCTCGAGAAGCTAACGGGACACGCTGAAGCCGTGTTGCAGGGGCTAGAGCTTCCCTACCGCAAAG
>JAACDF010000177.1 GCA_009937065.1 Gammaproteobacteria bacterium | reverse complement strand
CTCAATCATCAAGACGGGCGAATGATCGTCGACCCAGGGAGAGGGTAAGCAGCTGACATTACCCGCGGGAACCACAGCCACACCAGCTTCAGAAAAAGCGAAGGGTGACCGCAGTGGCGTTTCGCACGGGTCATTTATCACCGCCGAATACCCGCCATCCAAAGTCGGGGCCGGCCCGGCAAAACTGTCTACCGAGAGCGGTAGGCGTCTCGATTCGCTGAGCCATTGCGCTAATGCATCCATCAAGAAATAGGCTGTTTCACCGTTCTCTGCGGCGTCAGCAGAAACCTGAATACTCTTGTAAAGCGAGGAGAGAGACGCGACTAAAACACTCATTAACGCTAAACCCAGGGCTTGGGTCAGCAATAATTCGACCAGTGTGAAGCCAGCAGTAGCAGAGAGGTAATCACGGCGCATTGGAGACCGTTAAGGTCCGGCTGACCGAGACTGTGGCCTCGAAGGCATTTCGATTTCCACGCCAACTCAGCGACACCGTTTTGGCCACAGCGTCTACTGTCGCAGTTACATCGGGTAGCAAGCTAACAGCTGGCGATTCACACCATTCGATAACCCAGTTCAGCTCGGACTGCTGACACACCGCGCCCAAGGGCAACGCATCACCAGATATCTGCCATCGTCCCTCAAAGTCCGCAAGCGCGCTTCTAGCCTGCCAACGGTCCCTAGCCTCGGTATTGAGTCGGATGATCTCAGTGCCAAAAACGAGTAAAGCTAGCATGCCGGTGATGGCAATAGCCGCACCTACCAAATAGTCAATCAGCACCTAATATCACCAAGAGAACGAGGTCTGTAACCGACCCCAGTTATTCAGCGATAGCGATTGCAGCGCCCCTGTTGGATCGTGAGGATCTAAGGTCAATCGAAAGCTCAGCCCATCTTCACTTAACATTTGCTGTGCAGCAAAGGATCGTCTAACCCTTGGGCTAAGCGGCGCGAGTGACTGGAGCTTGGGTAAGGCTATATAGCGGCCTTTACTCAGGCGCTGCTGCTCTTGAATCGCCGCCCAAGATTCGAGTTCCAGCCTTGCTTCTATCATCAGTGACGATGTCGACTGCCCTTGAAACGACGGATACGCAAGGGATGCCAAAATTCCCACGACCGCCATAGTTACCAGTAATTCGATCAAACTGAAGCCTCGGGTGTTTAGCACCTTCCTACTCTCTTCGCTGTTGTCCGAAAGTCGGAGCATTGAGTAAACGGATCGGAGAAAACAGATCGGCGCGTGATTAGGGGAACTGCCGGTAGTTTTTGATTTGGAAGGCTATGCTGTAGATATCTCGGTACGCATGCTCGATTGTCTCTCGTAAATAGTGAAGAGCCGCACGGGGAAAAATATGAGAACAAACAAGGTGGGTTCAATAACACAAGAAAAGACCCGCAAAAGCGGGTCTTAGATCTGTGTTCATCGAGCGATCTATCGCGATCGTTAATGAAGACTTTTTGTTGTTGGTGGTTCCGGGCCTCTATCGATCATAGCCTCGCTCGCGAACTTCAGCGATGAACCATCGAGCGCAGCAAAAATCTTGTCACCGGGGCTAAACTCGCCCTCCAAGATGGCCTGCGCCAGCGGGTTCTCCACCAGTTGTTGAATAGCCCGCTTTAGAGGTCGGGCGCCATAAACCGGATCGAAACCGACCCGTGAAAGCTGCTCGAAGACTGCGTCCGATATCTCGAGTTTCAATTCGCGCTCCTTTAGTCGTTTTGACAGCGCTTGCAGCTGAATTTCTGCAATCGAACGAATCTGATCAGCACTCAGTGGGTGGAAGACCACAGATTCGTCGATTCGGTTGATGAACTCGGGACGGAAATGATCTGCAACGGCACCCATCACCTCGCGCTTCATCTCGTCGTAGTCACCCTCGGCCATGTCCTGAATGATGTCCGACCCTAGGTTTGAGGTCATGACGATGACCGTATTTCGGAAATCCACGGTTCGACCCTGCCCGTCTGTCAGTCGACCGTCATCCAAAACCTGAAGCAGAATGTTAAAGACATCCGAGTGCGCCTTCTCAATTTCATCGAGAAGTAACAGCGAATAGGGCCGACGCCGCACCGCTTCCGTGAGGTAACCACCCTCCTCGTATCCAACATAACCCGGAGGAGCACCAATTAGCCGTGCGACGGAATGTTTTTCCATGAACTCCGACATGTCGATGCGAATCATCGATTGCTCCGAGTCAAAGAGAAACTCTGCGAGCGATTTACACAACTCGGTCTTACCGACGCCGGTTGGACCAAGGAACAAAAAAGATCCGTTAGGACGTTTTGGATCCGACAGCCCTGCGCGTGAACGTCGAACCGCATTGGAAACCGCGGTCAGCGCCCCATCCTGCCCCACAACACGTTCTTTGAGCGAAGCCTCCATCTGTAACAGACGACTGGCTTCTCCCTCGAGCATTTTTGAGACGGGAATGCCGGTCCAACGCGAAACAACCTCCGCCACCTCGTCCTCGGTAACTCTAGATCGCAAGAGCGTTGGCTCAGGTGTATCAGCCCCTTCAGCTGCCTCTAACCTCTTCTCCAGCTCCGGAATGACGCCGTATTGAATTTCTGACATACGCGCTAGATCACCGGCCCGATGCGCGGCTTCCAAGTCGAGCTTGGCTTGCTCGATCTCGCTCTTAATCTGAGCAGATCCCTGCACTACGGCCTTTTCAGCCGTCCAAACCTCTTCTAAGTCAGCAAACTCCTTTTGAACAGCATCAATCTGCTCATCGAGAAGCTGGACTTGCTTAATCGCCGCATCGGTCGTGTCTTTCTTGACCGCCTCACGCTCGATTTTGAGCTGGATAAGCCGGCGCTCGAGTCGATCCATTGACTCTGGCTTGGAGTCAATCTCCATACGAATACGGCTGGCCGCCTCGTCGATGAGATCGATGGCTTTGTCGGGTAGCTGACGATCGGTGATGTAACGCTGACTCAAGCGTGCTGCAGCAATAATGGCACTGTCCGTAATGGCCACCGAGTGGTGCACCTCGTAACGCTCTTTGAGACCCCTAAGAATGGCAATCGTATCCTCTTCGTTAGGCTCATCGACCAACACACGCTGGAACCGCCGCTCAAGCGCCGCATCCTTTTCCACATACTGTCGGTATTCATTAAGTGTGGTGGCACCCACGCAATGTAACTCACCACGCGCCAGTGCTGGCTTGAGCATATTGCCAGCATCCATTGACCCCTCGGCCTTACCGGCGCCCACCATAGTGTGAAGCTCGTCGATGAAAAGAATGACTCTGCCATCCTCTTTACCTAACTCGTTGAGCACAGCCTTGAGACGCTCCTCAAAGTCGCCTCGGAACTTAGCACCCGCCAGCAGTGAGCCCAGATCGAGCGCCAATATGCGCTTCCCTTTTAGCCCCTCAGGTACTTCGCCATTGATAACGCGCTGAGCCAACCCCTCAATAATCGCTGTTTTACCAACACCGGGCTCACCGATTAAAACGGGGTTATTTTTGGTTCGACGCTGCAGCACCTGAATCGTACGGCGAATTTCATCATCTCGGCCAATCACTGGATCCAACTCACCGGCCTCCGCTCGAGCTGTTAGGTCAACGGTGTATTTTTCGAGCGCCTGACGTTGCTCCTCCGCATCGGCTGACTGCACACCATCGCCCCCGCGAACATCGTCAATAGCCCTCTTTAGCATCGGCTCACTCAAACCCGCGTCAGACATCATGGGCGCCAGCGGCGAGCTCTTTTCCATCATGGCGAGTAAAACAACGTCGCTTGAGACGTAGGCATCCGTCCGCTCTTGCGCCAGTTTATCGGCCCTATTAAGAAGCCGACCCAATGCTTGTGATCCCTGAACGTCGCCCGTGCTATCGGCCAAAGTAGGCACCTTGCTCAGCGCGTGCTCAACGCCCGACTTCAAGGTAGCTAAATTGGCGCCTGCCTTTTGCAGTAACGGGGTAATCGCACCACCCGACTGATTCAAAAACGCACTCAGTAGGTGAGCGGGTTCAATCATCGAATGATCGCGACCCACCGCGAGCGATTGCGCATCACCCAGCGCCTGCTGCAGCGGATTGGTCAGTTTGTCCATTCGCATATCTATCTCCTGTAAAACACCGCCTAAGGTGTTTTTACTCTTTCGTTACCAATAGACATGGGATTTGTAAGGGTATTTTTCAAGTCCCCGTACCATGCAATACAGCGAGTAGCTTCGAGAAACTATTTTTTGTGGATTATCGTGACCATGCGGCCGGTTTCACCGTCGCGTCGATAGGAATAAAAACGCTGAGGCTCACTGTAAGTGCAGACATCTCCTCCAGAAATATGGCTGGGGTCGAGCCCCAACTGCAGGAGCTGTCGTCCCGCAAGGATATTGAGATCCAGAAAGTACTTGTTAGCGACCCCGGGTATGGAATGCACCGCCAGATCGTCTTCGGCGAGGTAAAAGGCAGCAAGGACATCACCCCCGACCTCGAATGCACTCGGACCTATGGCCGGACCAAGCCAGCCAACGAGACGGCTGGGGTCCACCGGCATCGCCTCAACCGTGTGTTTCAAAATACCGCCTGCAAGACCACGCCAACCGCAATGCGCGGCGGCAACACACTGACCCTCGATGTCAGCCAGTACCACCGGCAAGCAATCAGCGGTCATAATGGCACAGGCAAACCCTGGCTCATCACTCCAGACAGCATCTGCCTCCACCCCTTTCTCATATTCTGACGGCGCATGAATCACCCGAGTGCCATGAACCTGACCTAACCAAGTAATAGTGCTTACCGACGATATTTGGGCATGCAGCATTTGACGGTTTGCTTGCACGGCCTCATTACTGTCACCCACGTGATCACCGATATTGAAACCCGCAAAACTCCCTGTGCTGACACCACCAGTACGGGTGGTACTGACAACCTCAACACCGGGAGCACCAATATCGGGTCTGAGCCAGTCGTCGAGAGCTTTAGCCACCAAACCGGTCCTCACTCTCAAGCACCTCCAGCAGGTTCACAAGGTCGTCCGGAAGTTCGGTCTCAAACTCAACCCAATCACCACTGGCCGGATGCTCAAATTCAAGTGCTTGAGCATGAAGTGCCTGGCGCGGAAACGCGCGGAGCGTCGACATCAAAAGCTCCGATGCGCCTGCAGGGACTCGCTGACGCCCACCGTAAACCGGATCGCCAATCAACGGCCATTTTCGGTGTGCCATATGCACCCGTATCTGATGCGTTCGTCCGGTCTCTAGATTGACCTGCAACTGGGTGTAATGCTTGAAACGATGAGCAATGCGATAGTGCGTGACCGCTGGTTTACCATCGGCCACTACTGCCATTTTTGTTCTTGCCGTCGGATGACGATCAATCGGAGCATCGATTTTTCCGCCACCGGTCAGTGCGCCGGTGCAGACCGCACAGTAGGTCCTGGACACCGTTCGGTCTGACAATTGCGCCACCAGAGACTTGTGAGCAAGTGACGAGCGGGCCACAAACATGATGCCTGAGGTCTCCTTGTCTAGGCGGTGTACGATGCCACCTCTGGGTAATGCATCGAGCTCAGGCGCGTGGGCCAGCAGCGCGTTGACGAGGGTGCCGTCAGCGTGGCCTGCCGCAGGATGGACAACAACGCCAGCGGGCTTATTTACCACCAGGATGTGCTCATCCTCAAAAATAATATCGAGCGGCAGGCTTTGTGGCTGCCAATCGATGACCGGCTCGTCGGTGACCTTTAGGATCAGGTGAGCACTCGCTGTCGCTTTGTCCCTCGGCCTGACCGTTTGGCCATCG
This sequence comes from Gammaproteobacteria bacterium, assembly GCA_009937065.1. GTDB lineage: Bacteria > Pseudomonadota > Gammaproteobacteria > Pseudomonadales > Halieaceae > Luminiphilus. The sequence goes on along the minus strand of JAACDF010000177.1, from coordinate 3,151 downwards.
ACCGTCAACTGCCCCTCTTTGATCCATGTCGCGAGGCGATTTCTGGAGTAGTCGGGGAACAACTCGGCGGCAACCTGGTCCAAACGCATGCCATGGCACTGGATTGGTACGCGCGCCTCCAGACAGTCTTGTTTGGGAGTGTCATTGGCCATGCTGAAAACCAATTTGAATGAGAGGTGTGATCAAAGTGAAACCGCAGGTTAGAATGTCGGATTACGATGCTATCAGATGGAAGCACCCGCAGTGACAAAGCCCGTATTTTTTCAGTTGAAGTGGAGCGTACTGCTCTTGGTTGTCAGTCTCGGTTTGTCCGGATGTTCGCTCTTTGGCGATGACGATGAGCTCCAAGTTGACGCCAACTCTGGTGAACAGCAAATGTATCGCCAGGCGCAGCGATACATTGACAGTTCAAACTTCGATCTTGCCATCAGGGCATTGCAGCAACTCGAGAGCCGCTACCCATTTGGCAAATACGCCGAGCAAGCGCAGCTCGAATTGATATATGCGCATCACGGTGCCTTCCAAAACGAAGCCGCAATTGAAGCAGCTGATCGCTTCATTCGTCTGCACCCGCAACATCCCAGTGTCGACTACGCCTTCTATATGAAGGGAGTGGCAGCCTACGACATCAGTAAGAGTTTTTTCTCATCGATCATTCCAAGCGATGACTCCAAGCGCGATGTATCGGGTGTTCGAGAAGCGTTCGGGGAGTTCTCTACCCTACTGAACCGCTACCCCAACAGTCGTTATGCCCAAGACGCCCGAGCTCGCATGGTCTACATCCGCAACATGCTCGCTCGACATGAAATCCATGTAGCCAATTACTACTTCAAACGAGGCGCCTACATGGCAGCCCTCAAACGCGGACAAAATGTCGTGGAAACCATGCAGGAAACAACCGCCGTAGCAGATGGTCTCGCGGTGATGGCGCAGGCTTATATTTTGCTGGAAATGAACGTGCTCGCTGAGGACACTGTTCGGGTACTGTGTGCGAACTACCCCGAGCATCCAAACTTGGATAGCGATTGCAACTTCGACGGTGGCTTCGATATCAATGGGCTCGAGCGGTCTTGGTTAAACCAGGCATCCCTCGGTCTTTTAGATCCGCCCGAGGCGCCGCAGTTCGACTACCGCCCAGGCTTCGACTCTTAACAAAAAGCTTAGCTCTTCCGCCACGCCCACGAGATGGGGTAACGCCTATCTCGTCCAAAGCCACGCGTCGTAATTCGAACCCCAACAGGCGCCTGACGACGCTTGTATTCATTTAAATCGATCAATCGAATCACTCGTTTTACATCCGACTCCGCAAACCCGGCAGCAATAATTTGCTCGGGACTTTGATCGTCTTCTACGTAACGCTCAATGATGTCATCGAGCTCATCATACGGAGGTAGATTGTCCTGATCGGTCTGATCGGGCGCCAACTCAGCTGAGGGTGGGCGATCGATAACCCGCTGAGGAATGCAATAACCCAGCGTATTTCGGTAGCGTGCTAGCGCATAGACCAGGAGCTTCGGACAATCCTTGAGTGCATCGAAACCGCCGGCCATATCTCCGTAGAGGGTGGAGTACCCCACAGCTAGCTCGCTTTTATTTCCGGTCGTTAATACAAGGCGGTGCTTTTTGTTAGAGATCGACATGAGAAGAACTCCTCGGCAACGCGCCTGCAGGTTCTCTTCTGTGGTATCGACCGATAAACCATCAAACTGATCGGTCAGGCCCGCCATGAAAGCCTCATAAATTGGCTCAATGGAGATGACATCGTATTCAACCCCCATAATGCTTGCCTGTTCTCCCGCATCCTCGACACTCATGTCGGCCGTATATTTGAAAGGCATCATCACTGCCTGCACTCGATCGGCTCCCAACGCGTCAACAGCAACCGCCAGCGTCACCGCTGAGTCAATTCCGCCAGATAACCCTAATACAACGCCCGGGAAGCCGTTCTTCTCGACGTAATCACGAACGCCAAGTACCAAAGCCTGCCAAACAGCAGCCACGTCGGAGAGCGCAGTGGCGGCGACTCCTTTCGCTATTGCCACACCGCTGATCGTTCGCTCTAGCGAGAGTTCAAAACAACCCTCCTGGAAATCTGGTGCGACCACAGCCAGCTCACCATCGGCATTAACAGCAAATGACCCACCATCAAATACCAATTCGTCCTGTCCGCCTACCTGATTAACATAAATCATGGGAATCGACTGCTCGGTCGCTCTATTAGCCAATACCTGCCAACGTTCTTTGTGTTTTCCGCGATGAAACGGGCTGGCATTGAGGTTGATCAAAAGTTCGGCGCCCATGCGTCTCGCCGCATCAGCAGGCTCCGTGTGCCAGATATCCTCACAAATCGTGATGCCCACTTTCACACCGGCAACGTCAACAACGCAGGGGGTGTCGCCCTCGCTGAAATAGCGCTTTTCGTCGAAGACTTGATAGTTAGGAAGTCGTTGCTTGAAATACTCACCCACCATCTGACCACCATGCAAAATACCTGCGGCGTTGTAGAGCGCTCCATCACAGCGTCGGGGGTACCCAATAACAACATAAAGGTCAGAGGGTAGGTCTTTGGCGAGCACGGTCAGCGCGTCTTCGATCTGAGACTGCAAACTGTCGCGCATGAGAAGGTCTTCAGGTGGATATCCCGTCAACGTCAGCTCGGGAAATACAACTAACGTGTCCTGACCACTGGTCTCAGCGTCGCGCGACACCTGAATTACTTTGTCAGTATTACCTTTGATGTCACCAACAAAAGTATTGAGCTGTCCCATGACAACTTTCATCCACCCACTCTCCTAGCTAAGAGTCCCTTGCTCGATGATTAGTGACTGATATAGTGCATCCATCAGTCGCAAATCTGTGTACAAACGATGCCTAAAGACACGTCCGTGAGCGCTAAGGATAACATCGACCGCGCACAGGTCTTTGCTGTCTACAACGTTTACCGGCTAGTCATTGGCTCGGTTCTCTTCGCCTTGACACTTTCCTCGACAGGTTCTGCACTGATTGCAGATGACATGCCCTTGCAAATGTTGGTTGCGGGCATCCTTGTCGTCAGTAGCCTTATTATCGCGACCTTGGGTCCGCGTTCCAAGCTCACGTCTGAAAGCGGCATTTTTGGCGTCATGATGATTGATGTCGTGGCCACTACCTT
>JAACDF010000176.1 GCA_009937065.1 Gammaproteobacteria bacterium | reverse complement strand
GACACCGTATTCCAGGTCGGCAGTCTATATATCGGTAAAGCCGATGCGTCACTTGCTGAAATCCGCGCTGCGTTAGAAAAAACTTACTGCAATACCATCGGCGCAGAGTTCATGCACATCGTCAACACAGACGAGCGACATTGGATCATGAGTCGCATGGAGTCGGTACGTGGAGCGCCCGCACTTGACCGAGAGAGTCGAATCTCGATTTTACGGCGCCTTATTAAGGCAGAAGGCTTAGAGAAGTCCCTAGCGTCTAAATACCCAGGCACAAAGCGTTTTGGCTTGGAAGGGGGGGAAAGTCTCATTCCGATGATGTCCGAGGCTATTCAGCGCATTGGCGGCTACGGTGCAAAGGAAGTGGTCATGGGGATGGCTCACCGCGGTCGTCTCAACGTATTAGTCAATATTTTGGGAAAAAATCCAAGCGAACTGTTTGATGAGTTCGAGGGTCGGGCGTCTTACTTCGGGTCTGGCGATGTGAAATACCATCAAGGCTTCTCATCCAACATCATGACACAGGGCGGAGAGGTGCATCTCGCACTGGCGTTCAACCCATCACACTTAGAAATTGTATCCCCCGTGGTTGAGGGCTCCGTGAGAGCACGTCAGGATCGCCGAGGGGATCCACATGGCGATACCGTTGTTCCGATTGTGATACACGGTGACGCGGCATTTGCGGGCCAGGGTGTTGTCATGGAGACCTTTCAGATGTCTCAGACCCGCGGGTACAAAACCGGCGGCACCTTGCATATTGTTATCAATAATCAGGTCGGCTTTACCACGAGTAGACAGGAAGACGCGCGCTCCACCGAATACTGCACTGACATCGCTAAGATGGTTCAGGCGCCTATATTCCATGTTAATGGTGACGACCCTGAAGCTGTTGTTTTCGTAACCCAGTTGGCTGTCGACTTTCGGAATCAGTTCAAGAAAGACGTAGTGATCGATCTCGTATGCTACCGACGACGCGGACACAACGAGGCTGATGAGCCCTCCGTAACGCAGCCAATGATGTACGCGACTATAAAACAGCATGCCTCAACACGTGATTTATATGCGCAACGCTTGATCAGTGAGGATGTGCTGACGGCAGAAGAGGACGCGGCACTGATGGAGCGCTATCGGGAGTCGCTCGATCGTGGCGAGCCGCTGGTGACGCAGCTCGTTATGGAACCCAATTCAAATTTATTTGTTGATTGGAAGCCCTATTTGGGCCACAGCTGGGACATGGCTTGCGATACGTCAACCGGCACTGCGCGCCTTCGCGAACTCGCTGAAGTCATGGGTACGATACCGGACGGGTTTGCACTGCAACGACAGGTCAAAAAGTTGCTTGAGGATCGCGGGAAAATGGCTGCGGGTGCGCTCGAGATCAACTGGGGATTTGCTGAAAATATGGCCTACGCCACCCTGTTGGCAGATGGATATCCCGTCAGAATGACAGGGCAGGATGTCGGACGAGGCACCTTTTCCCACAGACACGCGGTATTGCACGCCCAGAACAAACAGGAGGCGTATATACCGTTACAGCACCTCTCTGATCAGCAGGCTGAGTTCAATATTTATGACTCGCTGTTGTCGGAAGAGGCTGTATTAGCCTTCGAGTATGGATATGCCACGACGTCGCCAACCGGCTTGGTGATTTGGGAGGCTCAGTTTGGAGACTTTGCGAACGGCGCTCAGGTGGTAATCGATCAATTCATAACCAGTGGTGAATACAAATGGGCTCGCTTGTGTGGATTGACCATGCTACTGCCTCATGGTTATGAGGGGCAGGGACCCGAGCACTCATCTGCGCGTCTCGAACGTTATCTGCAGTTATCGGCTCAAGAAAATATACAGGTTTGTGTGCCAAGTACGCCCGCGCAGGTTTTCCATATGCTTCGCCGTCAGGCCGTTAGGCCACTGCGCAAGCCACTGATTGTCATGTCACCGAAGAGCTTGCTTCGGCACAAAAGCGCTGTATCGACACTCGATGAGTTGGCAAATGGTCAGTTCCAGCCAGTGATTGATGATCCGCATGTCACTGATAAAGCGTCGGTGACTCGGGTTGTCCTCTGTTCTGGCAAGGTTTATTACGACTTGGATGCGGCACGAGACGACCGCGGCGCAGATCATGTTGCGCTTATCCGTGTTGAGCAGCTGTATCCGTTGCCGGAGGCGCAATTGAAAGAGATCTTGGGCGCTTACCCACGAGAATCAAGTGTAGTTTGGTGCCAAGAAGAACCAATGAATCAAGGTGCGTGGTACTCGATCCAGGACTCCATGCGTCGACTTGTCTCACTTGCGATGTTTGGTGCAGAGCTGCGCTATGTCGGGCGAACGCCTTCGGCATCGGTCTCGGCAGGCTACACCGCCTTGCACGTGCAAGAGCAAGAAACATTTATTTCAGCGGCTCTGGGGTGAAGAGCTGAATAAGAAGCAGTAAAACGGACGCTTATCATGAAAATAGAAATCAAAGCGCCGGCATTTCCTGAATCAGTAGCTGATGGAGAGGTATCTCTCTGGCACAAGCAGGAGGGCGATTTTGTTCAGCGAGATGAGTTGTTGGTTGAAATAGAAACCGACAAAGTTGTGATGGAAGTTGTTGCGCCTGAGGCGGGTAGGCTGGATCGAATTTTGATCGATGTTGGCAGCACCATTGAAAGTGAGGCCCTATTGGCGGAATTGACGCCGGGTGAGGCGACGGGTTCTGCAGAGGTAGCGACGACGTCAACTTCGGTGGAGAAGGCAGAAGGACCTACGCCTATGGGTCCTGCGGCACGCCAGTTAGTTGAGGAGCATGCCCTTGATGCCAGTGCTATCAAAGGAACTGGTAAGGATGGACGCATCAATAAGGAAGATGTACTCGCTCACATAGCTAATCAAGCTCCTGCGCCAGCGCCCCAGCCAGCACCAAAATCAGCAGCGCCAGCGGCCGCACCGACGACTACAGATTTGCAAGGTCCCACCAGTGAGCGTATCGAGCGTCGAGTTCCCATGACGCGCATGCGGGCACGAATTGCGGAGCGGTTGCTGTCGGCAACTCAGCAAACAGCAATGCTGACCACTTTTAATGAAGTGGATATGGCCCCACTGATGCGATTGCGTTCGCAATACAAGGACCAGTTTGAAAAAACCCACAATGGTACTCGCCTCGGCTTCATGGGTTTCTTCGTCAGAGCCTGTTGTGAGGCCCTCAAGCGGTTCCCGGAGGTAAATGCATCGATTGATGGTAACGATGTGGTTTACCACGGCTATCAGGATATAGGCGTTGCTGTCTCGACAGAGGACGGTTTAGTGGTCCCTGTACTACGGGATGCGGATTTCATGAGCATTGCCGATGTTGAAGCCGCAATTAGGGACTTGGGACTCAAGGCGCGGGACAAAAAGCTCACCATCGAGGAGATGACGGGCGGAACCTTTACTGTTTCGAATGGTGGAGTCTTCGGCTCTCTCCTGTCCACGCCTATCCTCAACCCCCCTCAGACCGCCATTCTTGGTATGCATACGATTAAGGATCGTCCCGTGGCGATGGACGGAGAAGTTGTAATTAGGCCCATGATGTATCTCGCACTCTCCTATGATCACCGTCTAATCGACGGTAAAACGGCCGTTCAGTTCCTTGTAACGGTTAAGGAGTTAATCGAGGATCCGTCACGCATCTTGCTACAGTTGTAAGGAGGAGTATCAACGATGAGCGATTTATACGACGTAGTAATTATTGGCTCTGGGCCTGCTGGCTACGTTTGCGCGATCAAGTGCGCGCAGCTCGGCCTGACTACGGCCGTTGTCGAGTCCTGGAGTGACTCCAAGGGTAAACCGGTTTTTGGTGGCACCTGTCTAAATGTTGGGTGCATCCCATCCAAGGCCTTGCTTGATAGCTCACACAAGTTTACTGAGGCTCGCGATCACTTCTCCGTGCACGGTATCGATGTGGGTTCGCCTGCAATAGACATTGTGGGAATGATGAAGAGAAAGGACAAGATTGTTACCCAGCTCACGGGTGGCGTATCGTCATTACTTCAGCACAACGGTATCACCGTAGTGCAAGGCAAAGGCAAGTTGCTTGCTGGACGTAACGTTGAGGTGACATCCTCAGACGGTAAGAAAACAGTGCTCTCGGCCACGAACGTGGTTCTGGCATCGGGCTCGGAGCCCGTGACCATACCGCCGGCACCAACGGACGATGCAGTCATTGTCGACAGCACAGGAGCATTGACCTTTGACGAAGTTCCAAAGCGCGTTGGCGTCATTGGCGCGGGTGTGATTGGTCTCGAACTAGGCAGTGTCTGGGGTCGACTCGGTTCAGAGGTGGTGCTATTTGAGGCTCTCGACTCCTTTTTGCCGATGATGGATGCTCAAGTGAGTAAGGAAGCCGCTAAGGTCTTTAAGAAGCAAGGGCTGGATATTCGGCTGAATGCACTGGTAACCGGCACAAACGTAAAAAAAGGGGCGGTTACGGTGTCCTACACCGAGAAGGGCGAGGAAAAGTCCGCTGAGTTTGACCGTCTGATTGTTGCGGTCGGTCGTCGCCCGCGCACAAAAGACCTATTTACTGGCGATTCCGGTGTCACCATGGACGAGCGTGGCTTCGTTTTCGTTAATGACTACTGTGCAACCGAAGCGCCTGGCGTCTGGGCTATTGGTGACATTGTTCGTGGACCCATGCTCGCACACAAAGGCTCAGAAGAGGGTGTAATGGTCGCCGAGCGCATTCATGGCAAGCCCGTTCAGCTCAATTACGACTGCGTACCCTCTATCATATATACCCACCCCGAGATCGCGGCGGTCGGTAAGACCGAGCAGGAGCTGAAAGCTGAGGGTGTTGATTACAAAGCGGGCTCATTTCCTTTCGCGGCTATTGGCCGAGCACTAGCAAGCGGTGAGACGGACGGGTTTGTAAAGATCATTGCAGACGCAAAAACCGACCGAATTCTAGGGGCTCATGCGATCGGACCATCCGCTGCGGATTTGGTGCAGCAGATGGTTATCACCATGGAGTTCGGTGGTAGTGCGGAAGACGTTCAGCTGATGGTCTTTGGTCATCCAACCATGTCTGAAGCGGTTCATGAGGCAGCGCTTGCCGTAGATGGCATGGCGATTCACATGCCGAATCGAAAACGACGATAAAAACTTTAAATCCCAGGTTTGCGAGGATCGGGGTCGAGGCTGTGCTCAGTACAGTTTTCGTAAATTCACAAAGGGGGATGTATGAACTTGCACGAATATCAGGGCAAGGCACTGTTCGCAGAGTATGGCTTGCCTGTATCTGTAGGTCAGGCTGTCGATACGCCTGATGCGGCTGAAGAGGCGGCAAAGGCGATTGGGGGAGATAAATGGGTTGTTAAAGCTCAGGTTCACGCAGGTGGGCGCGGAAAAGCAGGTGGCGTCAAACTCGTAGATTCCCCCGCTGAAGCACGTGCTTTCGCTGAGACCTGGCTGGGCAAGAATTTGGTCACCTACCAAACGGATGCCAATGGTCAGCCGGTTTCCAAAATCCTGGTAGAGACATGCACTGATATTGCTGACGAGCTTTATCTGGGTGCGGTTGTCGATCGCTCTACTCGTCGCATTGTTTTCATGGCGTCGACTGAGGGTGGTGTTGAAATTGAAAAAGTTGCTGAGGAAACGCCTGAAAAGATCCTTAAAGCGACCATCGACCCGCTGGTTGGGCCTCAACCTTATCAAGGCCGTGAGTTAGCGTTTAAGCTTGGGTTGAAGGGCCAGCAAGTTAAGCAGTTTGTTAATATTTTCAATGGGTTGGCAGGTTTATTTAAAGAAAAAGATCTGGCCTTGATCGAAGTCAATCCACTGGTGATCACTGAGGAGGGTAACCTCCACTGCCTCGATGCCAAGGTCGTTGTCGACTCAAATGCCATGTATCGGCACAAAGATCTTCAAGCGATGCACGATCCTTCGCAGGAAGATGAGCGCGAGGCCGCCGCCGCCGCGTGGGAGCTTAACTACGTTGCGCTTGAGGGGAACATT
>JAACDF010000175.1 GCA_009937065.1 Gammaproteobacteria bacterium | reverse complement strand
TGAGAAGCCCCGTTTAGAGAGAGCACTTGCGATGCGAGGGAAGTCGCGATTATCGGCAAACCAACTCAGGCTATCAGGCCAGCCCGCATTCGCGGATGAACCCTCACCAAAATCCATGGTTTTCGACCAGCGGCCGTTGCGCATCCACTCGAGTACGCTTTGAGGTTGGTCCTGACAGAGATCGGAGCCAAGGCCGATACGATCGATCCCCATCCGCTCCGCCGTCCAAACCACCATATCGCAAAAGTCATCAAGGGTGCATTTTGGCCCATTTTTCAGGTGGAACGGATACAGCGAAAATCCGAGAATTCCCTCGTTGGCAGCTACCGCATCGATGACTTTGTTCGACTTATTTCGTAGCGCTGGATGGAAGTGACTTGGGTTAGCATGAGAGACGATGACGGGTTGTTCTGAATAATCAATGGCCTCAAGCGTAGATCTCTCCGCGCTATGCGACATATCGATGACCATGCCGACACGATTCATTTCTCTGATTACTTGCTTACCAAAGCGCGTCAAACCGCTGTCTTCATCTTCATAACAGCCACAGGCAAGCAGACTCTGATTGTTATAGGTCAGTTGCATGATCATCAGGCCCAGCCGGCGCATGACCTCCACCAAGCGAATTTCATCTTCAATGGGAGAGCAATTTTGGGCGCCAAAGATGATGCCGATGCGACCCTCGTTTTTTGCTAGGACGATATCGCTCGGATTGTAAATAGGACGAATGAGATCAGGCATGGATTCAAAGCGCTGATTCCATTCCCCAATGCGAGTTAAGGTTTCCCGCGTATTCTCATGGTAGGCAATGGTGACGTGGACACAGGTGAGTCCGCCTTCGCGCATTTGTTCGAAGATCTCTCGGGACCATGCCGAGTACTGCAATCCATCGATGACTGTCCATTCTGTATTCACGGCTTAACTCCGAGATTAGGCTTGAACGTAACTCGTTTTGACAGTGGTGTAGAACTCACGCGCATACTGTCCTTGTTCACGGGGACCAAAGCTTGAGTTTTTTCGACCCCCGAACGGCACGTGATAGTCCGTGCCAGCTGTAGGCAGATTCACCATGACACAGCCGGCTACCGCCCGTTGCTTGAAGTCCGAGGCGGTTTTTAGGCTCTGCGTGATAATGCCCGCGGTGAGACCGAATTCGGTGTCATTGAGTATTGAGAGCGCATCCTCGTAGTTATCCGCTTTGATAACACAGGCAATGGGTGCAAATAGCTCCTCTCGATTGATAATCATCTCGTTACTGGTGTTAATGAAGAGAGCGGGTTCCATGTAATACCCATCGGTTGCTGCGTCGATGCGACTCCCACCAAATACGAGAGAGGCGCCTTCATTCTTGCCTTTCTCAATCCAAGCAAGATTTTCGTTGAGCTGCACCTCGGATGCGACGGGACCGATATCAACGCCGTCACCAAGTGCATGACCCACCGTGGTTGATTGGAGCTTTGTTGTGAGCCTTGATACGAATTCGTCATGGACACTGGCGTCGACAATCAGTCGCGAAGAGGCCGTGCATTTCTGACCTGTCCCGCTGTAAGCACCGACAAAGGCTGCATTCACAGCTACATCTAGGTCGGCGTCAGCCGCAACGATGAGTGCATTTTTTGAGCCCATTTCCAGCTGACACTTAACGAGGTTCGCCGCCGTGGCTTTTGCGACTTCACGACCCACAGGCAGTGAGCCAGTGAAGGAAACGGCATGGATATCAGGACTGTTGATGATGGTGTCGCCCACCGAGCCACCCGAACCCATCACGAGGTTGAAGGTCCCCGCAGGTAAGGCTGTCTGTCGCGAGATAATCTCTGCCAGTGCCCAAGCGCTTGCAGGAACTAGATTCGCGGGCTTGAAAATAACTGCGTTACCAAAAGCCAGTGCGGGTGCAATTTTCCAGACCGCTGTGGCCATAGGGAAATTCCATGGACTTATGATTGCGACCACACCTACGGGCTCTCGACGAGTATCAATCTCTATACCCGGCCGCACGGATTCGGCTCGGTCGTCAATCTGACGATGCACTTCTCCCGCGAAGTAATGAAAAAATTGACCCGATCGATAGACCTCGCCCACACCCTCGGCACGCGTTTTACCCTCTTCACGCGCCAACAACTCCCCTAGCTCTCCGCTTCGCTCTATCAGCTCGTTACCAATAGACATCAGAACGGAATAGCGTGTCTCCAAGGTTGAGGTGCCCCAGTGGGTGACTGCGGTGTTAGCAGCAGAAATAGCTGCTTCCACCTGTGCAATCGATGCCTGAGCGAAGTGACCAATCACGTCACTGGTATCTGATGGACTTATGTTTTTTACCGAGGCGTCGGTTTCGATCCACTCGCCGTTGATGTACAGCTGATGTTGCTCGCTCATTGGCCTATTCCTAATAGATTATTGTTACTTGGCGTGGCTTTTTTTCGGGGGTCTTAGACCGGATTCAGAGGCGCCCATACTAAAGGCATGGTGGCTTGGAATACATCAAAAAAAGCAACACTTTCAGGTAGTGTAGAGGATAAAATCTGGCGCGAAATCCTACAGATGTGGGACTGTTCTTCAAATCTGTCGCTGCGTTTCTTTTCAATGGAGAATGCAGATGCATTTCATCGGGCGAACCTGTGCAAAATATCAATACCGCATTAAAAATTTGTTTTCTCGATGAGACGCTTGTGGTCGTGGATAAGCCCGCGGGTATGCTCACACACCGGAGCGGAATTGATGCGCGCGAACGTGTATTTTTAATGCAAACGTTGCGGAATCAGCTGGAGCAGCATGTGTTTCCGGTGCATCGCTTGGATAAGCCGACATCGGGATTGGTGCTCTTCGCGTTGAATAGAGAGGTCGCGCGAGCACTATCAAATCAATTTGAGGGAGGTGAGGTTGGTAAGACCTATCAGGCTTTTGTTCGGGGGCATACCTCGGGGGCGATTACCATTGACCACCCCTTGCGCGACGAGGTCGATAAAAGCGGTCGTAAAATCAACGACGGCACCCTTCGCGATGCGGTTACTGAGCTGAGAACATGCAGGACCTGGCGTATACCCAAGCCCGTTGATCGCTATCCGGAAGCGCGATATTCGCGGGTGGAGCTGAAACCAAAAACCGGGCGTTATAGGCAGCTTCGACGTCATATGAAGCATATATCACACCCCATTCTGGGGGATGTTCGCTACGGTAAGGGGACCCATAATCGGTTCATTGAAGCAAGCACGGGTGAAAAGCGGTTGTGGCTTCATGCGAGTGAGATAAGGTTTCAACACCCCGTTGATGAACGCACTGTAACAATAAGGTCAGAGATCCCGGACTCGTTTAAATGCTTGGAAGCCTGGCTAGATAGCTCCGGGCTGGAAGGTATTTAGCACTCGACCGCTGTCACCGGAATTTTTAGGCCGTGAATCGCCAGTCCTCCGCGAGCTGTTTCTTTATAGCGGCTGTCCATATCTCTGCCGGTCTCTCTCACCGTATCAATGACCTGATCGAGAGAGATCATAAATTGGCCATCACCGGCGAGGGCGAGATCTGAGGCGGCAATGGCTTTTACAGCGCCCATACCGTTGCGTTCTATACAGGGCACCTGAACCAGGCCACCGATGGGATCACAGGTAAGTCCTAGGCAATGCTCGACGGCAATCTCAGCCGCATTTTCGATTTGTCGCGAACTGCCGCCCATCGCGGCGGTTAGACCCGCGGCAGCCATGGATGCAGCCGCGCCTACCTCACCCTGACAGCCTACCTCGGCGCCAGAAATGGATGCGTTCATCTTGAACAGGCCACCAATGGCGGTTGCGGTGCGCAAAAAGGTACTGACATGGCGATTTACGCCGGCGTCATTCAGCTTGTGCTCGTCGAGGTGCGCGCGAAGGACTGCTGGGACAATGCCCGCCGCGCCATTGGTGGGTGCGGTGACTAGGCGACCACCCGCCGCATTTTCTTCGTTGACCGCCATCGCGTACACCATGGCCCGCTGAGCAGCATTCGCGGGTGCTTTGTCACCGTGGGAATTGTTCAATAGACGATTCCACAAGGTGCTGGCTCTGCGCTTTACATTCAGCCCGCCGGGCAGGTAACCCTCAGCCGATAATCCTCGGTCTATGCAGTCGGACATGACGTTCCAAAGCTTGGCCGCTACTGGGTCATATTCCTCACGTTTCAAGCAGAAATGCTCATTGCGTGCCTGTAGCTGGGCAATTGTGAGCCTCTCCTGATCACACCACCTGACCAGCTCTTCCATGCTCCTATAGGGGAAGGGGGCGTCACCCGCAGGTGATTGGGACGTCGCCAGCGCCTGACCTGTATGGTCTTCAACCATACCGCCTCCCACGGAAAAATATTGCTTCTCACTGATTAGGGAGTCACCAATCCATGCGCGGAAGGTCATGCCATTGGGATGCGATGCCAGTGGTTCCATATCCCGCAATAAATCACTAGAAGGGTCGAAATGGATATCGTGACCCGAGAGTGAACGCATCACACCGGTTGCAGTCGCTGTGTCCCATACCGATTCAATATCGGGGAGGGTGACGGTATCGTAGTGGTGACCCACCAGTCCTGCGGTAACGGCACCCGGCGTGCCATGACCATCGCCTGTAGCAGCCAGCGATCCATGAAGCATTACCGAAACCTTCAGGGGTCCACTCCCTAGATTCTGTTCTAAGTTGGACATGAAATGTTGTGCAGCGTGCATCGGCCCCATGGTGTGACTCGATGAGGGACCTATGCCAATTTTGAATATGTCGTTTAAAGCGAATCCGTGCATTTTTCGCTCCTTAATTAGCGGGCCAACGCTATCTCAAAGCGTGTACGGCGAATACTGTTTTTTGGTCTCTCAAATAACGACTTTGGGGTAGGTGTTTAGAGCCGCCAGCTAGTAGTTAAGGACGGATCTGACGGTCACATCAGACAGGGCTTCCCGGCCATTGAGCGCGGCTAATTCAATGAGAACCGCGAGGCCAACAGGTACGCCTCCGGCGCTTTTGATGAGTTCAGCTGACGCGGTGGCCGTTCCGCCCGTAGCGAGCACGTCATCGACTATCAGAACCCTGGGTGAATCCATTCCCTCAAAGCTGTCAGCATGCATTTCTAGCGTGTCATTTCCGTACTGCAGTGAATAGGTATGACTGATGGTCGCTGCGGGCAGTTTGCCAGGCTTGCGAATGAGAACGATGCCAACGCCGCAGTGTTTCGCCAATGGTGCCGCAAGGATGAATCCACGCGCCTCAGGTGCAGCGATGACATCAAATGCAATGTCTTCAACCGCCTCAGCAAGAAGACTGAGCGCGGCATTGAATGCGCGATGATCTGAGAGAAGTGGGGTGATGTCTTTGAATAAGATCCCGGGAGTGGGGAAGTCAGCTATCTCCCGCACCTTTGATTTCAGGAGTGTTAATGGCGGCTCATCCATCGTCATGTGACGGTCGATCGAATCTGAAACTCAGGTCGGAGGTAGCGCTCGCTCGATAGCACAGTTTCGAGTGACTCGATCGCCCGTTCGGCATCGCTGAATGTGTTGTAGAGCGGTGAAAAGCCAAATCGGACGATATCGGGTTCTCTAAAGTCGACGATGACGCCGTCGGCAATGAGCGCCTGGCTCACTGGAAACGCATTATCAAGCGCGAGACTGACCTGAGATCCTCGCAGTGCATCATCGGTTGGTGTCACGAGTGTGGCGTGCGTCTGAAGTATCGAGCTCTGCTCCCAGAGGTTAATGAAATGTTGTGTTAGTGCGAGGCTTTGTGCTCTGACGTCCCGCATCGCTAGTCCATCAAATACCGACAGAGAGGCGCTCACAGCGCTGAGTGCAAGGACGCTTTGGGTGCCCGTCAGGAATCGCTTAATACCGGGAGCGGCTTCGTACTTGGCCTCAAAATCGAACAGGCGTGCATGACCCATCCAGCCGGGTAGTGGATTCTGCACGTCGTGATGGCGCTCGGCGACATAGAGGAAACCCGGTGCTCCCGGCCCGCCATTGAGGAATTTGTAGGTACAGCCAACGGCAAAATCGACGTGGCTTGCCTCCAGGTCCATATCAACGGCGCCCGCGCTGTGCGCTAAATCCCAAATCACTAAGCACCCGGCGGACTGCGCCATGGTAGTGATCGCGTCCATATCTCTAAGAGTGCCCGATTTGTAGTCGACGTGAGACAGCAGTAGCACGGCAGATTCAGAGAGAGTCTCAGGCGTCAGCGCGGCAATATCGACTGCTTGTGTTCGGCAGCGATCAGAGCCAAGGAGTTGCGATAAACCGTCAGCGATGTAGCTATCGGTGGGAAACTGGCCGTCCTCCAAAGTGATCAGGCTTCGGCCCTCGTTCACCTCGAGACAGGCGTTCAGCGCCTTGAATAAATTGATCGATAAACTATCGCAACAGACCACGGTGCCCTGTTTCGCGCCAATGATAGGAGCAATGTGATCGCCGACACTGAGCGGGAGATCTATCCACTGTTTTGTGTTCCAGCCACTGACAAGTTCGTCAGCCCACTCCCTTGAGATTACTTCCTGTAGCCGCGCTTCTGTCTTGCGCGGTAGTGCTCCGAGGGAATTACCGTCCAGATAGACCTTGTCGTCCGGCAGATGGAAGCGCGAACGTAATTTGTCAAAATCGACGGCCCTCATGAGCTCAGCGACCTCTCTCTTTGATTGCTTCGAGTGCGGTCACAACAGCACTAAATGCCTTGGTTTTGGGGTGTATCACATCAAAATGCCCCGCGTCCTCAACTGTGATTACCTGAGTAGCATCGAAAACCGCTACCTGCGCCGCTCCGACGATAGGGTCTTCTTTGCCAATGACGACAGCTACCGGAACATTGATTGCGTTTAGAGTCACTGAAGCATCTCGATAGGACTCATCCGGGGAATAAGTCTCGTCACCCATGAAGGGGGCAACCATCGACTGACAACTCCCTGATTCCGCTCCATAAGACACAAGGTCAGTGATGGGCGCTAAGCCCACCACGCCATTAATCGCCAGATCGGTCTGAGCTGCGCGCAAGGCCAAATGTCCTCCCGCGGAGTGCCCGACGAGGATGGGCTGACGTCCCGTTTTTTCGGTCACGAATTCGACCGCGGCGATGATGTCCTCCAGGCTACCGGGCCATCCACCACCTGCATCACCCACTCGACGATACTCCGGCACCCAAACATCAAAGCCCATGGTTGAGAGCGCCTCGGCCATGGGCAAAGTGTGATTCCGATCGTAGGCGTTGGACCAGCAGCCGCCATGGATCAAGGCGACAACGCCGTGTGACGGGTCTGTCTCTTGGATATTCAGGACCGTGTGCTGTGGTGAGTCTGCATAATCATGAACCTGCACTGCGGCCGAGAAGGGGAACTGCAATACTTCACTAAAGCTGACCGGTTCTGCCATCAGCTGCGCTGGTAATGATGCAAGAATGAGACTCACGAGTCTCAGGCAGGCTTTAGCAAGGTGGCGACGAAGGTGCATACGCCATAATAGACGAGTATCAAACCCGACGAGAAGCCGGGGCATCGGCTTTATTTTCGATTGAAAAAGTTTGACGCCCACGACAACGCGCCATAGGCAATTGCCAGCAGTAGAACAGCCCCCGCCTCATACATCAGTTCAGTAGGTTCCGAGTCCTTGCTCAGCAGAATCAGTCGCGTGATACCTGTAATCGCAATGAGCACGGGTAATGTAACCGGTACGCTGTGGGTCGAATAGTAGGCGTAGGCCATACCGAGAACTTCAAGGTAGATGAACAGAAGTAGCAGGTCTGCGAGATTAATATCGCGGTTAATGAGTAGATCGCTCAATTCAAATCCAACCGCGACGATCGCAAGTGCTCCAATCAGTAGTAGCAGGCCTCGCTCGGCAAAGGCAAAAAGGCCCAAAACAACATCGTCAAAGCGATCGATGAACTTCGGTTGTTCTACATTGCTTTCCTTATTTTCGTGCTGTTCCATGGCGCGCTCCCCACAACCCGCTGTATTCATAGTTTTACGGCCTAGGCTTCAGGTCCGTTCAGTATTTTTGGATGTTTTTTATACCCTGTCAGAGCCTCCAACCTTTGGTATTGTCCGGTGATCAAATAAATCATCAGATATCCTTTGTACGAGGTGCCTTATCGTGACCCTATCCCTTTGTGAACGACTCGATAGCCGACGAAAAAATGATCCTAGACGTCTTGCCTATGTGATTGACGGTGTTGAGAGGGATAACCAAACCAGCATTGACCACGTTTTTCGCGTGGCCAACGGTCTT
Organism: Gammaproteobacteria bacterium; assembly: GCA_009937065.1. Taxonomy (GTDB): domain Bacteria; phylum Pseudomonadota; class Gammaproteobacteria; order Pseudomonadales; family Halieaceae; genus Luminiphilus. Next base: position 1,509 of record JAACDF010000175.1, on the reverse strand, counting down.
ATCGCATCCGGTATTGGTAAAGGCGATCGGATAGCGGTGGTCTCGCGCAATAGTGTCGAGTGTGCGGAGGTGATGACCGCCATTCTGTGCTCGGGCGCGAGTATGGTCCCCGTGCCCAGCACCGCGTCGCCTGAAGCACAGAGGAACATGCTTCTCGACAGTTCGGTGAAGGGCTTATTTATCTCAGATCAATACCGCGATGCGGCGCTTGAGCACTTCATGGACATACCGTCGATCAGAGTGGATCTGCAGTTTGCGCTGGAGACAGCCTGCGAACAGTTTTGTGATCATGTCGCTTGGTCCAACAGCTTTGATGCCACCTCTCCCGATGTCAGCATGGCGCCTGAAGAGGAATATGACATTCTCTACAGCTCGGGTACGACCGGCATCCCCAAGGGCATTATTCACAGCCATCTCGCGCGTAATCTCCTGATTTCGGGCACTGAAAAGATGGAGTTTGAGGGCGGTGTCGTACTTACCAGCACACCGTTGTACTCGAATACAACCATTACAACCTGGTGGCCCTCCGTTTGGGTAGGTGCAACGCAGATCATCATGCGTAAGTTCAACGCGGAGCGCGCTAACGAACTAATCCGCAGCTACTCGATCACACACGCCATGCTGGTGCCTGTGCAGTACCAACGCCTTTGGGCTTCGTCTAATCACTCACCGGATAACTGGAAAAGTGTGAAGTGGCTATTCTCCACCAGTGCACCGCTATCAGCTGTCATGAAAGAGAAAATTCTTGCGGACACGAGCGCACAGTTACTCGAGTTCTATGGCCTGACAGAGGGCGGTGTCGCTACAACCCTTATAGCGAGGAAAGCTGCAGAGTTAGGAAAGTTGGGTTCGGTAGGTCAGGTTCAGCCCGGTGGCGAATTGAGAATCCTCGGCGAAGACGGCGAATTGCTTGGACCCAACGAGGCGGGGGAAATTGTGGGGCGCACGGGCATCATGAGTGATGGCTATCTTAATCGCGAGGAGGCCACAAAGGCGATGCACTGGTTTGATGAGCAGGGCAGGCTTTTCTATCGCTCGGGCGATGTGGGTTATCTCGATGAGGACGGGTGGTTGTTTCTGAGTGACAGAATCAAAGACATGATTCTCTCGGGTGGTCAGAACATCTATGCCACTGACCTCGAGCAAGCCTTGAATTTCGTACCGGACGTGGTTGAGTCCGCTGTCGTGGCCAAACCATCGGAAGAGTGGGGTGAAACGCCCTGGGCCTTCGTTGTCAGGCAGGCGGACAGTGAGCGCGTCGAGGAGGAAATTAGGCTTGACGCTAATAAACAGTTAAGCCCCATTCAGGCGATTGCAGGCATCACCTTTATGGATGAACTGCCCCGAAGCGACATAGGGAAAATTCTCAAACGTCAGCTTCGAGACACCTTTTAGCTCGAGTTTACTTTCGAGCGGTTACTGCTCGGACATCATGTAGTCCAAGGTCATAGAGGTTAGCGCTTCGACACCAACCGGGAGCGCCCGCTCGTCTGCATAGAAGCGAGGCGA
>JAACDF010000174.1 GCA_009937065.1 Gammaproteobacteria bacterium | reverse complement strand
CGGAAAGCCGCATGCTTGAGGAATCGTCTGCAATAGAGCGTCGTTTGAAGCCTCAAGAGCAGATCGTGGTCTTGGACGTGGAAGGGAAGTTAGTGTCAACGGAGGCAATCGCAGAGTCTCTGGCTGTTTGGCAGGGCGATGGCTCAAAAATAGTGTTTGTGATTGGAGGTCCCGACGGACTCCACCCTACCTTGAAAGCTAAAGCGTGTGCTAGATGGTCACTGGGTCGGATAACACTGCCGCACCCACTGGTTCGGGTGATTCTGGCAGAGCAGTTATATCGAGCCTGGTCAATTAACGCAGGTCATCCCTATCATCGAGCATAAGGCACCTTCCTATGGCACAGTGGAAAGACTCATCAAGATAAGACGCTAATGGCACGCCAGCTTAACCAAATGCAAGATTGGGCGCGTGAAACCCGGATTACCCAGGGGAGAGTCACGGTGCTGGCTGCGATGATGATCTTGGTCATGCTGGGCCTGTTGTATCGCTACTTCTCGTTACAGGTCATCCAGACTGAAGAGTACCGAGCGCAATCAGATCGAAATAGAATTGCAGTGCGCACCGTCGCACCCACTCGAGGGGTGATTGTTGATAGATCAGGCAATTTTCTGGCGGTTAACCAGCCATCCTTTACCTTAGCGATTACGCCCGAGCGGGCTGGTGACCTAGACTCGGTGCTGGAGGCTCTCAGCGACTTGCTAGGGCTGACTGGGATTGATATCGAGCTCTTCACTGAAGCGCGAAAGCGTCGGCGTCCCATGAGCCCGGTTCCCTTGAAATACCGACTGACCGATAAGGAATTAGCCGTCCTTGCGGTCAACAAGCATGAGTTGCCCGGCGTGTCAGTGTTATCCGAATTAACACGACATTATCCCGAGGGCGACTTGTTAGGGCATGCATTGGGGTATGTCGGTCGGATTGGCATTGACGATATCGACGAGTCCGAGAAAGAGGCTTATCGGGGCATTAGCCACATAGGAAAGGTGGGACTGGAAGCCTATTACGAAGACGTCTTGAAAGGCGGGCTGGGGGTGAGTCGTGTGGAGACCAATGCGCGCGGCGTTGAGTTAGATGTGATCGACCGAATAGAGCCCGTACCCGGAGCCGAGCTGACTTTACATCTTGACGTCGAACTGCAGCGTGTGGCGGCATCAGCCATGGGGAATATGCGCGGTGCCGTGGTGGCCATGGACCCAAAAAACGGGGGTGTGCTGTCCGCGGTTTCCAATCCCCGTTACGACCCGAACAAGTTTGTGAATGGGATCAGCTTCTCTGATTACGCCGAGCTGCGAGACTCTCGAGATGCGCCTCTACTGAACCGTGTGATTCAGGGCCAGTATCCGCCAGCCTCAACGATCAAGCCCATGCTGGGGCTTGCTGGTTTAAATCGCGACTTGATAACGATCGATACTGCGATTCCTGACCCTGGCTACTACCAGCTGCCGGGCGATCCTCGTCGATATCGGGACTGGATCCTTCGTGTGCGCGGCACAGGTCATGCTGAGGAGATGAATCTTCGAGACTCGATTGCGCAGTCGTGTGATGTCTATTTTTATGAGCTTGCCAATCGTTTCGGCATCGATGCCCTAGCCGAATCGCTAGATGCATTCGGGATTGGCAGTTTGACCGGTGTCGATCTGCCCAGTGAGAAGCGCGGAATTTTGCCTAGTTCTGAGTGGAAGCGTCGGGTCATTGGCAGTAGCTGGTACGGTGGTGAAACGCTCATTGTGGGTATCGGTCAGGGTTACATGCTGGCTACCCCAATGCAGCTAGCGGTAGCCACCACGGCACTTGCTACGCGCGGTAACGCCTTCAAACCTTCGTTTGTTGCAGCCGTGGATGGCATGCCGGTCCAACCCGAGCCTTTGCTGAGTGTCCCCGCAGCGACAGAGTACTGGGATGAGGTGTCTGCAGGTATGGTCGATACTGTATCGTCCGTGAGAGGAACCGCCTTCGGAATGCGGTCGGGTTTGACCTACAGCGTAGCGGGTAAGACAGGAACGGCTCAGGTTGTGGGGATTGCGCAAGACGCAACTTATGACGAGGAGGCCTTATCCGAGTACCAACGTAATCATGGGTGGTTTATCGCCTATGCCCCTGTCGAAAACCCTGAGATCGTTGTGGCAGTATTGACTGAGAACAGCGGGGGCGGCAGCACCGCATACCCCGTCGCCCGGGCAATGCTTGACTACTGGATGAGCCGAGATGAGTAACGATTTTTCTCGTGTTGCCGAGGTGTCCTCGCGAGAGCTAGGTGCTCGTATCCGATTGCTTCGTGTGCTGCACATTGACCTTTGGCTTAGTGTGCCGCTGCTGTTGCTCAGTATTGGTGGGCTATTTGTTCTGTACAGTGCCAGCGGCCTATCCGATGCCATGCTGAGTGCGCAAATGCGAAATATTGCGGTGGCCATGACAGTGCTGCTGATAACGGCCCAATTCAGGGTAGAGACATTGCGTGGGGTGTCGCCCTATATTTTCGCACTGGCCACGCTCCTGCTTGTCGCTGTGGTATTTTTTGGCGTGGGTGCCAAGGGTGCACAGCGTTGGCTGAGTTTGGGTTTCATCCGGTTTCAACCTTCTGAGGTCATGAAAGTTGCTATGCCTTTGGCCCTTGCCTGGTGGCTATCCAAAAAGGCGCTGCCTCCAGATTTTCGCTCCATCGCATTGGCGTTTGTCATGGTGGCGCTGCCCTCTGGTTTGATTTTGCAGCAGCCCGATCTGGGAACGTCATTACTGGTTGCGACCAGTGGGCTTGCCGCCATCTATATGGCAGGTATTCAGTGGCGATATATTTTTTCGACGATTGTACTGGCGTTGCTCTCCATCTGGCCGGCGTGGATTTTTGTTCTTAAGGATTATCAGAAGCAGCGTGTGCTCACCTTATTTAATCCGGAGTCGGACCGACTTGGCGCTGGATGGAATATTATCCAATCTAAGACAGCGATTGGATCAGGGGGTTGGGAAGGCCTGGGTTGGACCCAAGGTAGTCAGGCGCAGCTGGATTTTTTGCCGGAGGGCCACACTGACTTCATTATTGCAGTGTTGGCCGAAGAGTTTGGATTTCGGGGTGTTTTACTCCTGTTCCTCATTTACGCTGTGATTCTCGGTCGAGGCTTGGTGATTACATGGAAAGCGCAATCGAGTTTCGCTCGAATGCTGGCGGGAGCTTTGGTGGCTAGCTTCTTTTTTGGTTTGGTGGTGAACCTTGGGATGGTTTCAGGACTCTTACCTGTTGTCGGTGTGCCATTACCTATGGTGAGCTATGGTGGAACGGCGATGGTATCGATGATGATTGCCTTTGGCATGCTGATGGCGATATCAACCGAGAGGCCGGTCACACGAGCCATGCGGTAAGTAACTGTGTGGGGTAAAAAACCTAGGTACAGTAATTGAGGGGAGCAAGCGAGTTATGGTTGGCTTTATGCGGTTTCAAACGGTCCTGCTGTCACTGAGCTTGGCCTGTCTGCCCCTGAGGGCAATAGCTGATTACAGCGACCACCCGAGTGCGGCGGTGCTGATAAACCGTGTTGCCGAACGCGGTGTTGACCGCGACTGGTTGCGGTCTGCCCTTTCAGAGGCGACCCGGCAGGAAAGCATTTTGAAAGCCATTTCGCGTCCCGCGGAAAAAAGTAAGCCATGGTCTGAATACCAAGATATCTTTCTCACCGATCGAAGGGCGAAAGAGGGTGTTGAATTCTGGCGGGTGAATAAAGAAACGCTTGACCGTGTGTCTCAAGACACCGGTGTTCCTTCCGAAGTTATTGTCGCGATTATCGGCGTTGAGACCTATTACGGACGCATTACAGGTAGTTATCGCGTTATAGACGCACTAGCGACGCTCGCGTTTGACTACCCGAGGAGGTCACCCTTTTTTACCAAAGAACTCGAAGTATTTCTCGAGCTGGCTTATCAATCGGGCTTACCACTTACCGAGCTGAAGGGCTCCTATGCCGGTGCAATGGGCTTGGGGCAGTTCATGCCATCTAGTTACCGCGCTTACGCAAAAGATTTTGAGGGCGACGGTGTCATCGATATTTGGAAAAATCCGAATGATGCGATCATGAGTGTGGCTAACTATTTCGTAGCGCACGGGTGGAGGCCTGGTGGCGAGGTGATTACCCGCGCTCGTTTCTCGGGAGACCCAGAGCTGTTTGATGTTGGTCTGAAGCCCAAGCTGAGCATCGATATGCTGTCGGATAAGGGCTTGACGCCAATGACTGATGAGGCGGTAGATCAGTTGGCCACACCTATAAAGCTCGATGGCAAATCGGGTGAGGAGCACTGGTTGGGCTTGCATAACTTCTACGTCATTACCCGCTATAACCATAGCGCCATGTACGCAATGGCGGTGCATCAGCTGAGTCAGACCCTGCGGGCCCAAATGTTGTGATGCGGTTATTCACATCACTTGCGCTTCTGGCGCTGGTGAGTTGTGTCGGTAATCCGCCGGGGACAAAAGATTATCAACCGCCGCCCATTTCAGCTGAGGCCGTTGTCGAGGCAGTACCTTCGGCAGACCCAGTATCTAGGATGGGTAATAAAAGCCCCTACGAGGTGTTTGGTCAGCAATACACGGTGATGCCCTCTGCCGATGGCTACAATGAAGAGGGGATTGCCTCTTGGTACGGCATGAAATTTCAGGGACGTAGAACCTCTAATGGGGAGGTATTTGATGTCTACAAGGCGACAGCAGCGCACAAATCGCTGCCACTTCCTTCGTACTTGCGTGTCACTAATCTCGAAAACAATGCTTCGATGATAGTTCGTGTCAATGATCGAGGGCCCTTTGTGGACGATCGTCTGATTGATGTGTCGTACGGTGTTGCCGTGAAATTGGGATTTGCCGAGCAGGGCACTGCCCGCGTGCGGTTAGAGCATATCGCGGTTGACGGTAAAGATGATTGGCGAGGTACCCAAGAGTCAGAGTACCTTCAGCTGCAGGTGGGGGCCTTTCAGCTAAGGTCCTCCGCTGAGCGGATCGCTGTACAAATCCGGGACATTCTCGGAGAGGGAATAGATGTCTTAGTCAGCAGTGTTACGCATGAGACAGGAACTATTTTTCGCGTCCGCATAGGGCCCGTGGACAGTCCCGAGAAACTCTCCGAGGTTCAGGAGGTTCTCTTAAAAAACGGGCTCTCAAAAGGACAGCCATTACCCTGAGCGATTAGGCTCTCGAGTTGTTACACTAGCGCCGCAGTAAAACCGTGCCAAGGTAGAAAAATGATGCGATCGACCTCCTTTCATCGGCTATTGATATGTGTATTGGCCTTTGTTGCAACCCAAGCATTGGCAGTTGTGCCAACTGCGCCCAAGTTGCCAGCGGATGCCTACTTTTTGATGGATGCCACGACTGGCCAGGTTTTGGTTGATCATAATGGGGACTTGTCTTTACCACCTGCAAGCCTGACGAAAATAATGACCTCCTTCGTGCTGGCGGAAGAGGTGCATGCGGGCAGAGCATCGCTTAATGACGTGATCACGGTCAGCCGTAACGCTTGGTCCCAGAACCCCACCTTTGACGGCAGCTCATTGATGTGGATTGAGCCGGGTAAGCCGGTGAGCCTTGCTGATCTGGAGCGTGGGGTTGTTATATCCTCAGGCAATGATGCGTCTGTGGCGGTGGCCGAGCACCTCGCGGGTACGGAGTCGAGTTTCGTTGATGTTATGAATCAGCTAGCCGCAGAGCTGGGTCTGGATAATACCGTTTACCGAAATCCGCATGGCTTACCGCACCCTGAGCACCGAACGACGGCGCGCGATCTTGCGACATTGTCGGTGGCTTTGATCAACGGCCACCCTGAGCACTACAAAATCTATAAAGAGCAGAGCTTTACCTACAACGGAATCAAGCAATACAACCGAAACAGTTTATTGAGATCAGACGCCACCGTAGACGGATTGAAAACGGGCTACACGAGCGAAGCCGGTTATGGGCTCGTAGCCTCCGCACAGCGAGAGGATATGCGGTTGGTATCAGTTGTTCTCGGTAGTGCCAGCAAGCGGACCCGAGCGTCTGAAAACAGCAGTTTGCTCAATTATGGTTTCCGATTTTTTCAGAATTTAAGACCCCTTTCAGCTGAGGTCACGCTGGTTGCGCCTCGGGTATGGAAGGGAACCGTTGACTCACTGCATGCGGGCGTATTGGAGTCAGTTGTTCTCACGGTTCCGAGAGAGCGAACAGCAGCTGACATCAAGCTGACAGTGAATGATCAGCTTGAGGCCCCACTCAGTCGGGGTGATGTCATTGGCAACGTACAAGTGGTTCGCGGTGGCGAGGTCTTGTTTGAAACACCACTGCTTGTTCTCGAGGATGTGCCAAGTGGTGGATTCTTCAAGCGTCTCATGGACGCGTTGATTCTGTGGTTCCAAAATCTTGTCGGATAGAACATGACAGAACAAGAAGCCCCTAAAATTGAGTTCCCCTGTCGCTACCCCATCAAGGTGGTGGGTCGTGCAACGCCTGATTATGCCGAGGCTATAAGGGCAATTTTTGACCGTCATACGGCTGGGCTCACCGATGCAGACATTGAGACTAAGAGCAGTCGCTCTGGGACCTTCGATTCAATTACGTTCACGATAATGGCAACCGGACCCGATCAGCTCGATGCGCTTCATAAGGAGCTGGTTGCGTCGGGACGTGTATCTATGGTGATTTGAGTCATGGTCATCAGAGATCTGGGTCACGTCGCATACCTCCCAACGATTGAGGCAATGAAAGCATTCACTCAGGCGCGTGGGGTTGAAACTCCAGATGAGTTATGGGTGCTAGAGCATCCGCCAGTATTTACACAGGGTATTGCTGGAAAAGAGGAACATTTGCTGGCGCCTGGAGATATCGAGGTCATTAAGACCGATCGTGGTGGCCAGGTGACTTACCATGGGCCCGGACAGATAGTCGTTTATGTCTTATGTGATATCCGGAGGGCAAAGCTGAGTGTTCGTGATTTGGTCACAGGGCTTGAGCAAGCCATCATTGGGTTCTTATCTGACTTAGGTTTGATCGCAGAAGCTGACCCCAAAGCCCCTGGCGTCTATGTATCAGGCGAGAAGATCGCATCATTGGGTTTGAAAATCAGTCGGGGATCCAGCTATCACGGCCTCGCTCTTAATGTCGACCCTGACCTGGAACACTTTGGGAGAATTAACCCCTGTGGCTATGCGGGTCTGCGAGTCACGTCTCTGTCACGACTCCTCGGCGAGCAATGCCCGTCGCAAGCCGATGTCGCAGAGCGGTTAGTGGAGCATTTACGCTCAAAACTCCCGCTGAAATAAGCTACTGACCTCGTTAACTGGCATAATCCGCCGCGTCATCGGAGGACTCATGTCAGATAACGACAGTGCCATCAACGCGCGCCGCACATTCGCCATCATCTCTCACCCGGATGCTGGTAAAACCACCATCACAGAGAAGCTTCTGTTACTCGGGTCTGCCATTCAGGTTGCGGGTTCGGTAAAAGGAAAGCGAGGACCCCACGCGACTTCAGACTGGATGGCAATGGAGCAAGAGCGGGGCATTTCGGTGACTTCCTCGGTAATGCAATTTCCCTACCGCGAGCGAATGGTTAACTTATTAGATACGCCGGGCCACGAAGATTTCTCGGAGGACACCTACAGGACTCTCACTGCAGTCGATTCGGCGTTGATGGTTGTCGATGGTGCAAAAGGGGTTGAGGACCGAACCATCAAGTTGATGAATGTCTGCCGCCTGCGCGATACCCCCATCATTGGCTTTGTGAACAAGCTGGATCGGGATGTTCGCGAAGCCATTGAGTTGCTCGACGAAATCGAAGAAGTGCTAAAAATCGAGGCGGCGCCCATTAACTGGCCCATTGGAATGGGGCAGTTTTTCAAGGGTGTTTACAACTTATATACAGACACTATTCATTGCTACGAGCACGGTCACGGCCAAGTACTTCCCCCAGATCGCCGCATTTCAGGGCTTGAGTCAGATGAGGCGCGTGAACTGCTGGGTGATGATTACGACGACTTTTTTGATGAGATTGAGCTCGTCCGCGGTGCCAGTCACACTTTTGATGTGGGGCTTTTCCTGGCGGGCAGGCAGACCCCCGTATTCTTTGGAACAGCGCTTGGCAATTTCGGCGTCAGAGAAATGCTCGATGACTTTGTTCAGTGGGCTCCGGAGCCGCAATCCAGAGCAGCTCAAACGCGGGACGTAGGTCCTACAGAAGCCGAATTTTCAGGATTCGTATTTAAAATTCAGGCCAATATGGATCCCAAGCACCGCGACCGAATTGCCTTTGTTCGAATCTGTTCGGGGCGTTACGAAAAAGGCATGAAAATGCGTCACGTGCGAATCGACAAGGACATCAGAATTGCAGATGCCGTGTCGTTTAAAGCGGGAGAGCGAGAGCTGGTGGAGTCTGCCGTGGCAGGTGACATCATTGGTCTGCATAATCACGGTACGATCCAGATCGGAGATACATTTACCTCCGGAGAATTACTTCAGTTTAGAGGGATACCTCATTTTGCCCCTGAGCTTTTCCGAAAAATTCGATTATCAGATCCTATGAAAATGAAGGCCCTACAAAAGGGCCTACAACAGCTCTCGGAAGAGGGGTCAACGCAGGTTTTTTCGCCGCTCAACACAACAGATTTGATCGTTGGTGCTGTTGGGCAGTTGCAATTTGACGTGGTTGCTCATCGCCTCAAGGATGAATATAAAGTGGACGCGATCTACGAACCTGTCAGCATCTACACCGCTCGTTGGCTGGATGCCGAGGATCCTAGAAAGTTGGAAGAGTTTCGGAAGAAGGCGGCCGATCATCTGTCAGAGGATGGCGGCGGCTACTTAACTTATCTTGCGCCTACCCGAGTAAACCTGTCGCTAATGCAGGAGCGCTGGCCTGATATTCGTTTTAGAGAGACCAGAGAGCACTGATTGCGCCAGCACGGCCAGCGCATGGATATTTCATTACGCTCGGTCGCTCTTTAAAGTAGCGCTTTTATTTCGCGCTCAATGTCAGCGGGCTTCTTTTGAGACCCAAAACGAGCAACAATCTCACCTTCTCGATTGACAAGAAATTTAGTGAAGTTCCACTTGATGCGCTCGGTTCCCATGATGCCTTTCACAGAGGATTTGAGATGCTTGTACAGCGGGTGAGTGCCGTCGCCGTTAACGTCAATTTTTTCGAATAGTGGGAAGCTGGTTTTAAAGCGGGTCTCACAAAACTCAACAATTTCTTCCGTGCTGCCTGGCTCTTGAGCGCCGAACTGGTTACAGGGGAAAGCAAGCACTGAAAAACCAGCTTCTTTGTGATCTTGGTAGAGTTTTTCCAGCCCTTCATACTGGGGTGTGAAGCCGCACTTTGAGGCCGTATTTACCACTAAGAGCACTTGCCCTTTGTAATCCGAAAGCGTGGCTTCACTGCCATTGGCGAGAGTAGCTGTGTAATCGTAAACGTTGGACATTGCGGGCTTCCTGATAACAACGAGCCGCAAAGGAAACTACATTCTTAGATAAGTTTCCAGTTCGAATTCAGTGACGCGCTTGGCGAACTCATTCCACTCTTGTTGTTTGGTAGCCAAAAACAGCGTTTTGAATTCGGCCGACAGATAGTCCGACAACACCTCTGATTGATCGAAAACCGCGATGGCCCCGTCCATGGTGGTCGCTAAAGCAGGTGCGTCAATCTCCTGATCCCAGGCGTTTCCTTCAATAGGGTTTGGCGCTGAAAGGGTATTTTCAATCCCATGCCAAATACCGGCCAAAACCGCTGCCAGAACTAGATAAGGGTTAGCGTCTGCGCCGGCAACTCGGTGCTCAAGGCGACGCGCCGCACTCGGGCTTTCAGGAATGCGGATGGCCGTAGTTCGGTTGTCATATCCCCAGGCTGACTCGGTAGGGGCGTGATTGCCTGGCTGGAACCGGCGATAGGCGTTGAAACTCGGTGCAAATAACAGCATAGAAGCCGGCAGTAATTCCAAGCAACCAGCCACGGCGTAACGTAAGAGCTCGGAGCCTTCCTCACCCCCATCATCAAAGACATTAGCACCGGTCTCTTCAAGAAGGCTGCAGTGCACGTGGAGCCCGTTGCCAGCCTCATCGTCAATGGGCTTTGGCATGAAGCTTGCGACGAAGCCATGACGCGCGGAGACTGCTCTAATGGTGCGCTGCATGCGAATCACCTGATCTGCGAGAAGCATCACATCATCACTGTGCGCGACATTGATTTCGAACTGGCTAGGCGCTGATTCCTTGATAATGCCTTCGTAAGGCAGGTCCTGAGTATCAAAAGCCTGCCGGAGTGCCTCCAGCAGAGGGCCGTGATAATCGAGTTCGCTAAGTGCGTACAAATTACCACCGACCGCGTTTTGGTCACGAAGTGCCGTACCTAAAGCTGCGCTGGTTTCAGGTTTGGGCAACAGGCTGAACTCCAGCTCAACCGCCATGCAAGGTTTGAGTTGTTTTTCGTTAAACCGCTTTACCAGTGCCTGAAGGACCTGACGAGGATCTCCCATGTAAGGGCTCCCGTCTTTATCGAACATAGTCAGCAGCACCTGCGCTTGATCCACTCCCCGTTCGGTCAGCGAAGGTCGAAGTGAGCCTTCGACCAGATGACAGTATCCGTCGATATCTCCATTGGCATGGGCAAGCGCGGGAATATCACGCCCCCACACGTCGAGCCCCAGTGCCGACTTCGGGAGCTTGAGACCCTGCTCCTCTATCGCGTCGAGCTTCTGCACGGGCAGCCATTTTCCGCGTGCGATACCGTTGCAGTCGGTAATCAGCGCTTCCACCATGGTGATGCCCGGATAGGCGTTTAAAAATTGTCTTGTCGACTGCACAAACCAGACTCGTTGAGGGTAAGGCCACATGGTCGGCTGTCGCGCCCACGGGCTCAATGACCAAGGTGGGGCAATCGATACCTTAGCTGGGTCAGCGCAATCAATTCATGTAGATTTTTAGGGGATCCTCGCCCTTTGCTTGCGCCACATAGGGAATTGCGTTGATGAAGAGCGCAAAAAGATCAGCCTGACTGTTTACATCAAGTTTTTTGTAGATCGACTTTCTATGACGGCGGATGGTCTCCAATGAAATATCTAGCTTTTCCGCACTGGTGTCTGCGCCATAACCACGGAGCAGCAGTTCCAGAACTTCCTGCTCTCGATCACTAACGTAACTCGAGCCAAAAGACTCAAAGCCTTGCTGGATGTGATGGTCAACGCCCGGTTGCAATAGATTACTCTCTACAAACTCTTCGCGTCGGGTGTGAAGGTCAATCAGTTCAGCGATAACCTGACTGACACTGTAAAGCCAATTGTACTCGTTCTCATTGAACTCGCCTTGGCTTTCAACCCGCATCAGGCTGATGTTGACGACACTGCCATCGCCAAGACGGGTGACGATGATGGCTTCATCAACTGTGCCCGTGTTCGCGTAATAATTCTGATGATAACTACTCTCCTCGAAATCACCTGTCACTAACCGAGAAAGGCGGTAGCAGTTATTTCGGGGCGAGCTAAGTGAGATCTTGAAAAAAGGATCTTCCCGATAGGGGCCTTCTAAGTACTCGTCAACTTGAGCGCCGTAGGCGGCTTTCGGGATTTTGTGATCTAGTAGTTTTGGTGGCAGGTCGCGGTGATACAGCCAAGCCTGCGGAAAGGCGATCGGAACTTGCGCTTCGATAGCGGCGAACACCTGTTGAAAAAAAATAGGCTCGCCAACATGAGCAATAATATTGGCAAGATCTGTGTTCCAACGTTGAAAGGCGGTTGTATCCACGCGTTTTGAGGCTCCGTTTGTGACTCGGCGTCTCCTAGGTTGTAGCGTTTCGTTCCAGAGGTCAATCGGACCCTAGTCGACATGCTTTTGGGTCTCGGGTCTGCCCTTAAGTGCTTACTCGTTGGATTAGATATTCACCCGCCTCACCAACAGCAACGAGCGTCGCTTCAGTCTCTTTGCGACCCTGAATTTCAACGACACCATCAGCAAGAGAGCGCTCCCCTACAGTGACTCGAAGCGGGATACCAATGAGTTCGCAGTCCGCAAACTTCACTCCGGGCCTCTCTTTGCGATCGTCCATAGCGACGTTTACACCGCGTGCTCTCAAATCTGAATAGAGTGTCTCGGTCGCCTCTGCCACCGCGTCGGACTTATCCATACCAAGTGGGATGAGAACGACTGAGAACGGCGCCATTGACTCGGGCCAAATAATGCCGCGGTCGTCATTGTTTTGCTCGATGGCGGCGGCCACGATGCGGGTGATACCAATTCCGTAGCATCCCATACTCATCGGAACCGATTTGCCTTGCTGGTCGAGGACTTCTGCACGCATTGCTTCAGAATATTTTGTGCCAAGTTGGAAGATGTGTCCGACTTCGATGCCCCGTTTAATTTCAACCTGACCTTTTCCACAAGGACTGGGATCACCTGCGGCTACTGTTCTCAAGTCGGCAACTTCAAATCTGGCAATATCCCGATGCCAATTAACGCCCCTTAAGTGCTTATCATCTTCATTGGCCCCGCAGACGAAGTTGCTGAGAATCGATGCGGCGCGGTCTACAACAATGCGCGCATCCAATCCTACGGGTCCCAATGATCCAAAGGATGCGCCTGTCGCCGTCTTAACTGCATCCTCCTGGGCCATCTTCAGTGGTTGGCTAATGCCCGGGAGTTTTTCCGCTTTTATTAGATTGAGCTGATGATCGCCACGCAGTACGAGAGCAACCAATTCACCATCGGCGCCTTCGACAAACAAAGTCTTAATCGATGCAGTGGCCGCCACCCCATATTTTTTCTCGAGTGCTTCGATGGTTTTCGTATCGGGCGTATCGAATGCCGTCATTGGCTCGGGGTCTGCAGGAACTGCCTCGGGTGTGAGCGCCTCAGCAAGTTCAACATTGGCGGCAAAATCGCTTTCAGTGGAGAAGGCAATATCGTCTTCTCCTGAGTCAGCCAAGACATGGAACTCGTGGGAGTGGCTTCCACCAATCGAGCCTGTATCTGCTTCAACGGGCCGATAATCCAAGCCTAGTCTGTCAAAAATAGTCGAGTAGGCCTCGTGCATTCGCCAATAGGTTTGCTCAAGTGACGCGTGATTCTCGTGGAAGGAATAGGCATCCTTCATAACGAACTCGCGCGAACGCATGACGCCAAAACGGGGGCGAATTTCGTCTCTGAATTTCGTTTGAATTTGAAAGTAGTTAATGGGCAATCGCTTGTAGCTTTTGATCTCTGACTTTGCCAATTCCGTTATGACTTCCTCGTGAGTTGGTCCCAAGCAGAAGTCGCGGTCGTGCCGGTCCTTCAGGCGGGCCAGCTCGGGACCATACTGCTCCCAACGTCCTGATTCTTGCCAAAGCTCTGCAGGTTGAACAACAGGCATGGCCACTTCGACCGCGCCCGCATTTTCCATTTCTTCCCGAACCACTCGTTCGACGTTTCTGACTACCTTTAACCCTAGCGGCATCCAGGTGTAGATCCCGGCTGCGATGCGTTTTATAAGGCCAGCTCGAAGCATCAGCTGGTGGCTGATCACCTCTGCATCTGCAGGTGTTTCCTTGGTGGTCGATATGGGAAAATTTGAAAATCGCATCAAGGTTTCCTATGAGTAGATGACGAGTAAAAGGCACTATGGCGTGTTGCGCCGAAGTGTATCAAAATTGGGTTTTTAGGTCGCTAGGTAACAATCCACTAGCCCTTGGGGCGACAGACCATTTTCGTGCGTAGAGCGACGTTTGTCAGTCCCCAGACCCCTGCCTATGCTAGCGACGCCGGGGGGCACAGCGAATGCGGAGATTTCAAAGTGCAAGCAGACAAGATGAAGATCAAAAAAGGTAATAAAAAGAAGCAAACTGCTGGACTTTCAAAGGGTGACTTGAATAGGGCGATTGCCGAAAAAACCGGTCTCAGCAAGAAGCGTGTGACCGAGGTGTTTGCTGCGCTTGAAAACGTGCTCGCTGAGCAAATGCACGAGGGCGGGCCGGGAGAGTTCACCTTGCCAGGTTTGGCGAAGTTCACGGTCGTGACGCGTCCAGCGGTAAAAGCGCGTAAAGGAATCAACCCCTTTACGGGTGAGGAGACTGTATTTGCGGCCCGTCCAGAGTCGAGAAGCGTAAAAATTCGCGCACTCAAGAAACTGAAAGGCTTCGCTAACTCGTAATAAACCCAGTTGAGCGAGTAATGCCATTAACCTCGCGCGCCGATTAGTGTAATCTCTCGCGCTCCGCGCACTAGGGCGTGGAAATCGGTTTGTCATCTTTGAGAATGTTCGCATGCCTATTTACGAATATGTATGTGGTGCCTGCGGTAAATCGCATGAGGCACTGCAGAAAATATCAGATGCTCCGCTGACGGATTGTCCCGCGTGCGGCAAATTGTCCCTGAAAAAAAAGGTATCAGCACCAGCGTTTAGGCTTGCAGGGTCAGGCTGGTACGAAACCGACTTTAAAACGGGTGCGAAGAAGAACTTAGCAAATGACTCAAAATCTGATGCGAGCGCGCCTTCAACACCTTCGTCCTCCACTGCATCGTCAGAGTAGCGCTGGGGAAAGATAGGAAGAGGATAGATAAAGGGTACTGATGCGGACACATTATTGTGGTGCTACAAAAGACGTCGCTGTTGGCGAAACGGTCACCATTTGCGGCTGGGTAGACCGGCGCAGAGATCATGGCGGCGTGATTTTTCTCGATATGCGCGACCGCGATGGCATTGTGCAGGTCGTCTTTGATCCCGATACCAAGGAATATTTTGAACTAGCTGATCGTGTGCGCAGTGAGTACGTGTTGCAGATCACGGGGCGAGTCCGCGATCGTGCCGCCGAAACAATCAACCCTACAATGGCTACGGGTCAGATTGAGATTCTCGGAAAAGAGCTCGTTATTCTCAATGAGGCAGCGCCACCGCCATTCCCGCTGGATGCGCATCAGTCAGTGGGTGAAGATGTACGCTTGCGATACCGGTTTATGGATCTTCGGCGTGATTCCATGCAGCGAAATCTTGTTAGCCGCTCTCGCATTACATCCTCGATTAGAACCTACTTAGAATCAGCGGGTTGTCTCGATATCGAGACGCCAGTGCTAACGCGAGCTACACCAGAGGGAGCCCGAGACTATCTGGTTCCCAGTAGAACTAACGCGTCAAAATTCTTTGCGCTACCCCAGTCGCCCCAGCTGTTCAAACAGCTTTTGATGGTTTCGGGCTTCGATCGTTATTATCAGATTGCACGTTGTTTCCGGGACGAAGATTTGCGGGCGGACCGACAGCCAGAATTCACGCAGATCGATATCGAATTATCATTCACCGATGAGTCCGAAGTGATGAATCTCACAGAGGGAATGGTCAAAGAGCTGTTCGATCAGCATTTGGATATCGACCTCGGAGACTTTCCTCGAATGACGTGGCACGAGGCCATGGAGCGCTTTGGTTCTGACAAGCCCGATTTGCGGATTGATCTGGAGCTTGTCTCTGTCGATGATCTGATGGCCGACGTTGAATTTAAAGTGTTCTCGGGTCCCGCAAACGACGAGAAAGGGCGTGTTGCAGGATTGCGTGTCCCAGGTGGTGCCAAGATTAGCCGCAAGGAGATAGACGATCTCACAAAGTACGTCAGCAACTACGGTGCTCGCGGACTTGCCTGGATCAAGGTGAATGACAAGGCGTCGGGTGTCGAGGGTTTGCAGTCGCCAATACTCAAGTTCATGCCTGAGGAAACCGTAGCCGCTTTGGTCGAGCGATTGCAGCTTGAGGATGGCGATATTGTCTTTTTTGGCGCTGACAAACGACAGGTTGTTAATGACTCGCTGGGTGCTTTGCGTCTTAAGGTTGCCGAGATGATGGGTATAGTGGGCGACGGGTGGGCACCTTTGTGGGTGGTTGACTTCCCCATGTTCGAGAAGACGTCGGATGGCAATTTGACGGCACTTCATCATCCGTTCACTGCGCCTTCGTGTTCCGTTGAGGAGCTCAAAGCGGCTCCCGAGACTGCGCTCTCACGGGCCTATGACATGGTGCTGAACGGTAGTGAAATTGGTGGTGGTTCAGTCCGTATTCATCGCCAAGACATGCAAAAGGCTGTATTTGAGGTGCTTGGAATCTCTGAAGAAGAAGCAGATGCCAAGTTTGGCTTTTTACTGTCGGCATTGAAACACGGCGCTCCCCCGCATGGAGGTCTTGCTTTCGGCCTCGATCGACTGGTGATGCTAATGGTTGATGGGCAGTCAATACGCGATGTCATTGCTTTTCCCAAAACGCAGTCGGCTCAATGTGTCATGACCGATGCGCCGGGTGAGGTATCTGAGCAGCAACTTCGCGACCTCAATATTCGCTTGCGAACGCCTGACAAGTAATTTCCGCTGTGACATGACGTCGGCGCTTCTTTCCCGCACAATCTAAATATGGGCGGAGAGGCATTGTGACACGTATTCTGGGGATTGATCCCGGCTCGCGAAAGACGGGGTTCGGGATAGTTGAAACCGATGGTAAGCGCACTCATTACGTGACGAGCGGCGTTATCAAATTGCCGGTTAATGACCCACTTGCTGCGCGTCTCAAGGTGCTTGCAGAATCGCTTGATCAAATCATTACCCAATACCAACCGTCGCTTGCTGTGATAGAGCAGGTGTTTATGGCGAAGAGCGCTGATTCAGCATTGAAGCTTGGGCAAGCGCGTGGTGCGGCGATGGTGGTATGTGCGCTTGCAGACCTAGAAGTTCACGAATATGCGACGCGTCAGATCAAGCAGGCGGTTGTTGGCACCGGGGGGG
>JAACDF010000173.1 GCA_009937065.1 Gammaproteobacteria bacterium | reverse complement strand
GCCAGTGGTGTCATTCAAAAAACGGTTCCGCGAGGGTTTTACACAGTTTCGGCAGAGGGTGTGGCCCGAGTCGAAAGAGCGGTAGCGGGCACGACGCGCGCGGTGACGCTGACCTTAGAAAGCCAGCAAATGACCATGGAAGCACCCACCCTGCAACTTGAAGAAGTATTTGTTACTGGCACATTCGATCCATCAGGCTTCGAGATCAGCGAGAGAGACACGACGGGTGTTGTCGATACCATAGGTGTTGAGTTGCTATCTCGCTACTCTGATTCAGACGTGGCCTCTTCGGTTATTCGTGTTCCGGGGATCTCTGTCCAGGACAGCAAGTACATATTCATTAGAGGACTCGGCGGAAGGTACGTTGCCGCGACGTTGAATAACTCCACGATGCCATCGACGAATCCATCGAAGCGCACAGTACCGCTCGATCTGTTTCCATCGAGCTTCGTTAATCAATTAGACATCAAAAAGACGTTTCTGCCTTTTATGCCTGGTGAATCCACGGGCGGAAACCTAGTGATCAACACTAAAACATTTCCTGACGAGCCTGTGAGGGGACTGTCGTTCGGTATGGGTTTCCTGAGCGGAATTACGGCTGACAAGGTGGCGACTGATCCATTGAGTGGCAATTTTGATGTGATCGGTTGGGATGATGGCGCACGAGAGCGAGACGTCGGTGTATTTGCCATTTCACAGGCACTGGGCCTCGGCACTGTTAGTGATGCGGCCGGTAATAGCTATGAAATTAACACCGCTATTGAAGGCGAGCTGAGGCGAGCGGGCGCCATTCTTATTAAAGATGGTTTTGATATTGATACGGCGACGGCTCAACCCAATGCTAGCTTCGGCTTGGAGTACGGCGATTTATTTTACATTGGCGATGCTGAGCTTGGGTTTTATGCCGCGGCAAACTACTCCAACGAGTGGAGCCAGCGTGATAACGGGGAGCGCTACAGCTATACCCCCACGGGTGAGCGCCAAGACGACATGCGCTATGAGCAAGCCTCCAATGATGTGGAGATCAGTGCGCTGCTATCTGTCGGCATGAATATCGGCGACAGCACCTATGAGTGGAACACTTTACTGTCCCGGGACACTAGCTCGCAGGTAGAGCGTACGGCAGGCCAGGGTGGTGACGAGTTTGAGGCGCTATACCTGCAGACAATCCAGTGGACAGAGCGCACGTTTGCGTCAACGCAGCTCGCAGGATCTCACTTCCTGAATAGCGATGGCAGCATCTTTGGCGAATGGCAGGTGACGGCGAGTAGTGCCTATCGCTATGCACCCGATAGACGCGACTTTGTCATGGCATCGTCTCGAGATGCGGTAAATGCGACGGACATTGATGCGTTCCGTAGTAGCTTCGATTTTGGTGCTACGAATGACGATCAGGATGTCGAGCTCAGGAACTTCTTCATAGAGCCCGGTGCCATCCTTCGCCGCTACGATGACCTTCTCGATACTAATGTGGATGTTTCTTTCGATATCACGGTCGATGCGATTGACGATGGATACCACTTTTCGAACTTCCGATTTGGGGCCTCTGGCATTGTCCGTGACAGAGACTCTGACAGCGAGAGCTACGGATTTAACATCAATCAGGCGCGCTCTGAGTTGTTGTTCACTGAAAACTTGTTGGTGTCGGACGTCATTTACGTGTGCGGCGAGGGGCCAGGAACTGTGCCATGTGAGACATCAACTGACGCTGACGGAAGCACCGTACCACCGGAGGGTGGTATTACAAACAGCCGGAATACGGGCTTCGTATTTCAGGATAAGACGCTTGCCTCCGACAGTTATGAGGCTGAGCTCACCTACAACAGTGCTTATCTGATGTACGACCATGCATTTGGTTCTGACTGGCAGGTCGTTGCCGGTGGACGTTACGAAGAATACGAGCAGATCACTGACACCTTTTCGCTCTCAGGAGCCCAGCTTCCGGTTCAGTCCATCATCAAGAAGGACAGTTTTTTACCCAGCTTGAGTGTCAATTGGTTTTATGCCGACAACCAGCAACTTCGTCTCGCAGCTTCACAGACAGTAGCCCGGCCAGACTTTAAAGAGGCCGCTAACGCAACCTTCTACGACAACGAGTTCAACTTCCGAGTCCTCGGTAATCCGTTCCTCGAAGTTTCTACCATCACCAACGCTGATATCCGTTGGGAATGGTATGGCGATAACGAGCAGGACAACTTGAGCGTAGCGCTGTTTTACAAGGACATGGAAAAGCCGATTGAGCGTGTGGTTCAGCTTGCGTCGGGTACAGCGGGAAATTCTCGAACATTTCGAAATGCAGATAGCGGTGAGCTAGCGGGAGTCGAAGTTGAGGGCAAAAAAGAGTTTGTTCTGGATGAAGGCTTCTCTAAGACACTTTTTGTCAGCTTTAACGTTGCAGTCATTGAGTCCGAGGTTGCGCTTTCCTCTGGCAGGGTTCGTGAACTCCAAGGCCAGCCAGAATACACGGCCAATCTGATCTTGGGTTACGACGACATCGTATCGGGGCAGCAGCTGACACTGTTGCTGAATCAAAGTGGCGCATCCATTGCCGATGTTGGTCTGTTCGGCGCGCCGGACATTATTTTTGAGCCACGCTTGGAGGCCAATCTGGTCTACAAGCTGGATCTCACTGACGCGATCACCGTAAAGGCCAAGATCGATAACTTATTAAATTCTGAAGTGGAGTACACCCAGGGTGGCCAGCCATATCAGATTTATGAAAAGGGCACCAAGTTCTCAGTCTCTGTGGACTGGGATCTTTGATAGGCAAAAACCAAGTCCGCTGGGACTATTTAACAGGGAGTAAATCTCAATGAACAAGCAGCTAGTGATGGCTCTTTTAGCCTCAGGGGCCATGGTAGGTCTCAGCGGGTGTAGTGAAGGAGACGAGGCGACAATTATCATTGACGCGCCTACGACCGATAACAGTCAGACTAACAGTGGAAACACAACAAACAATCCGCAGCCTGCTCCGGAACCAGAACCTGAGCCAGAGCCAGAACCGGATGCTGAGTGTCCGACAGGGACCAGTGAGAATGCAGATGGGATGTGTGTACTGCCAAGCACGGTGTCTACAGATCTAACGCTTGATGCTAGTTTTGATTACCTGATGGAAGGCCGCGTAACGGTTGGTAATGGTAATGGCAATATTCTGGCCGACGGTACGTTAGAGGGTGGCGATACAGTTCAGAACGTAACGCTGACTATTCCGGCTGGCACCAAAATCTACGGTAAAACCGGCACATTTGCTAATCTGCTTATCACCCGAGGCTCGAAGATCATGGCGATGGGTACGGCCGATGCTCCCATTATTATGTCCTCGGACGATGCCGGTTATGAAGGCGCGGGTGAATGGGGCGGTTTAATCATTCACGGTTACGGCCTCCACAATACCTGTGCCGGTGCCGACGTTTGTAACGTGGATGCAGAGGGCGAATCAGGCAAGGCGGGCGGATTCGTTCGCGACGATAATAGCGGTACCTTGCAATACGTAGTGGTCGCTGAGGGTGGTTACGAGTTCGCACCGGACAACGAGATCAACGGTATCTCGCTCGTAGGTGTTGGTTCAGGTACGACCATGGAGTATATCCAAGTTGAAGGTAACTCCGATGATGGTATTGAGTTCTATGGTGGCGATGTAAATCTCAAGTACGGTGTGTTTACTAACAACCTCGACGACTCTGTTGACTGGGACGAGGGCTACCAAGGCAACCTACAGCACATCATCGTCAAGCAATCCAATGCGGGCGGCGGTGAAGCCTTCGAAATGGATACGCAGGGCGCTGCTGAGCCACTGTCCAAGCCAACCGTCGCTAACCTAACGATTGTGGCTAGCAAGAAAGCGGATGATGCGTCTTACGTTATGCGCTTCAAGAAAGGGTCGGGCGGTTTCTTCCACAACGTTGCGGTTACCACGGCCGAGGACAGTCTGACTACCTTTGATACCTGTGCGGCGATTGAAGGAAGTGACTCTGAAGGTATCGTTGGATCAGCGCTTGTCTTCAATAACTGGCTATATGATTGCGCTAACGCGGCTGGTGACAACGGTTCATTGGCTAGTGTCGGCGGGCTCTCCGGTACAGCAGGTAACCCCGACCTTGACAACAACTTTGCAGCGCAAGCCGCTGCCGCGGTTACTGACGAGGCGCTAGATTGGGCAGCGATCAATGCAGCTTATCCGGAGTCAGTTGCGGATGCTGATTATCTCGACTCCACGCGATACATCGGTGCGGTGAATCCCTTGTCATCAACGCTTCCCTGGTGGGCAGGTTGGACAATCGAGGGCTCGCTGGGTACCGCTCCTTCAGCGCCCGAGGCAACTTGTCCAGCAGGTGCGCCTGCTAATGCCGACGGTCTCTGTGTATTGCCTTCAACCATTGGTGCTGACATGACCTTGAATGGTGGCGTTGACTACCTGATGGAAGGTCGCGTAACGGTCGGTAACGGCAACGGAAACATCCGCGCTGACGGAAAGCTCGAAAGTGGGTCTGACGTTCAGAATGTCACCCTCACCATCGAGCCTGGTGTAAAGGTGTACGGAAAGTCAGGAACCTTTGCGAATCTGTTGATCACTCGCGGTTCCAAAATCATGGCCGAGGGTACAGCGACCGCACCGATTATCTTTTCTTCTGACGACGAAGGATATGAGGGTGCCGGTGAGTGGGGTGGTTTGATCATCCACGGCTATGGCTTACACAATACCTGTACTGGTGCTGACGTTTGTAACGTCGATGCTGAGGGCGAATCGGGTCGCGCGGGTGGTTTCGTCCGTGACGATAACAGTGGTGTCCTCCGCTATGTTGTGGTTGCTGAAGGTGGCTATGAGTTCGCCCCCGACAACGAGATCAACGGTATCTCACTGGTCGGCGTTGGTTCAGGAACGACCATGGAGTACATTCAGGTAGAAGGTAACTCGGACGATGGAATCGAATTCTACGGCGGTGATGTCAACGTCAAGTATGGTGTCTTCACCAACAACCTAGACGATTCTGTTGATTGGGATGAGGGGTACCAAGGTAACTTGCAGTATATCATTGTGAAGCAGTCCAACGCCGGTGGTGGTGAGGCCTTCGAGATGGATACGCAGGGTGCTGCGGAGCCACTTTCTAAGCCTACTGTTGCTAACCTGACGATTGTCGCAAGTAAAAAGGCAGATGATGCCGCGTATGTCATGCGATTCAAGAAAGGCTCTGCTGGTTTCTTCCACAACGTTGTGGTAGCGATTGCAGACGATAGTGCGACGACGTTCACGCACTGTGCAGAAATCGAAGGAGCGGACTCGCAGGGTGAAGTCGGAAATGCCTTGTACTTCAACAACTGGGTCTACGATTGCGCGAACGCGAGCGACGCACAGGGTCTTCTGGTTCAGGATGGCTTTGATGCTTCGGCGGGTACCATCAACGCAGTCGCTGCTGAGGGTAGTCTGGGTCAATTCTACGAGTCTCTCTCTGCAGAAGCGTCTGGCCTCGATCCACTGGACTGGACAGCGATCAATGGATCTCTCCCAGAGTCAGTGGCTGATGAGACTTACCTTGACTCCACAGACTTCGCTGGCGCGGTAGATCCTGATCAGAGCAACTTGTGGTGGGCAGGCTGGACAATTCCAGGCTCACTCTGATCCGTTAGATAAGCAGTACAGACGAAAGCGACCTTCGGGTCGCTTTTTTTATGCATTGTGTTTACCTCTAATCAGATTGTATTGCGCGGGTTGGGGTGATGTTGCACTACGCCTAAACGAGCCAAAATTGCTATTGATCACTAAGTGATTGTTTTTCTTATTTTTAAAAACCATGTGAATTTTTCATATTACACTTTTATTTCACTTAATTTTCATTTACGTTACATGGACTACTTTGTGTAGTTGCGGAACAATCCGCGAAACGCTGTGAAGCGATAGCACGCCGTGAGGCGTAAGGAGATAACGATGAAAGTGAAGAACCTACTAATGGGCCTCTGCATGATCGGGGGCGTCTACACCTCAGCAGCAACCGCCGAGGTTATCCAAGATTGTGTACTGACCGGTGAAGTGGTCAGTGTCAGCGAGCACTCCGATGAGACGCTGCGCGTTCGATTTCATGAGTTAGCGCATGGCGACCTTGCCGAATGCACCATGAAGCGCCGAGCGAAGCGTGGCCGCGTAGCGGCGGACATGACCATGTCAGGTATAGAACTACCGCGTGGGTCTACCGTTACTTATGCATTTCAGCAGACACGCTTCGAGTCCAAGTGGCAGCTGCTAGAAGTTCAGCGACCTGTTTTGCTTAGCTCAAAACTCTGATCTAAGAGCACACCAAAATCAAAGCGAGCGATCCGGGTTTAGTGAACCTGGATCGTTTTTGTGCGCCTATCTTCCGGTGAAGAAGTACCCCAAGCGTGGGGAACGCTTCTAGCTTTGCAAATAAACGAAAAACTTAAAGCGAGCGAAAAGCGCATTGCTGGGCGACATGTCGCCGAGTTCATACAAGTCTAATCACCCGTATCGAATGCCCGTCCAATGCCCTGCGCGCGAGCGACCTTTTTTTGTTCAGCTTTTCACCCGGCAAGATGCAAATTGGTGATCCACCTTTTCTGGGGGTTCGTAACAATGCCAACCTGATTGGTTTCCAAACCATCTTCCCCCAGATGGTTTTATGATTCCCCGGTCGTTTAGACCGGGGTTTTTTTTGCCTGCTGTCCGGAGCGCCGTTATGCGACATCTTATTGCTGTCCTCTTTACCCTCGGACTGACTGCCTGTTCCAGCGTTTCAGTCGACGATTACCGTGATCGCCAGCCTACGTTTTCCCCTGAGCAGTTCTTTGCCGGTGCGCTAACGGCACATGGCGTAGTCAAAGATTACAAGGGCTACGCCAGTCGGTCCTTTGTTGCCGATATCACCGCTTGCTGGCAAAACGGTGTTGGGACGTTGGATGAGCGTTTCGTTTTCGATGACGGTGAAAAACAAACGCGCATTTGGACATTGAGTCAGACGGAAGCGGGTCGTTATGAGGCCACAGCCGGCGATGTTAACGGTGTAGGACAGGCGTCTGTATCCGGCAATACGATGTTCCTCGATTACGTTTTAACCATTCAGTTGTCGGATGGGAGCATTGACGTGGCCGTAGATGACCGAATGTATCTCGTGAGTGAGAATGT
>JAACDF010000172.1 GCA_009937065.1 Gammaproteobacteria bacterium | reverse complement strand
TCCACCGACAGACAAAGTGGCGAGCGCGAACGCCTACATTGGCGCCTTTCCTATTGCATCAGCCCTCTCGGCTGGCGCCGATATTGTTGTAACAGGTCGATGTGTGGACAGCGCGGTCACATTGGGCGCCTGTATATACGAGTTTGGTTGGGCGGCTGACGAGCTGGATAAACTGGCTGCGGGGTCTGCGATCGGTCACTTGATTGAATGCGGTCCTCAAGCAACCGGCGGCAATTTTACCGATTGGGAAGACGTGGCGGATACGCTTCACAATGTTGGCTATCCCATTGCCGAGGTCTCGCCCGATGGGTCTTGTGATATCTACAAGCCCAGAGACACCGGCGGCATTGTTAATCGTGGGACTGTGGCAGAGCAACTTCTCTATGAGATAGGTGATCCTGCGTCGTACATATTGCCCGATGTCGTCTGCGATTTTACGCAAATCAATCTAGAGCAAGTGGCTGACAATCGTGTTCGCGTGTCGGGCGCCAGAGGACGAGGCGTCCCCTCAACTTACAAGACCAGCATGACTTGGGCTGATGGTTGGCGCGCGGGAACCACCTTTTGGTGTATTGGTCGCCGCGCAGCGGACAAAGCGCGTATTTTTGCAGAGGAGGCCCTAGTTCGGACGCGGTCAAAAATTCGAGCGATGGGTGGGCAAGATTTTGATGATGTTGCCATCGACATTATTGGTGAGGAGAGCTTCTGGGGCGCGCACGCGTCTGCAGGAGGCAGCAGCCGAGAAGTCGCTCTGAAAGTTGCGTGCCGTCACCAGGATGCTCGTGCTGTGGGCTTGCTTCTCCGAGAACTGTCAGGTGTCGCACTGGGAGCGCCTGCGGGGATGGCGTTTTTTGCGGGTGCGCGCCCTAAACCATCACCGGTCATTCGCTTATTTTCTGTCCTGGTAGACAAGTCGGTACTGGATCTAAAACTTATCGATGAGTCAGGAGCACAAGCTTTTCAGTCGCCAGCTACGATCGATGCGGTCGCGACATTTCAAGAATCGGCCATTCCCGAGCCAGAGACGGGCATGGGTGATATGACCGAAGTCCCGCTTGAAACACTAGCATGGGGACGATCAGGCGATAAGGGTGACAAGGCCAATATAGGCATCATTGCGAGGAAGCCCGAGTACTTGCCGTGGATTGCCGCAAAGCTGACTGCCGACTACGTCGGCAATCGATTTGCGCATTTTATGACCTCGCCAGATATCGATCGTTACTACATGCCGGGTCTGCCGGCATTGAATTTTCTCCTTCACAACGCATTGGGTGGCGGTGGCATAGCCAGTCTGAGAAATGACCCTCAGGCAAAAGCATATGCACAGGTCCTACTCGATACGCCCATTGCGATCCCACAACAACTTTTGGAGGCCTGATATGGCAGTGCTTTCGTCGACTGTACAGCCCACAAGCGACAGTTTTAAAGAAAATAGATCCAGCATGTTTGAGCTCATCGATCATTGGCGATCACTCGAACAACGCACCATTGATGCGTCAAATAAGCGTCTGAAAACCTTTAGAGCAAGGGGTCAATTGTCTCCTCGTGAGCGCTTGGAGCGTTTATTGGATCCAGGGATGCCATTCCTGCAGATGCACTCGATGGCAAACTATTGTGTTGAGAATCCGGACCGTGAAACAAGCGTGCCTGGCGCTTCTGTGATCGTCGGGGTTGGCTTTGTGGAGGGTGTGCGATGCATGATCTGGGTAGATGACTCGGGCATCTCGGCAGGTGCCGCTACTGAGTCGACCGGATTTGTCTCGACGTCCATTCTTGAGATGTGCATGCGTCAGAAGCTTCCCGTCATCCACTTAGTTGAGTCCGCTGGCGCCAACTTGCTTAAGTACAAAGTCGAGTTGTGGTCACGCTTCGGTAACGTATTTCGAGATTTGGCACGATTGTCTGCAGCTGGCATTCCCACCATGGTGGTACTGCACGGCGGCTCAACAGCAGGCGGTGCGTATATGCCGGGAATGTCCGACTACGTCATTGGTGTAAAGGAAAACGGGATGGCCGCTCTGGGTGGCGCTGCTCTCGTAAAGGCCGCAACGGGAGAGGAAGCGGATGACCGTGAGTTAGGCGGGACCGAAATGCACTCGAGCGTCTCGGGCGTTGTCGAATACCTTGTCGAGGATGACGCGCACGGCATTCTGAAGGCGCGTGAGGTCATGAAGAGTATCGATTGGAACAAGCGAGTCACCACCGTGGTGCGACGGCCTTATGACCCTCCGCGTTTCCCTGTCGAGGAACTCGCGGGTGCTATCCCCGTCGATCCAAAGGTGCCCTACGATTTCCGTGAGGTTCTGGCGCGTATTGTGGATGACTCTTCGGTTGAGGAGTTTAAGTCACGCTATGGCGTCTCCACCGTGTGTGGTTATGCATCAATCACCGGCATCAGCTTCGGCTTCATTGGCAACAATGGCCCTATTGATCCTAATGGCGCCACGAAGGCGGCGCAGTTTATCCAGCTCTGTGACGCAGCCGATATGCCAATTCTGTTTTTCAACAACACTACGGGTTACATGGTGGGTACGGAGTACGAACAGGCAGGCATGATCAAACACGGCTCGAAGATGATTCAGGCTGTGTCTAATGCCCGAGTCCCCAAAATTTCGCTCTACATTGGTGCCAGCTTCGGTGCTGGTAACTACGGTATGTGCGGCTGGTCCTATCAGCCGGATTTCCTATTTGCCTGGCCCAACGCGCGCACAGGCGTCATGGCCGGGCAAAGCGCCGCGGACACGATGTCAGAGGTGGCGCGCGTCGGGGCTGCCAGAAAAGGTCAGGAAGTGCCCGAGGAAATGCTCGAGCAGCAGGCGGCGGCTATTCGCGCCCATTTTGACGAACAGGAAGACGCGTTTTACACCTCAGGTCGCGTTCTCGATCACGGCATTATTGACCCGCGTGATACTCGAAAAGTGCTGGCCTTCTCGCTGGAGACCGTACTCGAGGCTCGTCTGCGTGAAACACGGCCGAATGCGTTCGGCGTAGCGAGGATGTAATGATGGCGACACTACCTGAAACACAAACATTGGCCTTGGATCTAGAGCAGGGTTGGCTCACGGTTTGGTTCAATCAGCCTGAGCGTCGCAATCCTCTGACGGATGAGGCGGTAGAGGACTTGGCGAACGTCATCGAAGCCATCAGGGACCAGCGAGATATTCGCGGCATGACGATCCGTGGCAAAGGCGGATTCTTCTGTGCTGGCGGTGACTTGAAAGGTTTTAATGCGATGGCTAGCGGCGCGACTGAGGAATCGATGCGAATGAGCCGTCGTATCGGACACGTCCTTGCGGAGCTCAATGCCCTGCCTCAGGTCACTGTTGCAGTTATCGAAGGTGCGGCGATGGCCGGTGGATTGGGGGTTGCCTGTTGTTGCGATGTCACCATCGGTATGGCCAATGCAAAGTTTGGCTTTTCCGAGACGCGCATTGGGATCACCCCCGCGCAAATTGCTCGTTATGTATTGCAGAAATGCGGGTATTCAACAGGTCGCCGCTTAATGGTGACGGCTGCTCGCTTTAAGGGCGAGGAAGCGGGGCGGCTGGGTGTCCTTGATTTTGTAGCAGAGGATACCGCTGCACTGGCTGATCTTGAGACCCAGGTGAAACGCGACGTACTCGAATGTGCTCCGGGTGCTGTAGCCGCCTGTAAGCACTTGATTATTGGTATGCCTGCGACACCCGACAGCGACAAGGTGGAATTTGCTGCGATGAACTTCAGCGGCTGCCTTCAAGGTGACGAGGGGAAGGAGGGCGTTGCCTCTTTTGTCGAAAAGCGCAAGCCCAAGTGGCACACGGAGATTTGACGATGAAGGCATTAACGACGTTATTAGTGGCCAATCGCGGCGAAATTGCTGTTCGGGTTATGCGCACCGCCAAGGCCATGGGTCTGAAGACAGTCGCTGTTTATTCTGAGGCGGATGCGAACGCACAGCATGTGAGAGAGGCGGATCAATCGGTCTGCATTGGTCCAGCCCCGGTCGCGGATTCTTATCTGCAGTTGGATGCCATTCTTGATGCGGCCGAGCGGACCGGTGCTGACTGTATTCACCCTGGTTACGGTTTTCTCTCTGAGAATCAGGCCTTTGCTTCAGCCTGCGAAGCCAAAGGCATTGAATTTATCGGGCCGCCTAACGCGGCGATTGAGATCATGGGCGATAAGGCGAAAGCGAAGCGGGCCATGATTGATGCGGGCGTTCCCTGTGTCCCGGGTTATCAGGGCCATGACCAGAAGGTCAGCACACTCGTGGCTGAGGCTGAAAAAATTGGTCTGCCCGTCATGGTTAAAGCTGCGGCAGGCGGAGGCGGGCGTGGCATGCGACTGGTTCACGAGGTGAGTGAACTCGAAACCGCCATCGATATGGCGCAATCGGAAGCCCAGAATGCGTTTGGTTCGAGCGAGCTAATCATTGAAAAGGCGGTTATGCGACCTCGGCACGTTGAAATACAGGTGTTCGCCGACAAGGTAGGCAATACGGTATACCTGGGCGAGCGCGATTGTTCTATTCAGCGCCGCCACCAGAAGGTCGTTGAGGAGGCCCCATGCCCCGTGATGACCCCTGAACTTCGAGAGGCGATGGGAACATCAGCGGTCGAGGCCGCAAAGGCGGTAAATTATGTGGGCGCAGGTACGGTTGAATTTTTGCTCGACGAAGAAGGCCAATTTTATTTTCTCGAGATGAATACCAGGCTGCAGGTCGAGCACCCAGTGACCGAATTGGTGACGGGATATGACCTTGTCGAGTGGCAGATTCGGGTTGCACGAGGCGAAGTTCTGCCTGCAGAGCAACAAGACATTGAATTGTTTGGACACGCCATCGAGGTGCGGCTATACGCGGAGGATCCCGCGTCAGGGTTCTTGCCGAGTACAGGCACTATCAACCTATTCACCCAGCCCCTGGGTCCCGGTATTAGAGTGGATGCCGGTGTCGAGACGGGCGATGAAGTAACACCTTTTTACGATGCGATGGTGGCCAAGCTCATTACCTACGGCGATACGCGAGAGGACGCGCGCCTGAAAATGAGGAGTGCATTGCAGGACACGGCCTTATTTGGTCCAGCGAATAATCGGGACTTCTTGATTGATGTGATGGATCAAGCGGAGTTTATTTCTGGCGCGGCAACCACGGCGTTTATCGCTGATAACTACGGTGAAGCGTTCACACCGCCCGAACTGCGTAGCGCTGATCTGGCAAGTGCAGGTGTAATACAACACGTCCTCGCGATGGAAACCCATCACAGCCAGTCGGCCTCGGTTAACGAGGAGTTGCTCGATTGGGTCTCAATGGGGCGTGTCACAGATACAAAATCATACGATGTGGGGGAGGATAATCGCGAGGTGCTTGTCGTACCCCTCAACGCTGGTGAGTATGAGGTATCTGTAGCCGGTGAAAGTCATCATCTTATAGTGACTGACATTGATGACAACGCGATGGTCTTGGAGGTCGATGGACTCTCTCAACGCTATCACTACCACCCAATGGCGCCCGCGACGCTCTATCTCGCTTCCGACTCTCTATCGATGTTGCTAGCAGACAGCACACGTATTCCCCCGGAGGCAGAGGAGGCGGCCGGTGGCGGTTCGATTGCTGCGCCAATGCACGGACAGCTATTATCTATTGATGTCTCGATAGGTGATTCGGTCACAAAAGGCCAACGGATTGCAGTCCTCGAGGCCATGAAAATGCAACATGAGCTCATTGCACCTGGTGATGGTACTATCGCCGATGTGGTGGCAGTCGCCGGCAAGCAGATAGGCGCCGGCGATCTCATCATGATGTTGGAGCTAGAGGAATGAAAGCGTCATTAACAGAGACTTTTGATATTGAGTTTCCATTGTTTGCCTTTAGCCATTGTCGTGATGTTGTAGCTGCAGTTTCGCGCAATGGTGGCTTCGGTGTGCTGGGCGCCGTCGAACTGACGCCAGAGGAGTTGCGGGTTGAGCTCGATTGGATTTCGGCCCATACCAATGGACGTCCCTTTGGTCTCGACCTCATCGTGCCCAATACGGCCATTGGTAAAGACGAATCTATTAGTGATGCTGATCTGGTGAATATGGTCCCGGACGGACATATTGAGTTCGCGAATTCAATTCTCCAGTCGCAAGGTATCGATACATCTGACCTCGCTGCGGATCGCAATTACGATCTGACGTTCACGCACAACATTCAAGGGCAAAAAACAAACGCTATGCTCGAGGTCGCTGCCGAGTATTCGGTGGCACTCTTAGTAAATGCGCTCGGTGTTCCGCCACCCAATATGTTCGAGTTTGCTCGCGCGCATGGCATCAAGGTGGGTGCACTGGTAGGTACGGTCAACCATGCGCTGAATCAGGCGAGAGCGGGCGTTGATGTCCTGATCGCCGCGGGTGGGGAGGCTGGAGGGCACTGTGGTGCGGTCAGCACAATGGTCTTGGTTCCGGAGGTTTGTAGGGCCCTGAAACAACACAATTTATCGGTTCCTGTGCTTGCGGCGGGCGGCATTGCCACCGGTGAGCAAATGGCGGCGGCCATGACCATGGGCGCAGAGGGCGCATGGTGCGGCAGTGTCTGGCTTACAACGGTTGAGGCTGAGACCACACCTACCGTCAAGCGAAAGATGATAGCGGCCACAGCCAGCGATACCGTCAGAGCAAAATCAAGGACAGGCAAGCCGTCCCGACAGTTGCGATCAGCATGGACCGATGCATGGGAAAGTACGGGTGCACCGGAGCCACTGCCTATGCCTCTACAATCACTTGTGTCTGAACCCGCCTTGAGGAAAGTAGATAAATTGGCTGAGGGCGGGCACGGCGGTGCCGAAGCACTGGCAACGTATTGGGTTGGACAGGCGGTTGGCTTGATGAACGCTGAGCAGTCGGTCGCTGATGTCATGCTGGGTTTCAAAACCGACTTTATTGAGGCTCATGGCCGGATATCAGCATTCATTGAGGGAGTAGACAATGCAGCAAGCGAGTGATTTTAGAGAGGAAAGTTTAACGCTCAAAACCTTGATTGCCGATCTGGATGATGCGGGCTTTGAGAAGGCCACACAGTTCAAGTCCTGGACGATCAATGATGTATTCCGACATCTTCATTTCTGGAATAAGGCCGTCATGGTCGCCACCGAGGGTGATGAGGCTTTTGCTGCATTTTTTGAGGGTGTTGGGGCACACATGATGAAGGGTGGTTCATTGCCTGAATACGAAAAGGCCTACCTTGATGGCCTGAGCGGTGGAGCGCTACGCGACGCCTGGGCTTCATTGGTTGACGAGACGGCTGATACCTACAGCGCGCTTGATCCTAGTTCTCGGGTGCCTTGGGCGGGTCCGAGCATGAGCGCGCGATCGGCCATATCCGCGCGCCAGATGGAGACCTGGGCTCATGGGCAAGAGGTGTTCGACGTGTTGGGCGCAGATCGGGCTGAGCATGATCGGATTCGCAACATTGTTGTGTTGGGCATCAATACCTTCGGCTGGACCTTCAAGGTGAGAGGCGAGGCACCACCCGAGCCCATGCCGTTCGTTAGCTTGGTATCTCCAAGTGGAGAAGTTTGGACCTACGGTGAGTCGCAATCGAGCAACTTTATTCAGGGTGATGCCGTCGAATTTGCTCAGGTAGTGACGCAAACGCGCAATATTGCGGACACAAGCCTCACTGTCCTTGGTGATCCAGCAATCGACTGGATGTCTAAAGCGCAGTGCTTTGCTGGTAGCGCTAATCCACCACCGGAAAAAGGTTCTCGCTTTAGAGTTGGCTAACTGGGTGTGAAGACCCTTGTTATTCAGTCTGCCTCGGACGATCGACCCCAGTGGGTTTCGGATTGCCTGATGGGTGTCGAGGCTTGGGCGAGAAACCAAGAGTTTGCTTACCAATTTTATGATGATGACTTTTTTGCTGTACTACCCGAGTGGTACCGGGAAAAGTTATCAGGACGAGGTCCAATACTCGCCGATTTAGCACGTCTACTGCATATCAGAGCTGCCCTTGAAGCAGGTGCTGATCGCGTCATCTGGTGCGATGCCGATACGCTCATTATTGATGAAAGCTGGCAGCCATCTGAGACAGAACATTCGCGGTTCGGCGAAGAGTGCTGGTTGCAGCGAGACAAGTCGGGCGGACTGGAAGTTCGTCGCCAGCCTCACAATGCATTCATGATTTTTTTACAGGAATCGCCAGTACTGAGCTTTTTGATTCACACGATCGAGTCGATGATTAAGCGCGTTGATTCGGATCACATTGCACCGCAAATGGTGGGGCCGAAGCTGCTAAAGGCGCTCCACAGCCTCGCTCATTTTGATCTAGAGCCCGAGGCAGGTGCGATGAGTCCGGTACTTTTGGATGCTGTGCGCAGAGCTGATATGCAGATCATCGAGTTCTTCCGCGAAAGAAATGCCCCTGCGCCCAAATGTCTAAACTTATGCGCCAGCCTGATTGACGATTCTGACGTTGATGTTCAGGACATTCGTCAGCGAGTTGCTAGATTACTCTGAGATAACTGCTTTTCTGAGTGCATGTATTGCGACTTCTGATCTGGCATAGTGGAAACAAATAACAATAAACGTACAACAATAAAAAAAGAGAAAACCTATGACAGACCAAATCGTCAAAGTGAGTGTTGACGACGATATAGCGTCGATTATTCTCGATCGAGGCGAGGCCAGAAACGCTCTCAATCGCGACACAATGACACAGCTGCGGGATGCGGCTCTGACAATATCAGATCAAGATCAGGTACGTGCCGTCATCATTAGAGCCGAGGGTACTGATTT
>JAACDF010000171.1 GCA_009937065.1 Gammaproteobacteria bacterium | reverse complement strand
TCAGTACCTAAGAGAGGTGCCGACCACAGCGCATTATCAAAATGCATTGATTGGCAAATGGCATTTGGGAAATCGAACATCACTACCCTGGACAATGGGGGTCGACTACTTTACCGGCATCCTCTCGGGAGGTGTCGATGACTATTTCGATTGGACGCTGACCACGAATGGTGTTGAAACGTCAAAAACGACATACATAACTTCAGAACTTACCAACCAGGCCATGGGGTGGATTAATGATCAAGAAAGTCCTTGGTTCCTATGGCTTGCATACAATGCGCCGCATACCCCTTTCCACCTACCTCCAGCATCGCTGCATACACGAGATTTATCGGGCACTGCCGCTGACATTGAACAAAATCCGAGAACATACTACCTAGCAGCCGTAGAGGCACTAGACACTGAAATCGGTCGCTTGATTAGCGGGATCCCGACCCAAGAACGGGCTAATACCACCATTATCTTTCTTGGTGACAATGGTACCCCTCGTCGAGTTACAAGTAACGATTCCCCCTATCGAGGCGCCAAAAGTTCTCTCTATCAGGGTGGCATCAATACCCCTTTGATTGTCACCGGTGCTGGCGTCGAACGCGTCGGCATCTCTGATGACTCTCTAATTTCCACAACAGATCTGTTTGCAACTATTTCCGAGTTGGCTGGTCAGGATCTTACCGAGCTGCACGACAGCACCTCCTTTGCGGCAAAACTCGTCGATAGCACAGCGCCGGGGCGGGACCATGTCTTCTCTGAGCATGTCAATGGCAATGCAATAAGAAGCGAGCGCTACAAACTAATCACCAATAGCGACGGCTCGGAGGAGCTTTTTGACCTTTTTACAGATGCGAGAGAGAACAATAATCTCATTGAAGATGACTCTGTAGCGGACGTGAAACACGCACTAAAAGCTGCGGTACCGGAACTCTTGAGCAAATCAAAGTGGATGGTAAACACTCCGGGGTTGCGCAGCGCCTACTTGCGATCCAATGAAGAATTTGTGGAGGTGAATGTGACGGGGGTTGAGCGTGACGGTACGTCAATCACAGTCATCAGTAATGCAACTCCAAATTACAGAATCACTGTCACGGAAGAGGTTCTGGCAACGCTAGCGCTGCGCAACGCAACCGAAAACGTGATTTTAGCGATCGGCCAAGTCCTTAACTACGGAGAGAATATTGGGTGGGGCTCTGAGTGCGGAGAAACTGGCGGAAGTGGTTGGTGGCCTCCCTCGGGAGGAAGCTGTCCTGACGCGCAACTTGACCAGAGACTTGCGATTCCCTCGACCCCTCGACCCACCAGTAACGAGTGTGAAACAGGCCTCGGTCCAGTCGGTTTGTGGTTAAACGGCGTGCCTATTTTCAATTGGTCTGATGCCTCCTCGTTTATGAACCAAGACATTTGGCATCAAGTTGCATCTGAATTCAGATCCAATGGCATGGACTTATGTAACGGCCACGCAGGTAATGGGGCCTACCATCACCACGGCTATAGCACCTGCGTCCGACAAATGGTGGGAGACCAAGGGTTGGGACATTCGCCGATTTATGGGTACGCGGGAGACGGCTACCCCATTCATGGCCCGTATCATGACAACGATCAATTAGTCGAATCGTGCTGGAAAAAACGAGATTACAGTGCCACAAGCTCTACCGGCTGCGGCTCAGATGCAGTCAGGGACTGCCGTTTTATCGATGAAGAAGACATCAACCTAGGTGTCGAATACGTGGCAACCGGTCCGCGCGTCGATAGCACCATCCGTATTAACGGTAACGACTCACCCGCACGCTCAGGAATTTACTACGAGGACTATTATTACGACGCGTCCTGCGCAAGCGCATCGGAGCATGCGCTCGATGAACACAACGGGCACGATCATGACGAACTTGGTTACCACTACCACGTAACCGTTGATTCAAATTTACAACCAACCTTCCCGCTCGTTCACGGACCCGACTACTACGGAGAGGTCACTAATGGTTCATTTACCTGCTTCCGCAATAATTTTTAAGCGGCTTATCGTTTCGCTCGTAATCCCCGTATCGAGTTTTTCCATAACGGCAACGAGTCACGAAGTTATTGCATCAACAGTCACAGTGTCTAGAGATCGGGGTCAGATTGAGATATTGCAGACGTCTCCAATCAACGTGCTACAGACTCTTGTAACTCCCAGAGAGGAATATAAAAAAGAGTCGGCTTGGCGCTACGAGAACCTTCTAAAAAAATTGTCGGCGCAATGGATAGTCTTCTCGGGAGACGAGGCCTGTAGACTCAGTCGAAGAGCATACCGACCACTCAAGTCGGGACACGAGGTCCAATTCCGGTTTCTATTCGTTTGCAAGGAAGCCACCCAAAATATTTCGCTGTCCGCCAACTGGGTAGAGATGATGCCTGCCAGTCACTTCATATTGCTAGATATGGAGAGTAAGGGGCAGCCCTTACAAGCAATTATTGAGGCGCGTCCAGCCAATATTCTTGTACCTACTGAGTGAGTCAATTTCACGCTGACTCCGAGGCGGTCCACTTGAGTGAGAGTAGTGGGTCAAATACCTTGCCCAAAAATCGCCCGACTCCAAAATTGTCAGAAGTCATGTACTCTTAATCACCAACGATAATATGTGCTCACCCGTCTTGGATGCTGAGCACCAACGCTGAGGCGAGCAAACCGTGACGATTGCATCGACTAAAATCCACCACCGTGTCTGTCATCTCTGCGAGGCCATGTGTGGACTCATCATCAAAACAGAGGGCGACAAAGTCGTTGATATTCGAGGGGACAAATTAGACCCCCTAAGCCGAGGGCATGTTTGTCCCAAAGCCGTGGCTTTGCAAGATATCCACGAAGATCCCGATCGCTTGAGAAAGCCATTGAAGCGTATCCGCTCCGCTCCAGGTGTTTATGAGCACGTGGAGATCGAGTGGGACGAGGCACTTGATCTTGCAGCCAATGCGCTCGCTGACACGATAGAAAAGTACGGCGTTAACGCGATCGGCGCCTACTTCGGCAATCCATCGGCACATAACTACGGGATGATGACCCATCAGCGAAATCTCTTCCGCCACATACGGACACGCAATCGCTTCTCTGCCACGTCGGTGGATCAACTACCGCACCATTTGGTCTCTATGTGGCTGTACGGCCACATGCTGCTCATGCCGATTCCCGATATCGATCGCACCGATTATTTTTTGATGCTCGGCGCCAACCCGCTCGCATCAAACGGCAGTATCTGGACGGTACCCGATGTCCGAAAACGGATAAAAGATCTGACAGCGCGCGGCGGAAAGCTGGTGGTAGTTGATCCTCGCAGGACAGAGACAGCGGAGCTTGCCAGCGAGCATCACTTCATACGACCCGGAACAGATGCGGCGCTACTCCTCGCTCTGTTACACGTCATATTTCGAGACAAGCTAACGGCTTTGGGCGCCTTAGCGGAGTTCACAGATGGTCTCGAGGAGGTTCAAACTGCGGTCGCCTCGCTGACCCCTGAATGGGCTGCCAACATCACCGGCGTTGATGCTTCCGATATTGAAAATATTGCGCGAGATATGGCGACAGCCAAGGCGGCTATTTGTTACGGACGCATGGGTGTCAGCACTCAGGCTTACGGAACACTTTGTCAGTGGGCCATACAGGTCATTAATGTGGTCACGGGCAACCTCGACAAGCCGGGAGGCAGTTTGTTCACCCGCCCCGCCATGGACCAAGTACTGAACAGCAGTCGCGGCGGCTTCGCTCGCTTCAACAGTCGAGGACGCGGACTACCCGAGTTCAACTACGAACTGCCAGCCGCGGCACTCGCTGATGAGATTCGCACACCCGGGGAAGGTCAAATCAAGTTGATGTTCACCGGCGCAGGTAATCCCGTGCTCTCGACGCCGAATGGCCGCGCAGTCGATGACGCGTTCGAGGAACTCGATTTTATGATCTCCCTCGATCCGGCACTCAACGAAACGACCCGTCATGCCGATGTAATCTTGCCACCCACCTCCCCTCTCGAGCACGACAACTACGACTTTGCTTTTCATAATCTCGCCATACGAAACACGGCGCGCTACACGCCCGCTGTCTTTGAAAAGCCAGAGGGCACACTCCATGACTGGGAAATCTTTACCGAGCTTGGGGATCGATTGGCCGAGAGACTAGGGGTTGAGTCCGTGCCTCACGTACCACCCCATAAAGTGGTGGACGCGGCACTTCAAGCAGGCCCCTACGGCAAGGAGTCAGAGTGGAACCTCAGCATCGAGAAACTCAAATCACACCCGTCTGGCATCGACTTTGGCCCACTAAAGCCCTCGTGTCCCGAACGCTTACAAACCCATGACAAACGCATTTCACTGGCCATTCCTGAGGTGCTGACGGATATCGACCGCCTGCACGCTGACATGAACGAGGATGTGGGAGGTTATCGGCTCATCGGGCGTCGCAATGTACGAGACAACAATTCGTGGATGCACAATCACCGTCGCCTCGTTAAGGGAAAAGATCGTTGCCAGCTACTCATGCACCCAGATGACGTTGCAAAGGAAGGCTGGAATGAGGGAATGCATGTGACCATTACCAGTCGCGTTGGGAGCATTTCGGCCGAATTAATGCCCTCAACCGAAGTCATGCCGGGGGTGATTAGCCTACCGCACGGTTACGGGCATGGATTGGAGGGCACTCGATCAAAAGTGGCCAATTCGCACGCTGGGGTAAGTTGTAATGACGTGACCGATGAGCAGTTCCTCGATCAGCTATCGGGTAATGCTGCAGTGAACGGCGTTCCTGTACAGCTTAGCGCCTGAACACCTGCGTCAAACCATCACTCCGAGGTTAGATCGGGCACTGCTTAAATGGACAACCCGGCAAAAGCGTAGTGCAGAGCTCTAAGAATCAATGAGTGCTCGACAAACCCACGCGACCTTAAGTAGCCTTTAACTCGAAACCAAAATAAGGACGTCACCTCATGTTCAGCCACATTATGTTAGGCGCTTCAGATATCGAAGCATCACGAAAATTCTATGACGCGACCTTGGGCGCATTGGGCTACGGGCCCGGCGTCATGGACCCCAAAGGCCGTGTGTTCTACGTCACGGATACGGGTATTTTTGCAATCTCAACGCCCATCGATGGCAACCCTGCCACCGCAGCCAACGGTGGAACCATTGGATTTGCATCGCCGAGTGTCGAGGCCTCTGAAGCCTGGCATTCAGCTGGTTTGGCCAACGGCGGAACGGATTGTGAGGATCCGCCCGGTGTTCGCGATGGCAACATGGGGCCTATCCACCTGGCTTACCTACGGGACCCATCAGGCAACAAGATCTGTACGCTCCTGCGAGTCTAATCATGCGGCTACTGGCTGCACTTCCCTTGTTCTGGGTGGGTCTGGCGCATGCTGGACCCGCTTCGCTTGGCCCAAATTATGACGTAAAAGCAGACGTGACAGAGACCTGCGCTGCTTGTCATGGCCTACGTTATCTCGATTTAGCTCAGGGCTATGACACACCGGCGGAGTGGTCTCATTTGATCGCCAGCATGGTCAAGCTACCTCAAGAGCGCGATCGGACTATCAGCCAATACCTCGCCGCAAACTATCCACATAAACCGGAAAAAGCGCCTGTGCTAGTGCAAGGCGACACCGATATCACCATCGAGGAGTGGGTTACACCTACCCTGGGTCAACGCGCTCGAGATCCGGTGGAGTCACCCGACGGAGCTATCTGGTGGACCGGCATGTGGGCCTCTCTTGTCGGGCGACTCGATCCGAATACGGGCGCCATGCGGGAGTATCAACTACCCAGCTCGGCGCGCCCGCATTCTATTGTTCCCGACGCAGACGGTTTCATCTGGTACACAGGAAACAGTAACGGGACGATAGGCAGACTCAATCCCACCGACGGATCCATAAAGGAATACCCGACCCGCGCCCGTGACCCTCACACCGCTGTGTTTCACCCTAATGGGAATCTGTATTTCACGAGCCAACATTCCAACATGTTGGGTAGTCTGAATCCGAAAACAGGCGAGATGAAAGAAATCGAGACGCGCCAAAAGCCCTACGGCATAAAGGTAGGCAAAGCAGGTGATCTCTTCATCGCCTACAACGGCACCAATGCTATTGGGCGAATGCACCCTAACACCTTGTCAGTGCGTTATTACGATATCCCAGACACGGCCACACGTATCCGACGCCTCGACATCGATAGCGATGATAACGTGTGGTTCGTCAATTCAAGTCTCGGCAAAGTCGGGAAGCTCGATGTCGATACGGGCGAGGTCACTCAGTGGAATTCACCCAGTGGACCAAACTCACATCCGTACTCAATGACCGTTATTAACGACATTGTCTGGTACAACGAAAGTGGTATGCGACCCGATGCCCTAGTGCGTTTCGATCCTGCGACGGAACAATTTCAAAGTTGGGCAGTGCCGTCTGGAATTGGCATTATTCGTCACACTTGGGAGACAAAAGCCGGCGACCTACTGATACACCAGAGCAGCTCCAATCGGGTCGGAAGAGTTCGCATTGCCGACTGATTCGGATCAGGAGGCGAGGGACCGACTGCTACTCACGGTTAACAGTATTCCATCGGGACGCGTTTCATCGTTTGGGAGAATCGCGGAGGCCGCGGGCTTCCCGAGAAGGGCACGCTGGGTAGGACGAATACTTTCACAATTGCCTGTCGACACATCTATACCGTGGCATCGGGTACTTGGGCATAATGGAGCCATTACCTGCCCGCGTAACGACATCGCTGCCGACAGACTGATTAAAGAAGGCGTTCCAGTAGAAGATCGTAAAGTTAACATGCAGAAGTACGCGTGGCCTGACTGGGACCGACGAAGCTAACCTAACAGCTGGATAAGGGCTAGCGATCCGGGCAAATAACCAGTTTTCCAATTACCTCTCGCTGCTGAAGCATACGAAACCCATCGACAGATTTGTTCAGTGGTAATTCGGCGTGCACGTGAGGCCGGGTTTTTCCCTGGCGCACCCAATCCCAAATGGTTTGCACGTTTTCAGCGCCTTTCTCTGGAAACTGACGACCGTATTCACCCGCTCTGACGCCCACAACAGAGAAGCCTTTGATCAAAGGAATATTAGATGCAATCGAGGCAATCCGGCCGCTGGTAAATCCAATAATCAATAGTCGACCATCGAAGTTCATGCAACGTGTGCTTTCATCAAAAATGTCGCCGCCGACTGGATCATAGACCACATCGGCACCGCGGCCATCGGTCAGAGCTTTGACCTGTTCGCGGAACCCTTGCTCGGTATTGATGACATGGTCTGCACCGTAGGCGAGAACATGCTGAAGCTTCGCATCGCTTCCCCCTGTGGCAATGATCTTGGCTCCCAATAACTTACCAATATCAACCGCCGCCATACCGACGCCACCACTAGCGCCATGCACTAACAGTGTCTCTCCAGGTTGAAGATTGGCCCGCCGTACCAGCGCCACATACGCGGTCAGATACGCAACTTGATAAGCGGCGGCTTCAGAGAAACTCAAGTGACTAGGCTTTTTCTGAAGGCCTTCCGTGCTAACGACCGCGTACTCTGCAAAGCCGCCAAAGCGCATGCCTCCGACAACGGTCTCCCCAACAACAAAATCTACAACGCCCTCGCCTATGGCATCAATTTCGCCTGCGATGTCCATACCGGGTGTAAAAGGCGGTTCGAGTTTGAGCTGATATTTACCTTGGCATAACAAAATATCAGGGTAGTTGAGACTGGTCGCTCGAATCCGAATGCGAACCTCACCAAAGCCCGGTTCTGGTAATGGGACCTCCTCAATACCCACACCCGATAGGTCATCGGACAAGGCTGAACAGACAAGTGCTTTCATGCTCATGAGGTTAGCAAGTAGCTCGCGATCGCCTTAAGCATCTGGGTTCGATATCGCATTCAAAAGGTGTGATCTCAAACTCGTCAGGCCATCAAAGAAGAATCCCTCAGCACTGCGCACTGCGGCCTCAGTAGGCAAATTACCCTGCCTAATATCGGCCTCAACTTGTCGAAGCAATGTACCCGCTGACTTGAGCCCCAGCGATAAACAGCTACTAGCAAGCGTATGAGCCTCTCTCTCTGCCGCGGGGGCGTCACCCGCCGAAACTGCGGCCTTCAAGGCGCTGATATTTTCACTCCCCTCGAGCTCAAGACTACTGGCTATCTCGCCAGTCGCCTCAGCGCCCATGAGTGCAATCATCTCGTCAACCAGTGTCGCATCAAAGACCGCTTGTGCGCCTGACTGGGGCGACTCAGGGGCTTTATCGCTAAGGTTGTCACCGTCAAGAAGTTCTGCCAATAAAGAGGCGATAGCGTCCCGCTTGAAGGGTTTTGTAATAAAAGCAGTCATGCCGACGTCAGCTGCTTTTTTCTGCTCTCCCGCCTCTGAATAGGCACTCAAAGCGATCAGAAGTGCCTCAGAGCACGCAGTCGAGTTCGAGAGCGCTCGGGCCACTTCATAACCTGTCATATCGGGCAAGTTTATATCCAGCAGTGCGATGTCAAAAGACTCTATTGACGATTGGGCAATCGCTATCGCTTCACTTCCGGAAGCCGCATTGATGACTTCAAAACCAAGACTTTCTAGCAGCTGACTGTTCAGGCTCAAGTTGGTAGCAGAGTCATCCAAAAGTAGTATCCGCTGACTAAATCGAAATGATGAAATCGGGAGCTCAGCGGGTTCCACTTGTTTTATATCGGAGCACGGCCGTAAGGCGACCCGGACGGAAAACATCGCCCCACCAACGCGCGAGTCACCCACGGCAATGGAGCCACCGATGCCTTTAATCGCCGCTTCAGTTGAGCTCAATCCCAGCCCAGTGCCACCCAGATTCTGAGTCTCCTCAGTTACCCCGGTCTCAAACGGCGCAAAGACTTGTGCTCTTAGATTCGAGGGGATTCCCGGACCTGAATCTGTGACAGTAAAGACAAGCTCATGTAAATCCTCCGCTACTGCATCATCCTCAAGGGTAATGTCG
Organism: Gammaproteobacteria bacterium; assembly: GCA_009937065.1. Taxonomy (GTDB): domain Bacteria; phylum Pseudomonadota; class Gammaproteobacteria; order Pseudomonadales; family Halieaceae; genus Luminiphilus. The sequence goes on along the minus strand of JAACDF010000171.1, from coordinate 7,739 downwards.
ATAGATACCCAGCCCTTGGCAGTAAATTTCACAGCATTGCCGATCAAATTGATAAGCGCTTCTTTAATAATGAGGTCGGGACACCAGTACTGCGCTAACAGCGCAGGGTCGACTGAGGTCTCCAATTTGAGGCCTTTCTGTAAGGCGGTGGCTTCGAATAGCTTTACCACTTTCCTAAGTAAATGACGAAGATCGGTGGCAACGGTAAGCGCCTCGTTATTGGTGACCTGACCCGAGGCATCACCCAACGCAAAGTTGATCACCTCGGTGGCTCGGTCAACGCTGGCATCACCCATGGAAATAAGATTCAAAGAGTCTGCATCGGTCACACGATCTCGCAAGAGAGTTAAAGCACTGCTGACACCCATGAGAGGCGTTCTAACCTCGTGACTGACACGATTGAAGAAATGCTGACGAATATCCACCTGGCCTTCGACCGTCGTTTTGGCCTTCTCCAGATCAGTATTTAGATCCTGCAGATCCTCCAGCATTCGCTGCTGTGTAGACAACAAGAGCAACTGATCCATTTGTGAGTCGTGGGCAGGAAAATCATCAAAGTGAAGGGTTTTTTCACCGTAATGCTCCCGAACCCATGCCATCCAGGGAACACCAACAAATAGTGCAGCAATCTCATCATTATCAGATTGGATAATCTGCCCACGGATTGCCAGCTGAGCCTCATCTGAGTGCCCCAAGAACAGCCGCCCGGGCGATGCCAATGCTTCGGAAACGCCCCCTTTAAAACGAGCTGGGCGCTTAAATTCGAAGGAATCAAAGAAACGGAAGCTCTCACCATCATCCAAAGATAATCGATCGCGAACCAGAGCACTCGTCCGTCGCGAGTTACCATTGTGGTCAAGCTCAATGACCACCGTGAACAATTGATTGAGCAGCGCCCATTGTTCCATTCGGGAGGCCTCAACCGTCCATCAATAATTTAAATCGTGTGTGAGTACCATCAGACACAACCAGATCTTCAACTTCTTGAATTGTCATGGGCTCACCGAAGCGATCACTCAATGCGACCAGTAAGCCGGAGACGAAACTCTTGAGGCCTTTGCGATGGCTGATGTATTCAACATCCATTCGGTTGTTTTCAAGCTCACTTACTCGAAACTCTGGCGGTTGGTAGTCGAGGAACGTGGTACTGATTCGATCATGAAGCGCATTCAGATTTCCCAAAAACTCCAACATGGTGCTGCCCGTCGATCGCACAAGCGCATCATAATCACGCGCTAGCGTATGATTTACCCAATGCTGGCCAAACGCGTGAAGCGCCGTGTCGACATCAATCCCAAGGACATCAGAGGACGCAACAGCGAGCCGGTAAGTAATTTCATCGTCGTAACTTCGCATTGATAAAAAACTGTCACCGGGTACACCAGCCTTTGCCATTACCTGATCCCAAATGGGCTCACCATGGCCTTCTATGACCATTTCTCTTAACGACTTATTAATTACACCGTAAATAAAACACCTCCCCAGTAAATGCTCGCCGTATCAGGAATCGCCCTCATTCCATGCCTGCATTTTCCTGTAAATGGTTGACGGCGCCACCTCTAACAAGCTTGCAGCACGATTGATATTCCCGTCACTGGCCTCGATGGCATTCTGTATCGCTTCTTTTTCTACCAACCAGAGCGGCTTAATCTCGCTCTCGGCAGCGGGCTCCGCGGCGCGCGGCTTGACTGGCGTACCCGCAGTTTCAGGGCTGTCGTCGAATTGAGCGATTGCTTCCTCGATGATCGAGGCATCAATATCACTGCCGACCAGCATCGTTGTCATCCAACGCAGCATATTTTCCAACTGACGCACATTACCGGGCCACGCGTAAGACGAGAGACGCCTTTTCGCATCGTCAGAAAGCGGATTGAAGGTTTTGCCTGTCTGTGTAGAGAGTCGATTCAAGATCAGCGCAGCAAGTACTGGCACATCGTCCAATCGCTCTCGCAGTGCAGGCAGACGAATAGGGAATACCTGCAGACGATAGTAGAGATCCTCTCTCAACCGACGGGCACGCACCTCTTCAAGAGGATCACGATTAGTGGCGGCAATAACTCTAACATCGGCCGCTGTCTCGCGGTCCGAACCGATGGATCGAAAAACACCACTTTCTAAAAACCTGAGAAGCAGCGATTGCGCTGCGTAGTCGAGCTCACCAATTTCGTCAAGAAACAGCGTGCCGCCATTAGCCCTGGCGACAAGCCCTCGATGAATCCACCCTGTCGAAGATTCCTTCGGATCCTCTCCAAACAATTCCCTCTCAATCGCATCGCCAGAGATAGCCGCGCAGTCGAAGACAATAAAGGGTTCAGGCGCTCGTGCTGACAGGTCATGCACAGCACGTGCTGCCAACTCTTTACCAGTACCGCTTTCACCCGTAATGAGCACCGTGCCATCTGCGGCTGCAATGCGCTCCACGGCGTCGTAGACCGCCCTTATTAAGGGTGAACTTCCGACTAGACCACCCAACTGACCGCGTTTATCGGAGAGCACCTCAATGCGATCGTTTAATTCTTTTCGCCGCATGGCATTTTGAACAGTCACACGGAGCCGAATAGAATCAAATGGCTTCGCTAGAAAATCAGCGGCACCCTTCGCAAGTGCGCGCTCCGCCCACTCGCTCCCATGCCCGGTCATTACTATGCTGACAGGTTTAGGATGAACTGTATCGAGCTCGCTGATCAGGTCGAGTCCGTTACCGTCAGGAAGTTCAATATCCAGCAAAACGAAATCCGGCCGAAAAAGAACGACCGATTTTTTCGCCTCCGTCAGTGATGTCACAGCATGAATCTCAAGACCCAAACCACTGAGGTACGCCTCGTAAATCGCACACAGGGTAGTGCTGTCTTCAACGATGAGCGCTTTCACAGCAAGTGTTTTCCTTCAGTCACGTTGATCAGTCTGCCATAGTTTCAAATATATGATTCATAGCGTCGTTAGCATTTTTAAAAGCCTCTAGGACATCCGGACGAAAATGTTTTGGATCCGTCCGACCATCCCCTTCTAATATGATGTTCATGGCCTGCTCATGGGTCATGGCAGGCTTGTAAGGTCGGGCAGATCGCAGGGCATCATAGACATCCACCAAGGTGGTGATTGACGCTTCAATGGGAATTTCATTGCCCTTAAGACCTCGCGGATACCCACCACCGTCCCAGCGCTCATGATGATTCAGAGCAATCCGCGCCGCCATTGCCATAACGGGGTAGTCGGACATGGAAAGAACTTCATGACCATATTCCGGGTGTTTACGCATAGTCGCAAACTCATCGTCTGTCAAAGGCCCCTGTTTGAGGAGAACAGCGTCTGGCGTTGCCACCTTCCCTACATCGTGAAGCGGGGCAGCGAGCCGCAACATCTCGCATTGCTCGCGAGACCAGCCAAGCTCACCGGCAAGCTTTGCAGCATAGGCGCCAATTCGGTTGATGTGAGCACCCGTCTCGGGGTCTTTATACTCGGCGGCCCGCGCCAAGCAAGAAAGCGCTTCGCCATAGGCCTTTTTAATATCTCGATTGAGTGAGCTGATCTCCACTTCGCTGGCAGCCAGCTTGGCATCCCGCGCCTGCTCGTTAAGCATTTTGAACCGCTCTGTAAGAACATGTTCGCGGGCATCGACCAGAATATTTTCCAGAAGATCGAGATCCATGGGTTTTAGCATAAACTCTGAGGCACCCAAGCGCATCGCATCGATAACGGCGCGGGTATCGCCATTACCCGTCATAAATATGAACCGCCTTATCCTGTCGCGAGTGCCTTCGTCCTTGACGATGCGCTCTAGCAGCTGCAGACCTGTCATACCCGGCATCGTTAAATCGGATAAGACGATGTGAATACTGTCATCAGCTTTGAACATCGACAGTGCCTCCTCGCCGTTACCAGCGAGCATGCAATCAAAGTCCAGCTCCTGAACAAAGTCGTTGAGCTCCAGCCGAATATCAGGCTCGTCGTCGACCACAAGCACTTTAAGTTTGTTCATTGACCAATCTCCAGGGCCGTTGCTTTCTCTCTATTAAAAATTGGCAGTCGAATCGATATCTTCGCGCCACCGCTTACATTTTCAGCCCAAATCGTGCCTTGCATGTCCTGAATAATTCCGAAGCTGATTGATCCGCCCAATCCAGTTCCTTTACCAACTGCCTTGGTGGTGTAAAACGGCTCAAAAATATGCGGTAAAACCTCAGGAGGTATTCCGCCACCCGTATCTTCAATCGTGACCGTAACGAAACCTTCCTCCAGAGCTTGTCGTAACGTTACCGCTCCCGATAACGATGAGTCGAGAATAGCGTCCCGCGCATTATTCACCATATTGATTAGCACCTGCTCAAATTGAATGGTGTTCCCCTCAACCCATACAGGCTCCTCGACATGGTTAATAAGCTTTACGCCCTTTGCAACCATGGGCTCCCGCACCAAATCGGCCGCAGCATTTATTGCGCTTGCGATATTAAATGGCGCAAAATCCTCACCAGCAACCCGTCCAAACGCTCTCATATGATCGATGATGGTAGCCGCTCTATCTACGGCAGAGTCGATTCGCTCCAGACGACTCATAATAGACTCTTCAGTCGCTCGTCCCTTTTTTAAACTGTTTGTGAGATTGCTCAGCGCAAGCTTGATAATATTGAGAGGTTGATTGAGCTCGTGTGCCATGCCGGTGGACATCTCACCAAGCGTGGCTAGCTTCGCGGTTTGTAGCAACTGCGAGTCCATCGCTTTTTGTTTGGTAAGATCAGTGACCAGAAGCCAAAATCCTGAATCATCCCCCTCATCGTTTTTCCGGGGTGTGATTGCAAGCAATAGATTTCTTTGTGGCTGACCCTCAAGCGACAGAGCATATTCATCTATGGTTTCCCCTGATTCAAACAACTGCTCACCGCGCTGACGCAGTAGGTAGGAAGCTTCTGCACTATCCCCTGTTATTTGAGACATAGCTTCGTTTCTGAATCGCAGCTGATAATCGCGATCAATTTCCATAAGCCCCAGCGGCAAACTGCTCAGAAGAGCCTCATACCCAGTGACCGCTGATCGCAATTGATGGTCTGCCATAGCAACTTCATTGGAGAACCAAACGATTGAGTTCTACATGTTATTGAGCTCTAAAGACAGCGGTTTGGTCTCAATTTTTACCGGCTCGATCGCCGTATTTGACTCCCCCATTTGTGTATGCATCAACTTCAGCTCTTCCAAACTTTGAAGCAAACGAGTAATCGGCATGATAAGACGACCCACTAAAAACATGGTGAGTGTTGAGGTGAACAAGAGACTTGCGGTAAAAAATAGCGCCATTGTGGTGGTCGCTAAAAAGAATACCTGTAGTCGTGGCCAGACCTTAAGATCAGCCACCAACAAATCAGTGGAGGGCAGTAGCGAATCAAACTCCGCAACCAATTTCGTCGAGATGGGTAACCGCAGCATCGTATCTTTATTCAATGCACCCAATCGCGATAGAGCGTAGGGATTTGTGGATACGACGGACCAAAGCGTACCTCCCATCCACTCAGAATCAATGACCTGATCTTCCTGAGTCCCCAAATACCTGCCTTTCGAGTCAGAGGTCCGCAGTCGTCTAAAAGTAATTTCAGATGCCCCAGTATTTTCAGTATTAGTCAAACCCAAAGGCGACTTATCAATAACAAACAGTATTTTCTCTCCAAAGACCACCGTGTATTCAGTGGGTGTACTGCTATCGACGAGCACTCGCTTGGTGTAGAACTCGGGCGTAGTGTTGGGATAAGGAAGATATTCAAATTTAAAGTAAACATGAGTAGGAGACTCAGCCGAGGCGGTGAATGTTATGGAGCCACCTTCTGGGAAAGACAGTGGATAAATATTTGCAGTGTTTGCCCAGCCAGCCCAATCAAGACCCGTAAACGTGTAGGTCTCGTTCTCTGTGTCGACGGTTGCACCTTCAAACTCTCCCTCCGAGAAGTCAGCCACAAAAGACATACTAGTATCTGATTGGGGTCTGGACGACTGTCCGGACGTAACGATTACATTTGTGATTCTGACGGGTTGGTCTCGCTCCTCCAGATACATCAAAAACGAACTGAAGGTGTTTCTTCCTTGTGATGCTATGACATCCGAATAAACCGGCAACGTTTTTTCTTCAAGGTCGAGGAATAAAGGCGCATTTAATCGTGCAAATTCCGGCCCCATGCTAGCTCGGAAGTGAAATTTCGACATCTGCTCATTGATGAGATCCACCAACGTCAACTCATCGCTCATCCACTCGCTATCAATGATGTTTAGTGTCTGTGCGACGCTACTTTCTTCATCCACGGCCATACCTAGGAGAGCATAACGCTCACCAATGAAAAGCCACGGCGTCTCGTTTTTAGCGAAGCGCATACCGGTGGAACCAATTTCTAATTCCACCTGATGCATATCATTGCCAAGTCGACTTCGCGCTGACTGATCCACTAGATCTTGGGTTGTGGTTGTTAGAACCGCGTCCCATCGTCCTGACCAAATTTGGAGAAATACCAAAAATATCGTGGTTACCAAAACTGAAATAAACACAGTACCGAGAGAGCGGATGGACGCGCGTTCCATTTCCTCATGCCGCGATATCCCTTGAAAAAAGCCTGAGAAGGCTATTGTTGACACTGCCCAGATGAGTTCGGCTACGACCAGTGAAAATACTGCGGAGAAGAGAAAGGTAGAGGCATGCGCGGCGGCAAGCAGAATGGTTTCTTCCCGGAAAAAAGTTAATGTCGCGGTGTAAAGGGGAAAGCATACGAGCAGCAATGTCAGCAATGCCACCAGTAATCGATGTTCAGCTCGTCCAGAGCTAGCAAAGGTATCTAGCGCGAGCAACAAAACAATCATGCTCATAAGTTCAGCATAAACACCGATCGGAAAACTTACAAAATAAGCCACGCCTACCAGTATTAAGCTCGAAAAAATACTGATTCGAATTGCACTGACATAGCGAAGCAACAGAAATACAGGCAGTTGATAAACCGCCAAATCCAAATACCCAAGCTCGAGAGGCGCACCCAAAGACGCGAGCAGTCCTATCATGAGGCTAAGCGATATGACTGATATTTTTCTCGACCGCAGACCGGTCGCTTCAATACTCATAACGTAACTTTGGGTAGCTCGATAATCATTTCGAGCCCCTGCCCTTCAGATCCGCCGCCAACGAAAAGCTTTCCATTCATGTCGTGAACGAGATCTCTACTCTGAGTTAACCCCAGCCCATAGTGGCCCCGCGCGGCTTTGGTCGTAAAAAATGGAGCAAACATTTGCGCTGCAAAACCCTGAGGGATTCCGACTCCGTTATCAGCCATTGTGACTCGCCCCACCGAGCCATCTGTAGAAGACAAGCTCAAGAGTATCTGACCCTTTTTCGTAGTCTGCTCCCTTATTGCCTGTAGTGCATTCTCACCAAGATGCTCCAGTACAGCGAGGATACTGCCCGCATTGCCCCGAACCGATATAGGCTCGTTCCCCGAGACAACTTCTAAAGAGACCTCAAAATCCAAGTCCATCAGCTTAGGGCTGAACGTGCTAACGAAGTGGACTACCAATTCACTCAAATTTAAGTTTGATTGCTCTCTCGCATATTTCCTGGAGCCAATCCAGTCGATTGGAGCTTGCCTCCTCCACCCCGTCCACGTCCATGCTCGAGAAGCTCTCCTGCGAGCCAGGCTCTTCGATCAGGAAATCCTGCGAGCTCGCCTCCTCCTCGGGACCCCCGGCCCCTGGGTCCTGGGGCTCTGAGCTAGCCCCCT
>JAACDF010000170.1 GCA_009937065.1 Gammaproteobacteria bacterium | reverse complement strand
CTACGAAGCCTCAACATTACTAGCGCTAATGTTATCAATCGAGCATTTAGCTTGTGGCCAACGTTTACTTTGAGTGAGCCTTGCAACTTTCCTAGTCAAAGTTTCCTAATTGACGACCACGTACTACGTCTCAAAAGTGAACTTTTGATTAAATCTTTCTTGCTAAAGCAAGAACCCCCACAAAGCGACTGTTACTTGTGGTAGCGAAAATTTAATCGAGTTAAGCAGCGTCGAGACTTGAACTCTACGCTGATCAAACCCCCACATGTCGAGATTTTCGTACCTTTGTCGAAATTTGCACTGCCTTTGAAAGGCCACTGGCCGAACAAAGTGTTACCGACAGCTGAAACAAATCGTTTAGTTTAGTAACGATATTTATTTGTCTTAAGACACTTTTTAATTTTGTGTAAATCATAAGTATATGTTATTCAAATAAATCAGACATCGACTGGGAGGAAATTGCTGATGAACCTAATACAGAGAATTACACTTGGTGCTCTGCTTGCCACTCTGGCTACGCCTATTGCGATGGCCGAGGGTAGGCAAATCGAGGAGGTCATTGTGACCGCAGAGCGACAGGAGGCATCCATTCAGGATACATCCATCTCTATCACCGCCTTTACTGGCGATTTCATTGACGACTTTGGCATCAGGAACCAAGAGGATTTGCAGAACTTTGTTCCTGCCACAACGATTCAGCCTTACGACGCTACCGTGCGAGGAGTCGGCCGAAATTTCCGCGCATTAGGTGGTGATCCAGGTGTCGCCACCTACATGAACGGCGTTTATTCGGAAGACTTGTTGACAGCTACTGGGCAGACCTTCTGGGATGTTCAGCGGATTGAGGTGCTTCGCGGTCCACAAGGCACGCTTTACGGCCGGAACGCCGTTGGCGGTGCGATCAACATCCTTTACAAAGAACCTACCGATGTATTCGAAGGCGCGTTCAAAGCTATTTACGGTAATTTCGGTACCGAAGAGTACTACGGCGCATTCTCTGGACCGCTACGAGACGACCTAATGGGGCGCGTTACTTTCAGCTATCGCGATCGTGACGGTGTGATCGACGAGGTTGGCGACAAAGGTCCCTCTGCTCTGGATGGCCTTGGCACCAACAATGTCGCTCTTCAAGTTAAGTGGCTGCCTGCGGACGACGTAACCATTGACCTTCGGCATAACTGGATGAGGATCGATCGTCCTTTCGGTGGGGCGAACGGCGGTGGATTGGTTGTGTTAAACGAAGACGGTCGACCATATCGTTCTACAGAACTTGTCCCTGGCTATCGTTTTGTAGATCCCAGCCAAACTGATCCTTTGCAAAGTGACTTTGTGAATCCAAATCAAGAAATACGCGCTTTTACAAATCCTCTAACTGGCGAGGTGAGCAACGCTCAGCCTAATCGTGCAGGTCTTGATTACGCAGACTTCGATGGCTTTCAAAACGCGATGGCATCTTCGGATGGCTGGAATCAAACCTCTGAAGCAAGCCTGGCCGCATATAACGACTGCGTCTTTCCCGGCGATATCAACGGTAGCGACATTTGTGCTGCAACCAATGGATTGAATAGGGAGGAATTTGATGCAAGCACAACTCAGAGCACCGTAACCTGGGACGCATCAGATCGACTGACAATCAAATACATATTCGGATTCAACGAGCTTGCGTACCATCGGACTACCGACGACGACAACACAGCTAGCCTCTACCATGATCGTCAGTTCTACGTAAATCACGAAGCGCGATACCAATCTCACGAGCTTCAGGCGTTCTATGAATTTAATGACACCATGTCAGTAACCTCAGGTGTCTTCTGGTATGAAGCATTAATCGATCAGCGCGGCGACTTCTACTCGGACGTTGGCTCTGATCGCTATCAAAATGCCTACAATGGCAACACCATTGAGGCTTTTTTCGGTTCTGCGCCAATGGCGACACTCTTCAGCGCAAAGAATCAATGCCTAGCGAATTCTGACCAGCAGTCCTGTCAACGTAACTTTTCCGCCGAAACGAGTAACGAACTGATCTTCAGCGGGAATGCATCTGGCTTAGCAGAAGGTGTTACCCGAAACGACAATCTTTACGTTTCTCAATGGTATGGTGATGACGGCACGAATCGTGAACTGGATGTAATTCACGGGCCTCGTACCGTGGGAACTGACCTTCTATACGCGACTCAAACGGAAAGAGACGCTTTTGCGGCGTATACTCAAGGCGTATGGGACGTGGCTGAGAACCTCACGCTCACGGTTGGTATTCGCTACGCATATGATGAAGTGGTGGCCGAGGAAAATTTATTCCGGTACACCGAAAGCAATGCACTATTTGGCTTCCTGCCCGCTTTCGGATTCACCGGCAACCCACTGTACGAAATCAACAAAGCTAATGGTGGCTTTGAAATGGATGCTGACGGCGAGGTTGTTACTGACGAATACGGCCAACCAATTCCGACCAATACTGTCGTGAACGGCGGTCATCCAATAGCTGTGAGCGTCTACCGTCCATTTGAGCGGAAAGACGAAAAGATTACGGGCAGGATTAATATCGATTGGGATATCTCTGAAGAAATCATGATGTATCTCTCAGCTACTTCAGGGTACCGATCGGGTGGTTACAATCTTGTATTCTTTTCAAATACTGCAGATTACGATCCAGAGGAGCTGACGGCATACGAACTTGGCTACAAAACCCAGTTCTTAGATAACACCCTGCAAATTAACGGCTCCTTCTATCTGTATGACTACACGTCCATTCATACTGTAGCGACTGAGGTTACGAGCCTAGGCGGCACCTCAACTTCTGTTCTGGAGGCTCCCGGCGCGGAGGTAATGGGTGTCGAAGCAGAGGTTTTATGGCTGGCAAACGACAACCTTACTCTTGGTGGTAACTTCAGCTACACGCCGAATGAATACACTAAGACTTTGATGATTCTTGACCCAGCCAGTATCGATACTCCAACGTCACTTTATCCAGACCGAGAGACCAATAGAAAGAACATCAAAGGCAATCAGTTGCTGCAGGTTCCCGAACTTAAGTACACCGCCTACGGCACGTACTCTATTCCTCTAGACGCTGGTGCCAACCTCGACCTGTCGGCTGTATACAGCTGGACCGACGATGTGTACTACTCGCCGTTTGAAAATCAGACTGAGATGGCTGAGGCCTATGGTCGTCTTGATATGCGCGCGACGTGGACGAACGCCGAGCAAAACTTTGAGGTCGCCGCGTACTGCAACAATATTCTGGATGATGTAGCAGTGCTGCAGGTGCTTCGCCACGGAGAAGGAGAGCACTTCAGACAAACAGGAGGCACAACACTTCCGCGTTTGTTTGGAATAGAGCTAACCTATCGGATGGGCGCTTACTGAGAAGTCCCAACAGCCAAAGAAGCCACCGCAAGGTGGCTTTTTATCTCTGGGGGACGATCACAAAATAGCCCTATAAAGCTGCCTTCGCTAAAGCTAGCTCGCTCAACAACTCAACGGTATCGATCCAGCCTATACAGGCATCGGTAATACTCTGCCCGTAGGTCAGTTCGTCGCTCAGCGACTGCTTGCCCGCCACCAAGTGGCTTTCAATCATGACGCCCAACACATTTTGTGGCGCGACCCTAAGCTGTTCGGCAACCGCAGCGCCAGCGATTTTCTGTCGCTCGTGATCTTTCGAGCTATTGGCATGACTAAGATCGACCATCAAACGCGCTGGCAGCTCGGCCTTGGCTAATAGATCACAGCCCGCCTGCACCGACGCCGCATCGTAATTAGGTTCTAGGCCACCTCGCAAAATAACATGGCAGTCCTCGTTGCCGGTGGTGGAAAAAATCGCCGACTGGCCTGACTTGGTCACCGAGGGAAAAATATGCG
>JAACDF010000169.1 GCA_009937065.1 Gammaproteobacteria bacterium | reverse complement strand
GTCGACTTAATTGCAGAAAATGATGACTACGCTCCGATAGAAATCGATCTGTCTGAGCAAAACGTCTTTATTGAAGGCATTAGCGTCGGTGTCATCCGACGCTGAGCATCAGACCTATTCAGTGAAGCGTGCGTTGCTGAGCCTTGTCAGCACTCTCGCCGCTCTCTATCTCGATGCCAGACGTCTCGGCCATTTTAGCCGCCGCCTGAATACCCGCCTGAATCATGAGCTTGGCGACCTCGAGGTTGTTCTCCATCAGGTAGGCGCTCGCCTCTTCAGAAAACTGAATGCTCACTAAAGGCTCTGAATCGTCGTCTGCACGCTGCAGAACGACCTCTCCATCTCCAAGGTCGACAATTTCCAAAAGCGATGTAGACATGTTCCAACCTCACAATATGTCGTGTTGTGCCTCCGACAGTAACACTATAGATCGGGTTTTACCACAAACGCCTCAATGCGCTCATGACTCGTCAATCGCGTCTGCAACCCGACCCATGAGGGATTCTAGCTCCGAGAAACAGTGACGCGCGGTCTTGAAATCAAACCCGCTACTGGACACAGCGATAAATCCACTGCTTGTCGACTGGCTCAACCCGGGACGAATCTCTTGCTGTAGCTCTGCTAACCAACCTACTTGCTCAAGCATGGCCATCTCAGTCACCTCGGGCGACTGAGCGATCCCGTTTGCAAGCGGCGGGACATCAACAGCTTTATGCGGTGGTTTATTGGGTACCGACGCAACCCTATTACATGCGAGAAGTTGCCAACCATAAGCGTCGAGTAAGTGGAGTCTCACGGCAGGCCCAAAGGCTGCATTGAGGACTGGCAGAGGCTTTACACCTTGGTCTATGGATGCACTCCAGCTTTCTAAGACGACGGAAGCCATGTACATGCAGTGATTTGCAAACGACTGCGCCTGACTCACGTTACACTAGCCCCGTTTTGATTTGGTTTTGGCTTTAGCCTTGAGCTTTTTCTTCTTGGGCGCTGGCTTGCCGGATCCCTCGGACACCCACTTCCCATTATCGAAATACGCCTTCCATCCCGTGGCCTTTCCATCAACCTCGGTCATTACATACTGCTCTTTCGTCTTTCGACTGAATCGAACCTGCGTTCTATTAGACGAATCGTCAGTCACCGGCGCGTCAAGAATGAAGTGATACTTTGGGTCCAGCTCTATTTGATGCGAAATAAGCTCATCAACGAAAGGCGCCCGCGTTTCACGATGTTTCGGAAATTGACTAGCGGCGAGGAACAAACCAGCCGCGCCATCGCGAAGAATATAGTGATCCTCTACCTTGACGCATCGAAGCTCAGGCATTGGGACCGGGTCCATCTTAGGTGGTGCGGCCTCACCGTTTCGGAGCAACTTTCGTGTATTTGAACAGGCATCATTTGTGCAACCGAAGTATTTACCAAAGCGCCCTGTCTTCAACTGCATCTCTGCTGTGCACTTGTCACACTCAAGCGTGGGACCGTCGTAGCCCTTGATCTTAAATTGACCCGCCTCAACCAAATAGCCATCACAATCGGGATTATTGCCGCAAACATGCAACTTCTGCGCCTCGTCAATCAGATAGCTGTCCATTGCCGCATTACATTTCGGACACCGCTCCTTTGTCAGTAGAAGTCGCGACTCAGCCTCGTCATCCGCGTCAGCCGATACGACCTCATCACCCGGAATGAGATTCACCGTGCTCTTACAACGCTCCTTTGGCGGCAGGCTGTAACCTGAACAACCCAAAAAGACCCCCGTGCTAGCTGTTCGAACCTGCATGGGTCGATCGCAAGATTTGCAGGCAATCCCCGTAGGTGTTGGCTCATTGGCTTGCATGCCGCGATCGCCCGGTTGCTCGGCGAGATCGAGTTTAGATCGAAAGTCGTCATAAAACGCATCGAGTACGTCGCGCCAGTCTTTCCTACCTTCGGCCACGTCATCAAGACTCTCTTCCATCGAGGCCGTAAAACCATAATCCAGCAAGTCTTCGAAGCTCTCCTGAAGGCGCTGGGTAACAATGTCACCCATCTTCTCGGCGTAAAAACGACGATTCTCAAGCTTGACATAGCCCCTGTCCTGAATTGTAGAGATAATCGCCGCATAGGTAGACGGTCGTCCAATACCGCGTTTTTCCAATTCACGAACCAAGCTCGCCTCTCCATATCGTGCCGGAGGCTTTGTAAAATGCTGAGTGGGTAAAAGCTCGTCCAATGTCAGTGCATCGTGCAGTTGATAGTCGGGCAAGATGGCGTCGTCACCTTTCTTTGAAACCGGCGTCTGCACACGCGTGTAACCATCAAATTCAACGACCCTGCCCCGGACCGTCATGTCATACCCTGCGGCGCTGGCAGTGACCGTCGTGCTCAAATAACGCGCTGGCGTCATCTGGCATGCTACAAACTGACGCCAAATAAGTTCGTATAACCTCTGAGCGTCTCTCTCAGCGTCTTTGAGTGCCTCCGAGCGCAATTGGACGTTAGACGGACGAATTGCCTCGTGAGCTTCTTGAGCGCCCTCTCGAGCACCATATCGATTAGGCGAGTCTGGCAGATACGCTTTGGCAAAGTTGTCTTCAATAAAAGCCCTGCATGCCGCAACCGACTCTCCACTGAGATTCGTCGAGTCTGTTCGCATGTACGTTATGTGCCCGGCCTCATATAAGCGTTGCGCCAAAGTCATCGTTTTCTTGACACTGAACCCGAGCCGCGTGCTCGCTGCTTGCTGCAATGTGGAAGTGATAAAGGGAGCCGATGGTTTAGAACTGGTTTTTCTCGCCTCGAGGTTAGAAACCGAATACTCGGCGCCGGACAGACGCCGAACGGCCTCCCCTGCCTGCTGCTCCGTTTTTGGATCGAAGGCAGCGCCTTCGAACTGAGTCACTTCAAATCGAACAGGACTCTGTCCATTCAAAACAAGGTCGGCGTGAACATCCCAGTACTCTTCCGGGACGAAAGCGCGTATTTCCCTCTCTCTCTCCACGATAAGGCGCACAGCAACCGATTGGACTCGCCCTGCCGAAAGTCCGCGCGCGATCTTGGCCCACAACAAGGGCGAAACCTCAAAGCCGACTACCCGATCTAAAAATCGACGCGCCTGCTGTGCTTGTACTCGATTGGTATCTAATTGAGTTGGCGCAGCGAAAGATGCCTGAATCGCGCGCTTGGTAATTTCATTAAAGACCACCCGCTGGTAGCGCGACTCGTCTCCACCAATTATCTCCTTGAGGTGCCACGCGATGGCCTCACCCTCACGGTCCAAGTCCGTTGCGAGATAAATGGCATCTGCTGACTTCGCGAGCTTCTTGAGCTCATCCACCACCTTTTCTTTGCCTGGAAGGACTTCATACCGCGCGGCCCAACCATTTTTCGGATCAACACCCATGCGCCGGACGAGCTGCTCACGCTTCTTTTTTGCCTGATAGCGGCCCTTTTCATCGGGAGCCATTTTACGTGTAATCGCAGCCTGAGCCGCTCGTTCCTTGGGATCAGATGTGGGTGCGCTGCCTGCGGTTGGCAGATCACGCACGTGTCCCACGCTGGACTTCACAATGAAATCCGAGCCCAAGTATTTATTGATGGTCTTTGCCTTTGCAGGAGACTCGACAATGACTAGTGACTTACCCATCTGCGCTACATCTACTCAACTTTTAATCCAAGACGCGCTTCCCGAGATAGCGCAGACGGCGGAGTGTACGGGACAGTAATGGGCTTAGGTCAAGCGATAAATGTAAACGTGGTTAAACGTAAGCTATTCAAAAGCTCGGTAATCAAGCAGCGAGCGTAATGCATCGATTACACAATCCACAGCCTCCTTATCGCCCTTCTCATCCCAATATAGCGTAACCGCAAATTCCGCTAACTCAGCTATGTGGGCACCCGAGGGCACTACCGGCATAACGCCAGTGAGGTCTTTTTCGAGAGGCACCGATACCCATGTTGAACCGCTCTTAACAGCAAGTACCCGCTCGATAAATGCAGGCTCAGGTTTTGGACGACGCAACCGATAGGCCACCAAGTTTCCCTCGGGACTGACCCTGAAGCGTGCTGGCACCGGAGGTGGCGTTTCAAGCTTGATCAACAACCCAGACTGCATTGCATGTTCGCGAATCCGCGCCTCATATCGCTGTGCCTCTGAGGGCAATGCAGAAACTAGAGGCGCTAGGGCGACAGCGACAATGACGAGAATCCAAAAGAAAGACACAAATTCCACCACTAGTTCATGCGAAGCGGTAAAGGTATGCTCATCGGATGATAAGTCAACGTTGGAATTGTTATGGCGTATAAACGTCTTCTTGTCGCGATCGACCTTGGCATGGCATCAGATAAGATCGCGATCAAAGCGGCAACTATGGCCCGTACCCAACAGGCTGAAATCCATATCTTGCATATTGTTGAGCCGCTGTCCCTAACATACGGGGCTGATCTCCATCTCGATACATCGATACTTCAGGAAGAAATCAATGAGCAAGCAGAAGTCCATTTATCGCATCTCGCCGAGAGTCTGAATATCCCAAAGCAACATTGTCATCTCGCCAGCGGTCGACCAGAAAAAGAGATTCCGGCTGTGGCCAGAGAGATAAGCGCCGACCTCATTGTCCTAGGGAGCCACGGCCGATGGGGTTTGGAGTTGCTTTTGGGAACTACCACCGATGGTGTTGTTAGCGCAGCTGACTGTGACGTTTTAGCAGTGCGAGTGGATCGAGAAAAATGAGTCGATGTCAGGCGGTGAAGCGTTCTACATCGAGCGCATCAAAAGGCCAGCCAAGCTCTGCGCCATCGCTTCGTTTTAATACCGGGATGCGAATTCCATAGAGCCGCACCAGATCGACGTCTGACGAGATATCAACCACGACAAAGGAAATACCGAGATAATCTACAATGTCTTCAGCCTGCTCACACAAGTGGCATCCTGGACTACTGAACAGTGTTAGTGACATGGCTATTGATCCTTTACTCTAGAGAGACTCGGCTCTTCGCAGCCTACTGATATTGACGGCCGATGGATTTATCAAAAACACTCACGATTTACGGAAGAAAGCCCGTCTTGGAGGCGCTCCAGGACTCACGCTTATCTCCTTCCCGTCTACACCTCGCGGATAGCAATAAACCGGGTGGGATTGTAGGGCAGATTGAGCACTTAGCAAAAAACCAAACCATAGACATTCAGGTGCATACGCGCCAGAACCTCTCGCGCATCTCTAAAAACGGGAAGCAGGATCAAGGCGTCGCGCTTGACCTGTTCTGTCCTGAATTTGACTCTTTCGAAAATTTCATCACCCCCGAGAGGCATTTTGATAATAGGTTCAGGGCTGTTCTCTTGGATGGCATAACGAATCCGCAAAACATTGGCATGATCATTCGATCCTGCTGCGCTGCAGGAATCGACGCCATTTTTTATCCAAAGCGGTCGGTTGCCACACTCGGACCCCTAGTCATCAAAGGATCTGCAGGAACGCTGTTTAACGCCCCCATTGTGCAATGTGAGGATGCCCGACTGACAGCACAAACGCTAAAGGGAAATGGCTTTGATATCGCGGTTCTCGATAGTCATGCCGATTTATCATTATTTGACTTCGAACCAGCAAAGCCCACGCTGTATGTCTTGGGTGGCGAAACAGAAGGTGTGGATAGCACAATAAAAAACGCAGCGACCGTATCGCTGCGTATTCCGATGAGCAACAACGTCGAGTCACTCAACGTTGCGGTGACGGCGGCGCTAGTCGCGTTTTATGCAAACTAGCAACAACCGAATCTACTGATCGCCAGCAGATGCCACCTCGGGCGCATCCGCAGTGCCGTTCTCAACTGCCAGCCACGCCTGACGCAGGACGTATAGCCTTATGGCTTCAATCTCGTCATCGTCGATGATGTCAGAAAACCCGACCATGCCATTTGACGTAAGCGCTCCATCGCGAACCACTGCCGCCCACGACTCCTCGCTTGCCGCAATTGCCGACCACCTAAGATCAGGAATGACACCGGAGCTAATCGCGTAGGCCCCGTGGCAAAATTGGCAGTTTTCAGCAAAACGCTGCATACCCGCTTGCCAAGTTTCAGCGTCGCCAGCAAGCGGCGCCTTTGGTGATTCCACAACCAAGTAGTCAAGTGGCGATGGTAGCTCAGCATTACCCCCCAGCTTAAACGTTACGATGCGGCCTGGCTCCGGCGTAACGGGCTTCTCGAGTGCCGCACCATAAATCATCATGGACACGTTCCCCCACCCTGCCAGCACGGATACATATTGCTCACCGTCGAGCTCATAGGTCATCGGCGCAGCCGCAGCGTCGCCAACAAGACGTTGCGCCCACACTCGTTCGCCGGTCGCTGCGTCATAGGCAACGAACTCGCCTCGCTTATTGCCTTGGAATACCAGTCCACCGTCGGTACTAAGCGTCCCGCCGTTAAAGGCTTGCGGAAATGGCACCATCCACGCAGGCTCCCCTGCTACCGGGTCCCAAGCAACCAGGCTACCTCCGTCCAGTGTTTGAGTGTAGGCAATGGTTCCTTTGGGGTACTCGTAAGCCCAAGCCGAAGCTGCGTCATAGCCGGTATTCCATATGCTTTTCGCACTTCGCGATGCCTCGTTGTCGGCGTAGACATAAGGCAACGGCAAATTCGTAGGGATGTACACCAGTCCTGTATCAGGGTTAAACGACATTGGATGCCAATTGTGCGCCCCTGTAGGCCCCGGAATGACGACCATATTATCCAGCGCGATCGCTTCTTCCGTGATTATTGGACGACCGTTCTCATCGACCTCCCCTGTGGTCCAGTTTTGCTCGGAAAACGGTGTGGCAGACAACAACTCGCCGTCGGCAGCATCAAGGACATAGAAAAAACCATTCTTCGGCGCTTGCATCACGACTCGTCGGGCTTCACCGCCTGGGCCCAGTGGAAGATCTGCTAGTAGCATTTGCTGTGTCGCTGTGTAATCCCATTGATCCCGCGGGGTTGTTTGGTAGTGCCACCGGTAGGCGCCGGTATCGGCATCAAGCGCAAGAATTGAGGACAGGAATAAGTTGTCGTAAGCCCCGCCGAAATCGCCTTCAGGATCTCGAATGGAGGCGTTCCAAGGCGAACCATTACCCACACCGACAAGAACTTGGTCGTTTACCGTGTCGTAGACAATGGAATCCCAAACCGTGCCACCACCACCGTCTGTAGTCCACGCTCCAGTATCACCCCAACTATCATTCCCTAGCTCCGCAAATATGGCATCTGAAGCGGCCCCATCGGGCTCTTTGTTCGGATTAGGCACGGTGTAGAACCGCCATTCCTGCGCACCGGTATCGACGTTGTAGGCAGTCACATACCCGCGCACACCGAGCTCAGCGCCCGAATTCCCAATAATGACTTTATTCTTGAAGACACGTGGCGCGCCGGTGATGGTATAGGGTTTTGACTGGTCGACTGTAACGTTACTCCACAAAACTGCACCGGTAGCAGCATCGAGAGCCTCTAAACGTCCGTCAAATACGCCTACAAACACCTTGCCGTTGTGAACCGCCACACCGCGATTGACAACGTCACAACACCCTTTGACCGCATCCTCTCCGGATACCTTCGGATCATATGTCCATAGCTCTTCACCCGTCCGAGCATCGACGGCATAGACAACCGACCATGAACCAGTCACATACATAACGCCGTCTACTACAATAGGCGTCGCCTCAGCACCCCGCGGCTTATCCATTGTATAAACCCAGTCGACTCCAAGATTTTGCACTGTATCGCCGTTAATTGACGCCAAAGACGAATGCCGGGTTTCGTCATAAGAACCGCCGTAAGTAAGCCACATTTCGGGCTCATCAGCGGCGTTCATGATGCGTTGAGTATCTACAGCTGCAACCGCACTTAGGGTTTCTACTGGTTTCTCTACAGGCGCAGTTGTGTCTCCGCATGCAGATAGCAATGCTCCGGCTAATAGGCTCGCGATAACTTTTCTGTAAAACATTTCAGATCCTCAGAGCTTTAATTGTTATGTCTCTGAGTCTAGCCAATGTCTGGCGAATGTGGAACAGCCGTTACTTAGCGAGAAATCCCATTGCATCCTCTAAACCGCCTAAGGTTAGGGGATACATCTTTTCTTCCATGAGCTGGTTGGCGATAGTGATTGACTGGGTGTACTGCCATTCGTCCTCTGGGACCGGATTGAGCCAGACACACTTCTCGTAGGTAGAGCGCAAGCGCTCTAGCCAAACCGCACCAGGCTCTTCATTCCAGTGCTCGACACTGCCGCCCGGCTGAACGATCTCGTAGGGCGACATCGATGCGTCTCCTACGATCACCACCTTGTAATCGTGTCCAAATTTGTGCATCACATCGTGAAGTGGCGTACGTTGATTGTGACGCCGGACATTGTTCTCCCAGACGTTGTCGTAGAGAAAATTATGGAAGTAGAAATGCTTTAAGTGTTTGAACTCACTCCTCGCTGCCGAGAAAAGTTCCTCGCACACTTTTACGTGTGGGTCCATCGACCCACCTACGTCAAGGAATAGCAGAACTTTCACGGCATTGTGACGCTCGGGAACCATCTTGATGTCGAGAAGACCCGCATTTTTTGCCGTCGAACTGATGGTATCGTCGAGATCCAGTTCATCTGCCGAACCTGTCCGGGCAAACTTCCGCAGTCGGCGAAGTGCCACTTTGATGTTTCTGGTTCCAATTTCGACGCTATCGTCGAGGTTTTTGAAGTCTCGCCGATCCCATACCTTCACCGCCTTTTTATTCTTACCCTGCCCGCCTACGCGAATTCCCTCTGGGTGAAAACCATCGTTTCCGAAAGGTGAAGTTCCACCGGTACCAACCCACTTATTGCCACCCTCGTGACGCTTCTCCTGTTCTTCGAGACGCTTTTTGAACTCATCAATCAGTTTTTCAAGGCCACCGAGGGATTCAATTTTTGCTTTGTCTTCATCGGATAATTGTTTTACGAACTCCGAACGCAACCAGTCATCGGGTATGAGTGCCTCTATGACATCATCTACGCCTTCAAGATCACGAAAGTGCAGTCCAAATGCCCTATCAAAACGGTCGTAGTACTTCTCGTCTTTTACCATGACGGCGCGTGACAGGTTGTAGAAGTCGTCAATACTCCCAAACACAAGCTGCTTATTCATTGCGGCAAGCAAATCCAATAGCTCGCGTGGCGTTACGGGCACACCACCATCTTTCAGTCCCTGGAAAAAATTAACGAGCATCGCTCAGTACCTTACTGACTACTTTCGCGACGATGCATGAAGGCGAGACGTTCGAGCAACTGAACATCTTGCTCATTTTTGACCAGCGCGCCATACAATGGCGGTATGGCCTTTGTCTGATCGCGATTCTTCAATACCTCATCAGGAATGTCGTCTGCCATTAGGAGCTTGAGCCAGTCAATTAGCTCAGACGTCGAGGGCTTCTTTTTCAAACCTGGGATGGATCGCAGCTCGAAAAAGACCTCGAGCGCCTCTTGCACCAAATCCTGCTTTATAGATGGATAGTGCACATCGATAATTTGGCGCATCGTGTCGCGGTCGGGGAAGTTAATAAAATGGAAAAAGCACCGACGCAAGAAGGCATCAGGAAGCTCTTTTTCGTTATTTGATGTAATGATGATCACCGGGCGATGCTTCGCTTTGATGGTCTCTCCCGTCTCGTAAACGAAGAACTCCATTTTGTCGAGTTCAACCAGCAAATCATTAGGAAACTCAATATCGGCCTTATCAACCTCGTCGATCAGTAATACAACTTGCTCGTCGGCATCGAATGCCTCCCAGAGCTTGCCTTGTTTAATGTAGTTAGAGATGTCGTGAACGCCTTCACCACCTAGCTGTGAATCTCGAAGACGGGATACTGCATCGTATTCATACAAACCCTGCTGTGCCTTCGTAGTGGACTTGATATGCCACTGAATCAGCTTCATCCCCAAACCTGAGGCAACCTCTTCCGCCAGCATAGTTTTACCTGTACCGGGCTCACCTTTGATCAGCAGAGGACGTTGTAGCGCGACCGCCGCGTCTACGGCCATTCTCAGGTCATCAGTCGCTACATAGTTATCAGTGCCGGTAAATTTCATAAAACAGCTCCTTAAATCGAGACGTGAGACTAACGGACAATCTGCGGGTTTACGAGTCGTTTTACAAAATCTGAAGATTCTTAGATCTAATGTTACCTAGGACGTGAGGTGGACAATCGCACCGAAAGAACACCCGCAAGCACCCCCACCAAAGCACCCACAAAGAGCATTAAAAATGCCCCCGTTGCCGCCTCAACGCCACCTGCGAATAGCAAATTAAACAGACCAGTAATCAACGCCGGTGCAAGGGTAT
Source organism: Gammaproteobacteria bacterium (assembly GCA_009937065.1). Classification (GTDB taxonomy): domain Bacteria; phylum Pseudomonadota; class Gammaproteobacteria; order Pseudomonadales; family Halieaceae; genus Luminiphilus. The sequence continues at coordinate 1,201 of JAACDF010000169.1, read as the reverse complement.
TTGCATCTGTAGTGGCGTACGCTGGAGCCAGCAGTATGCCAGCCATCAAGCCCGTCATCGCTCCGGACCAGTATGGCGAAAAGCGCCGAAACCAAAGGAGGTAAAGCAATCGGCAACCAAGGCCTGCGGCCAACCAATACATGGTTAGGGCGAGAAGGTAACTAGTGGTGGTCATCATGGCGCGTGCGTTCCCCCGGCGGCATTTGCAAATAATAACCTGCATTGGCAAGGCCCTCGAGTACTTCTCCCCCGCTGCACCGAGCCAGCTGCTTTTCACGCGTAATATCCAGGGTAATCACGTCTCGGAGCTCACCCAACAATAAGAGTAACTCGGGTGGTAAGTTCTCTATCTCTGTCTCGGACTCTATGAACAGGTAAGTATCGGGCTTACGCTTCCCTGCCAACACTCGTACCTTTACTGCTGTGCTCATGCTCTAACCTCTGCGCCTGGCGCGAAGTGACTCCATAATCGGGGAACGTAGACCCACAAACTGATTGCTCGGGCGACGACGAACACTACCATCGCCCACCACAAGCCCGCGAGCTGGTAGGTTTCCGTCAATGCCCACACAGCAGCTAAGAATACTAATAGCGATACCAAAGAGGCATTACGCATCTCTTGTGTTCGTGAGGTACCTATGAACACCCCGTCTAACTGAAACGCAGGAAATGACGCGATAACGTAGACAGCGCATATGGGTAATAAAGCCGACGAGGCGATGACCACTTCATCAATATCAGTCAGCAAAGTGACCAGACTATCTCCGAGGACCATGACAATCGCAGCAAGGACAAGGGCCGCTATGGCCGCCAATACAGTTGTCCGGTGAACAGCGAGCCTGAATGCCCGCTCATCTTTTGACCCATAGCTGCGACCCGTCTGAGACTCAGCAACATAAGCAAAACCATCCAGAAAAAATGCAGTGAACGCCATAATTTGAAGAACGATATGTGTTGCAGCCAATGAAACCACGCCATATTTTGCGGCCTCATTTGTAAAGTAGGCAAAGGCAAAAACGAGTAGCAACGTGCGGATCATGATATCGGCGTTGGCAGTCAACAGGCGCAACAGCTGGGACATTTCCCGCACTCGATCCGAAGGCCAAAATACCCGCCACTCGGTTCCAACACCGTGCTTCTTTGCGAGAAACCTCTGTAATCGGTAAAACGCCACCACGCACGTTATGACTTCGGAACATAC
>JAACDF010000168.1 GCA_009937065.1 Gammaproteobacteria bacterium | reverse complement strand
CTTCGTACCGCGAGTGGCTTTGGAAAAGGTGGAAATCGAAGGTAAGAAATTACCGCGCGGTGCATTGGTGATGATCGCGCCGTGGACGCTACAACGGCACAGCAAGTATTGGACCGATCCGCATGCTTTCATCCCGGAACGCTTCTTACCCGAGAACGAGAAGACACTGAATGCCGGCGCCTACATTCCCTTTGGCCAGGGACCCCACATCTGCGTTGGTGCTGGCTTTGCTCAGGTTGAAAGCTTACTTATCATGTCGCAGCTGATCAGCCGTTTCGACTTCGAGCTACTGCCTGATCAGACGGTTATTCCTGCGGCGCGCTTGACGACGAGACCTGCTGAGCAGGTCATGATGCGAGTGAGGCATCGGCCCTAAGCCTTGAGGCGCTCAAGGTTCGCATTAGTTTGTCGTCGAAGCGGTCTATTTGGCCCTCGCAGGCGCTTAAGTCTGACGCATCAAGCAGCGTGCTGAGGTATCCGTTAGCATCTTGTTTGATGACACAGGGAAGCGGGCTCGGAAGTTGAGCGAGCATCTCATCAGAGATTTCATTCCGGTGGAGCCACTCCACCTCCGGTCGGTCCTCGCAGTAGACGCGCCACGCTTGTTTACCGAACGGATTGAGACCGTGCGTAATGTCGCAAAGAGAGCAGCTTCGCTTACGTGTTAGCTTGCCGACGGCATAGGTCAGTTCCCCAAGGACAGAGAAATCGGCGTCATAGATGGCCAGGATTCGTTCATGCATGAAGACGTTACGCGCGCCTTAATGTGTCAGATCGGAGGTCGGGGCCGTCATGACTCCCCCCTGGAGCCTTAAACAGGTAGTTGACCTTGTCACGCCAGCGCTCGGCTCGTCTCACGTCTCGCCACATGGATCGGTATTCCCCAAAGGCCACTTTCAGCACCTTGTGGGTTTCAATATTTTTGGTGAGGCCGTACTTGACCGGCTCTTCGGGAATTTCTTCTGAGAACGTTCCAAATAGTCGATCCCATATGATGAGTGTGGCACCGTGATTTCGGTCCAGGTAACGTACATTTGATCCGTGATGGACCCTGTGATGCGAAGGTGTGTTGAAGATGAATTCAATCCATCGAGGGAATTTATAAAAGGCCTCGGTGTGCAGCCAGTATTGATAAATAAGGCTGACGCTCAGCATGGTGACGATCATGCCAGGATGGTAGCCAAGGAGTGCCAAAGGAACCCAGAAGGGGTACTTGAGAATGCGCTCACCGACGCCCTGGCGGAGCGCCGTTCCGAGGTTGTAGTACTGGGAACTGTGATGCGATACGTGCCCCGCCCAAAGGAGCCGAACTTCATGATTACCTCTGTGGAAGCTGTAATAGGTCAGGTCGTCAAGAAAGAACAACAGTAGCCACCAGTGCCAGCTGGTATCGATAACGCCCTTGAGGGGTGATATCGAATAAGCAACGAACATGAGTGCAATCCCAAGAAATTTTGGAATAAGGTCGACGAACACGGTCAGCAGCATGACGCGCATACTGGTCCAGAAGTCGACCGACTCGTAGTGTTGTGTGTGACTCCGATAGGCCCAAATCACCTCGATAAACAATGCCCCAAAAAAGAAAGGTAAGGCCATCATGACCCAGTCGTCCTGCATTACCGCTAACACATCATTCATGATCCGTGCTCCCAGAGTGCCCATGTGTTTGTTTTGTAGGGCGTTTGCGATTGCGCAGAGTGTAGCTGAATTATTACAGTCACGGTTGGTACCAAAATGTTGTTAACGACAGGCCGGCCCCAAACAATAAAGTTAACGAGGAGACCGTGATGACAGACCTACTTACAATGTCCGCAGACATTATCGACGGACGCGTTGCGCCCAACGAATTAGGCCCTTTAAATCGTATAAACCACCAACTCTCCGAACTCGCCAACGATTTAGCGGTGGTGGAGGCATTCTCGCATTGTATCGTTTTCAAGACCGATGATGGTCTGGTGACTTTCGATACCTCAAACGAGCATGGTGGAAAAAAGTGTGTCAGCGCGATTCAGTCATGGACACACGATCCCTTCAACACGGTTATTTTCACGCATGGACACATCGATCACGTGGGTGGCTGTGGCGCATTTTGCGAGGCCTATGAGGGCCGCAAGCCGACGATCGTCGGCCATGAGAACGTCGCTGCACGCTTTGATCGCTATCGAATGACG
>JAACDF010000167.1 GCA_009937065.1 Gammaproteobacteria bacterium | reverse complement strand
TTCCAGAAGCGCCATGCGCACTTCGCGCAAGGTCTCTCGAATATTGTCTTCAGTGAGGCGGGATTTGCCCGCCATCGCCTTGAGGCTGGCTGATAGACGTTCACTCAAGCTTTCAAACATGTCTTTACCTATCTCGAATAACAGTGTCGCGGACGCTGGAACCGCGTAGTATACGCCGAGGAAGAGGAAATAATTAGGGGAACAGGGTATTTGCAATGCCTGAGAGTGACGTCAGCCAGCTACTAGCGCTTGCGGCCACCGGCGCAGCAGCGCTTTACTTGTATACCGCTGTTCGTCAGCTACTGCGACTGGAAAAGCGGGAAGAAACTCTTTCCAAGGTGGTTCTGGTGCCAGGACTCATAGCACTGGCTCTGCACGGTTACGTCATTTACTCGGGAGCCACCTCGGTCAGCGCCAGCTTCGGTTTTTACAAGGTCGCTTCCATCACGTTCTGGTTGATGGGCGTACTCAGCGTACTGATTGTTATTGCAAGACCACTGCAAACCTTGCTTATTGCCATCTTCCCGCTAGCCGCCATTTCCGTGCTGGTCGCAACGCTCACGCCTGAGACTGCGCGGCCAATGACTGAAACTCCCCGCGGGCTGCTGCTACACATTTCCACGTCGATCATCGCCTATGCCCTTTTCGGTCTAGCGATGCTTCAGGGGCTACTGGTGCTTCAGCAAAGTCGCTTACTTCGACAACACAAGACCCGCGGTTTAATCCGGCGGCTTCCGCCACTCGATGCAACCGAGCAACTGATGTTCGAGCTCATGTTGACGGGGACCGTCATTCTGAGCATTTCCATCGTCGCTGGTATTTACTATGTTGAGGACTTGTTCGCGCAGCACTTGATTCACAAAACCGTTCTGACAGTCATTGCTTGGATCGTTTACGCTATCCTAACAACAGGACATTTCAGGCATGGCTGGCGAGTCAATACGGCCGTAATGTTGTGTGCCAGTGGCTTCGCGCTTCTGACTCTCGGTTTCTATGGATCAAAGCTAGTTCTGGAATTAGTGCTCAGCTGAGAAAAACAGGGTTGCTACCCGTCCATTTTTTCTCAACAATCACGCTATATGCTAAGGCCTACCATTAAAGTTTGAACGACGCCCCGCTGGGACTCCTCTTTGCCATCTTGGCTGGCCTTATCTTGCTCTCTGGCTTTTTCTCCAGCTCCGAGACAGGCATGATGGCACTCAACCGATACCGCCTAAAGCACTTGCAGCAGCAAGGGCATAAAGGTGCGCTGCGCGCCGGTAAATTACTCGCGAGACCTGACCGATTGATTGGCCTAATATTGATCGGTAACAACCTGGTCAACATTCTAGCTTCTGCCATAGCCACGGTGGTTGCGATTCGCCTCTATGGTGATGCCGGTATTGTAATAGCAACCATCACGCTGACGATCGTGATTTTGATTTTTGCGGAAATCACCCCCAAAACCATTGCGGCTCTGCACCCGGAAAAAGTGGCTTTTCCCGCCAGCGTAATCTTGCTACCGCTTATGAAGCTCATCATGCCCTTGGTATGGGCTATCAATGCGATTACCAATAGTTTGTTATCGTTATTTGGGTTCAAAGCCGACGCATCAAGTGAAGACGCACTGACACAGGAAGAGCTGCGCACCGTCGTGAACGAATCGAGTGGTCTCATACCGCGCAGACACCGCAATATGCTGGTCAACATCCTCGATCTTGAACAGGTCACGGTAAACGACATCATGGTGCCGCGAAACGAGATTTACGGCATTGACCTTGAGGATGAGGACGAGACTATCCTGAGCCGCCTCACAGGCAGCACCCACACGCTGGTGCCCGTATTCAAAGGCGATATCAATAAAATTGAAGGCATCTTGCACCTACGCCACATTGGTCGCTGCCTCAACGAGGGGAAGCTGGATCGCGCAGCCCTGCTGCGTGAACTTCAGGAGCCCTATTTCACGCCTGAAAATACGGCGCTACACATTCAGCTTCGGCACTTTCAACAGCGTAAGCTGCGACTCGGCATGATTGTGGATGAGTACGGAGATATTTTGGGGCTAGTAGCGCTTGAAGATATTCTCGAGGAGATTGTAGGCAACTTCACCTCTAACCTCGTTGAAGATCAGGAAGAAATCGCCACAACGGCCGATGGTGGCGCATCATGTACCGGTAGCATTCCCATACGAGACATCAATCGACAATTTGATTGGGAGTTGCCGACGGATGGACCGAAGACCATAAGCGGACTCGCGCTCGAAGCCCTTGAGGCGTTTCCAATGGGGCCCGCCTCGGTCAGGATTGGTGACTACCAACTGGACGTTGAATCGATCGAAGGCAACGCTATCACTCAGGTGAAGGTGACCCCGCTATCGGTCATGGCCGACACCACTTCCGATAACGACTGACTGCTTAGAAAATTAAAAAACCAGCGTCTTTGCGCCGCTGTGTCGAAGCCTCAAGGATCTCGCGCTTTCGTTCATCGTCGGCGGTGAACCAGTCAACGATTTCATTGCCTGTGCGATAACAACCTTCGCAGACATCGTTTTGATCAAGCGAACAAATAGAAATGCAAGGTGACTCGGGCGTCTTACTCATGAGGATCTCCGGCCGCTTGTGTATCGTAAAACTCGACCGCAAACTCATCCAAGGTGCCGGACTCAATCGCCTCGCGAATGCCGCGCATATGCGTCTGGTAGTAGGTCAGATTGTGTATCGTGCATAACTGCGAGCCCAAAATCTCATTACAACGATCCAGGTGATGTAAGTAAGCCCGGCTAAAATTCTGGCAGGTATAACAAGC
>JAACDF010000166.1 GCA_009937065.1 Gammaproteobacteria bacterium | reverse complement strand
TTTTCTTAACCGTACCGTTGGCCGTCGCCATGAAAACAAACTGATTATCGTCATACCCGTCGATAGGCAAGATTGATGTGATGCGTTCCTCTTCATCAAGCGGCAATAAGTTCACCATGGGTCGGCCTCTCGAGTTCCGACTCGCAAGCGGAATATGGAACACTTTAAGCCAATACACTTTGCCCAGGTTCGAGAAGCATAGAACTGTCGCATGAGTGCTTGCGATCAGTAGGTGCTCTACGAAGTCCTCATCTTTCACCGCTGTGGCACTCCGACCCGTACCACCGCGACGCTGCGCTTGGTAATCGGTGAGTGACTGTGTTTTCGCGTAACCCTGGTGGGAGATCGTTACAACGCGATCTTCCTCGGTAATCAAATCTTCAACCGTTAGATCGTGCGCAGAGTCAGTGATCTCAGTGAGACGATCATCCCCGAAATCTTCTACCAACTCCTGCAGCTCCTCGCGAATGACCGACTTTAGTCGATCCGGATCGCCCAAAATGTCAAGCAGATCGGCAATTTCGGCAACCTTGTCAGCGTATTCCTGAAGCAACTTTTCGTGCTCGAGACCGGTGAGTCGATTAAGTCGCAACTCAAGGATTGCCTGCGCCTGCGCCGGTGACAAACGATACTTGCCATCGATCAGACCGTAATCGCCCTCCAGGTCATCGGGTCGACAGGCCGACTCACCAGCGCGCGCTAACATGGCGCTGACATCTCCTGGCAACCAAGCAGAGGCGACCAACTTATCTCGTGCATCCGCTGCGGTCGGCGATGTTTTGATCAACTCGATGATTTCATCGATATTTACGAGCGCCACAGCCAAGCCTTCGAGCACATGCCCTCGCTCACGCGCCTTGCGGAGTAAGAATAGCGTGCGTCGAGTTACAACCTCTCGTCGATGACGAATAAAGGCTTCGATAATCTCCTTGAGATTGAGCACCTTGGGCTGCCCATCAACCAGAGCCACCATGTTGATGCCTACAACTGATTGCAGCTGCGTCTGTGCGTAAAGGTTATTGAGCACCACGTCACCTACTTCACCACGGCGCAACTCAATAACAACCCGCAGACCATCCTTATCGGACTCGTCGCGAAGCTCGGTAATACCCTCTATCTTCTTCTCTTTAACCAGTTCGGCGATTCTCTCGAGCAGTCGCGCCTTATTTAACTGGTAAGGAATTTCGTGAATGATGATGGTGTCCTTGTTTTTCGACTCGTCAGTCACCACCTCCGCCTTTGCACGAACGTAAATACGTCCTCGTCCCGTGCGGTAGGCCTGAATAATTCCGGCTCTGCCCGTAATGATCGCCCCCGTAGGAAAATCCGGTCCGGGAATGTAGCGGATTAGCTCGTCGATACTAATCTCAGGGTTGTCGAGCGATGCCAGACAACCAGCGACCACTTCACGCATATTGTGGGGTGGAATGTTGGTCGCCATGCCCACAGCAATCCCTGCAGAACCATTGATCAACAGATTGGGCGCGCGGGTCGGCAGGACGACAGGGATGTGCTCTGTACCATCATAGTTTTCTGCGAAATCAACCGTCTCTTTCTCGAGATCGGCCAGCAGCGAGTGCGCCAGCTTAGTCATTCTGATCTCGGTGTACCGCATCGCCGCAGCAGAATCGCCATCGATAGAACCAAAATTACCCTGACCATCCACAAGCGGATAGCGAAGAGAGAATGTCTGGGCCATACGGACAATGGTGTCGTAAACGGCAGAGTCACCATGCGGGTGATACTTACCGATAACGTCACCTACAACACGGGCCGACTTTTTATAAGCCTTGTTCCAGTCGTTATTAAGCTCGTTCATGGCGAACAAGACACGACGGTGAACAGGTTTTAAGCCATCCCGGACGTCAGGCAGTGCACGCCCGACAATAACGCTCATCGCATAATCCATGTAGGATTGCTTGAGCTCGTCCTCGATATTAATGGGGAGTACTTCTTGCGCTAAATTTTGCTGCTGATCTGACATCTGATGATCTTTTTTTTATCGGCGGACATGCCACCGAAACTCTGCAGTTTGTAAGGTGCAAATACTATCAAATTCAGCCTGTTAAGGCTACTTTTAGCAGTGTGGAAAAGCGGAAACTTACGATTTATGACATCAGCTAATTTTGCCGTTCATGCCGAGGCAATTATTCCCGTCTCCGGACCTGAAAATGTCCTTAAATTTCACAGCATTGTTGTGCGCGAGGGTGTCAGTGATGAACTAATGCCGAACGCGCAGGCGCGAGCCTTGAGCGATATTGAGCACCTAGAACTTCACGGTCACGTACTCATGCCTGGTTTAGTGAACGCGCACGGCCACGCTGCCATGACACTATTGAGAGGCTATGCCGATGACATGTCGCTGGCATCGTGGCTAAACGACAAGATCTGGCCACTGGAGGCACGCTGGGTGTCTCCCGAGTTTGTTCGGGACGGAACTGATATTGCTGCGGCCGAGATGCTACTCAGCGGCATCACAGCCACGAGTGATATGTATTTTTTCCCTGACATAACAGCGCAGAGTTTGCGCGCCGCGGGCATGCGAACCCAACTCGTGTTCCCGATTATGAATATCGAGACCGCATGGGCGAAAAACGCGGAGGAATATTTCGAAAAAGGATTGGCGCTGCGGGATTACTTTAGGAATGACGATCTCGTCGACATTGGTTTCGGGCCACACTCTACTTACACTGTCGATGAGTCGCTCCTGTCCAGAACAGCTATGTTGGCAAACGAGCTCGATGCTGCAATTCAGATTCACCTTCATGAAACCGCGGCAGAAGTATTGGCGCACGTTGAAGCGACCGGAGAGCGCCCCATCGATTTATTAGCGCGCATTGGATTACTTGGCCCGCGAACGCAATGCGTTCATATGACCGCCATCGGGTCACAGGATATTGAGACGATTGCCGCACACGGTGCGCACGTGGTGCACTGCCCTCGCTCAAACATGAAACTCGCGTCAGGTGCCTGTCCTGTATCCAAGTTGCGAGATGCGGGCATCAACGTGGCCTTGGGGACTGATGGTGCAGCGAGCAACAACCGACTTAATGGTCTTGCAGAGATGCAGTCGGCCGCATTACTGGCAAAGCTGGAAAGTGGTGACCCCACGGCACTCTCAGCCAGCGAGAGCATACGCATGGCAACTCTCGACGGGGCCCGCGCCCTAGGGCTTGATCATGTCACGGGTAGCCTTGAGCCCGGCAAGTCTGCAGACTTTATTGCTATCGATCTGAGCGGTTTCAATATGGCGCCCAACCATCAGGTTGAATCCAATATCGTCTATGCTACATCAGGAACAGAAGTCACTCACAGCTGGATCGCTGGCAAAAACGTGGTGAAGAACAGACAGTTGCAAAGCCTAGACAGCGACGCTTTGAGGCACACAGCCGCCGACTGGCGCGCTAAACTCTCCGCAAAATCCTGACGTATACGCAAACACCCGCCTGATTGAGATGAACAGACGATGACTTACAGCAACGTAGACCCTGACGAGATTGCAAAATTTGAGGCGCTGGCGTCTCGATGGTGGGATGAAAATAGTGAATTCAAACCACTTCATGACATCAACCCTTTAAGAGCGAGCTGGATTGACCAGTTCAGCGAAGTGCGCGGCAAACAGCTGATCGACGTGGGTTGTGGCGGCGGGCTATTGAGCGAGGCCATGGCGCATCGAGGTGCCACGGTGACGGGCATCGATATGGGCGAGGCTCCCCTATCCGTCGCGAAGATTCATTTGCTCGAGTCAAAACTCGACGTCGAATACCGACAGACCACAGCTGAGACGATTGCCGAGGAGCGTCCTGCCACCTACGACGTTGTTACCTGCCTTGAAATGCTCGAGCACGTTCCCGATCCGTCAAAAGTTATTCAGGCCTGTGCCGACATGGCCAAACCTGGTGCTGACCTGTATTTTTCAACCATTAACCGCAACCCCAAGGCCTGGCTTTTCGCCATTGTAGGGGCCGAATACGTGCTCAATTTACTTCCCAAGGGTACTCACGAATACGAGAAGCTCATCAAACCGTCGGAGCTTGCACGGTGGGCCCGCGCTGCTGGCCTGACGGTCGAAGCCATGATTGGTCTAACCTACAACCCCATCACCAAACATTACCGACTTGTCGAGGGCGATGTGTCGGTGAATTACATGATTCGAGCGAGTAAACCAGCGTGAGTCATCGCGTCTTCGACGCATTCGTTTTCGATCTCGATGGCACACTGGTCGATACGGCCAGCGAGCTCATCGCAGCCTATCAAAAACTCTGCATCGAGCTGGGGGGTGGCGAAAAGCCTTTCGACGATGCTCGAAAATTGATCTCCCATGGCTCTGGGCGTCTCGTAACTGAGGCCACAGGTATCGAGGAAGGTGACCCTCAATGGGAGCCATATCGTCAACAATACCTCGACTGGTACGAGGAACTGCTTGGATCAACAGCCAAACCCTACGACGGACTGGTAGAGGTTTTGAAGGCAGCTCACACAGCGGGGAAAAAGTGGGGTGTGGTAACGAATAAATTTCGGCGGTTTGCTGAGCCGCTAATGAATGAGATGCCTTTCGAGCCCTCGGCGGATGTATTGGTGACACCCTGCGATGTAACGCATGCCAAACCTCACCCTGAACCTATCCTACTAGCAGCATCCGAGCTGAATGTCGCACCCGAGGCGATGGTCTATGTCGGCGATCACACCAGGGACATTGAGTCAGGAAACGCGGCCGGTTGCTTCACCATCGCGGTGAAATACGGCTACATCGAAGATCATGATAATCCAGAGCAATGGGGAGCCGATGTCTGTGTCGATTCACCTCAAGCGCTCTGTCAATGGATAAGGAATCACCTGTAATGCCTGTCGCCCCCGATAGTTGGTCTCCCACGCAAACCGAACTTTCAGGAAAGACCATCCTGGTAACCGGAGCTTCGGAGGGTATAGGGCGAGCAGCCAGCCTCGCTTATGCGCGGTGTGGTGCTGAGGTCCTGCTGCTGAGTCGCAACGAAGAGCGCATGGAAGCCTTGTACGATGAAATCGTAGCATTGGGCGCACCTGAGCCCGCCCTACTCCCGATGGACCTTGCCAAAGCCACTCACGACGACTTTGTGACGCTTGCAGGCTCCTTAAGTGAGGCATTACCCAAACTCGATGGCTTACTGCACAACGCCAGCCTGTTAGGCGATCGAAAACCCATTGCGCAGACCCGAGCGACCACGTGGCACGATGTCATGCAGGTCAATGTCAATGCGGGGTTTATGCTCACGCAAACCCTGCTGCCTTTGCTCGATCAGGCTCCGTCGGCATCTATCGTATTCACCAGTTCTGGTGTCGGTAGAATCGGTAGAGCCTATTGGGGCAGCTACTCGGTATCAAAGTTTGCAACAGAAGGCTTGATGCAGGTGCTTGCCGATGAGCTCGGCGCCACATCGACCATTCGCGTCAACAGCCTAAATCCAGGAGCGGTCAACACGGCGATGCGACGCTCGGCCTACCCAGCCGAGCCGCCCACAACCAACCCAAGCCCGGACGCTATTATCCATGAATGGGTCTATGTTATGAGCGATGCGAGTGCTCAGCTCAACGGAGAGGCGTTGAGCGCTCAGTAGCTTAAGACAGCCACATTAAAGGCTTCATGAGGTTTGCTTGTAGCACTCTTGTTACTGAGCCTTCCGATCTTTAGTGTTTCTATTTGTCACGTGCTTACCGCTTTTCTTTGACTGACGCTCGCGCTTATCGGCAAACTTTTTGGAAGGTTGATAGACCGCCTTAGGTTCCATTTGGGCCATGGTGTAAACCACATCCACATCACGCTGCTTCAGCTCCATCCACTGGCCTTTTTTAAGTTTCGATGGGATGAATACATCACCGTAGCGAACGCGCTTAAGTCGGGAGACAGTCGTCCCCTGAGACTCCCAGAGACGACGCACTTCACGATTACGACCCTCTGATAACACGACGTAGAAGAAGCGATTGATGCCCTCACTGTCACTACCGCCCTCTTGAATGTCGGTGAAACGCGCTGGACCATCATCCAACTCAACACCCGACTTCAAACGCGTGAGCATCGCGTCGTCCACGCGCCCCATGACACGGACAAGGTACTCCCGCTCCACTCGTGCCGAAGGATGCATCAGTGCATTGGCCAGTTCGCCATCGGTGGTCATAAGAAGCAGTCCCGACGTATTGTAATCAAGGCGACCCACGGATACCCAGCGACCTGACTTCAACCGGGGCAAACCATCAAAGACCGTGGCGCGACCTTCGGGGTCTTTACGCGAACACACCTCACCAACCGGCTTGTGGTACAAGAGAATTCGGTTATCCAAAAGCTGATCGTTGGCAACGGAGCGACCTTTGAATTTTATCTTGTCTCCCGCAACGACCCTGTCACCGAGCTTCGCCGTCTTACCGTTCACGGCTACATCGCCAGCCGTAATACTCTCCTCGAGTTTTCGCCGAGATCCAAGCCCCATACGCGCGAGTACCTTCTGAAGTTTTTCTCCATCAGGTTTGACCGCCACGTCACCCACGATCAACTTTTCACTCTTTAGATCGGATTGAGTCATTCTGAATCATCGGCCTCATCATATGTTGCAGACTCGACCGCAATTCCCTGAGACTCGCCGGATTCGGGTTCATTCTCCTCACCACGAGAGTCATGGAACTCCTCAAGCGGCAGGGCACTGGTCATGGTTTCGAGGTCTCTGACATCCGCCAGCGGTGGTAACTGATCCAATGACTTGAGATTGAAATAATCGAGGAATTCTCGCGTTGTGGCGTACATCGCTGGCTTACCCGGCACGTCCCGATGCCCGACCACTTTTACCCACTCACGTTCGAGCAAGCTTTTCATGATATTGCTAGAGACCGCGAC
>JAACDF010000165.1 GCA_009937065.1 Gammaproteobacteria bacterium | reverse complement strand
CCTCTTGAACCCTCAATACCTTGCGCAGACTGTACGTCTTGGAGTCGTTGCAGTTGATCTCGATACTCGGCGGCCTTCTCAAACTCCAGTTTCTCGGCTGCCGCCTCCATATCGTCGGCGATACGCTTCATTACCTTTTGCGACTTACCTCCAAGAAACAGTGCCGAGTTTTCCACCTGTTTTTTGTAATCCTCGTCAGTCACCAGACCCACACACGGACCGGAACAGCGGCCAATTTGATACTGAAGACAAGGGCGTGAACGATTCCTAAAATAGGACTCCTCACACTGACGTACCTTGAAGACCTTCTGCATCAAATGGAGAGTCGAACGCACAGCACCCGCACTTGGATAGGGGCCAAAATACTCGCCCTTACGACGTTTAGGACCTCGGTGAAATGCTAACTTGGGCCATTTATCTTCAGATGACAGGTAGATGTATGGATAGGACTTATCGTCTTTGAGAAGAATGTTATAGGGCGGCTGACTCTCCTTGATTAAATTGTGCTCTAGCAACAACGCATCACGTTCAGTGGTGGTAACCGTCACCTGAATGTCTCGAATCCGCGACACCAATGCCATGGTTTTTCCAGAGAGACCACTAGCGCGGAAATAACTAGTTACACGATTCTTAAGATTTTTGGCCTTACCCACATACAGTAGCCCCCCCACGGCATCGTACATCTGATAGACGCCTGGCCGTGTGGTCAGCTGTTTCAAGAAAGATTCAGCATCGAATTTCGTCGCTGTCATACGCTTGTATCAGTTCCAATCAGCTCCGGTTCCCGCTCCAGTACAACACCGTATGCGCCAGCAACTGATGAGGTAATTTTATTAGAAAATTCAATCACTTCTGACGCATACCTTGCCGTTTTGTTCACCATTACTAGTGCATGCTTAGGTGAGATTGATACACCCAAGTCCTCTACTCCACGCCAGCCTAACTGATCTATCATCCAGGCCGCACTCAGTTTAACGGTGTTGGCGTCAACAGGGTATTGAGGCATGCCGGGATGCTCTCCCTGCAAGCGTTCCGCTGTCACCCTGTCAACAATAGGGTTTTTGAAGAAACTTCCAACATTTGCCTCAGAGGTAGGGTCTGGAAGTTTTGACTGCCGGATAGCGATAACTGCTGCCAATACCTGCGCGGGGCTTACACTGCCGGTCGGCAAAGCATCTTTAAGGGCTGGATACGAAATCGTTACGTGGGGATGTTTCGAAAGACGCAGTTCAATTGCAGAGATGATGAGGTGCTTCCCCTTTGGGGATTTGAACACACTGTTCCTGTAACCGAAGCCGCATTCATCAGCGGACAGACTTTCATTCTTCCCGCTCTGCGAATCAACAACATGCACTCGCTCAATTAACTCACTAATTTCGACGCCATAGGCTCCTATATTTTGAACTGGCCCTGCCCCTACACTACCGGGGATCAGTGCGAGATTTTCGAGCCCAAAGTATCCCTCGGCGTTAGCCCAGAGCACAGCATCGTGCCAATCCTCTCCCGCCTGTAGACAAACGACCACGTGGTCATTGGACTCCTCCGAGACGGATCGCCCACTTAAGCCCAAATGGATGGTCATGCCCGGCAAATAACGATTCAGAATGAGATTGCTACCGCCACCAAGCAGGTTGATCTCGGCCCTGCGTCGTTTTGCCTCCAGCACCGCCTCTTTGAGCTCCTCAACGCTGGAAACGCAAACATAGTACTCAGCTACACATTCGAGTCTCAGTGTATTTAGGCTACCAAGCTGAAAGTTAGCCTGAACGTCCAGCATTAAGGGGCCATCAGGGTTCTAACGGCATCGAGATCTTTCTGTGTGTCAACGCCCGCAGGTACCGATTCCAGTGCATCCGCTACGCGGATTTCATGACCACAATGTAATGCTCGAAGCTGCTCCAGCGACTCTAACTGTTCAAGGGGTGCCAGGGGTTGGGACGCAAAATCGGCTAGAAAAGCCGCACGGTAGGCGTACAGCCCTATATGACGACGCGCCATGTCCGGGACCAGAGAGGGCTCTGCACCTCTCACGTGAGGTATAGCTGACCGAGAGAAATAATGTGCCCTGCCCGACGCATCAGACACCACTTTGACCACCGATGGGTCGTGAAAGGCGTCAGCTGAATCAATGGGCTCGCTCAATGTTGCAATGGAGGCTTGAGGATGCGCTTCAAGCATACCTGCAACCTGCTCAAGATTAGCCACAGGCATGAGGGGCTCATCACCCTGTAAATTGACAACGATAGCGTCTGAATCCCATGATTTGATGCGAGCGACCTCTGCCAAGCGATCAGTTCCCGAAGAGTGATTTGGATCGGTCATCACAACCTCAGCACCGTGGATTTTCATGGCTTCCTGAATTCGAGCATCGTCGGTCGCTATAGTCACTGAAATAGCTTTGCTTTGCATGGCCTGCCGCCAAACCCAATAGACTAATGGCTTGCCATTGATATCAGCGAGGGCTTTCGCGAGTAGCCGCGTGGAACCGTATCTTGCTGGAATGACAATGTGATACATGATGGTCAACTCGATTATCGAAAACTATTAACGAGAAACTCGGTCGAGCAGCTGCTCTAAAGACGACAACAATACCTCAGGTAATTGAGCTTCAATATCAACGACCCACACATTGTCGCATGCCTGCTTATCCATTTTCACCGCGTCTTTGGCTGTGACCAGAATATGGTCTGGCGTATGCATTTTATGGATCTCATTGAGGGGCAGTAACGCGTGGTCTGCCACAGTCACTTCAGTGAACTCGAAACCCAAATGACGTAGCATGATGAAAAACTGACTTGGTTGGCCTAGCCCTGTCGCAGCCACCAACGACTTATCGCAAAAAAGCGTCTTAGCCTGGTCGAGGCTAATCGTATGGTTGGTTTTCACCGATATCAATCGCTTGGGCGCATAGGTCAGCGCCTGCGACGCATTCCTGCCGTTACGTTCCAGCACAAAGTCCACAGAGGACAGGCGCTCCAACGGCTCTCTGAGTGGCCCCACCGGAATAAGCCAACCGTTACCTAAACCGCGCTCAGCATCGATAACTGCAACTTCAAAGTCGCGAGGAAGGTCATAGTGCTGCAAGCCATCATCAGAAAGTATGACATGAGCGCCAAACTCTCGAATTAGGCTTTTCGCCGCTTTTCGGCGGGACTTACCAACAATTACAAGTGCTTTTGATACAGATTGCTTGATTAGCAAGGGCTCGTCGCCCACTTCATCGTGGGTATGTTCCTCGCTTACCAGGAGCGAACTGTCATCGGTTGTTCTACCGTAACCTCGACTGACAACCCCTACTTTGAAGCCTCGACCCGATAAGTAACGCGCCAACGCTATTAGTGTGGGTGTTTTTCCAGTACCACCGGCAGTCAAACCCCCAATGACAATGACCGGAGCGCCCAAAGCAGCAAAACTATTTTTAGGGCGAAAACGCCGCCGACAATAGGTCGCCAACATCACCAGCGGCATCAAAGGCAGAAAGATTAGGGTCCACTTAGCACCGTGATACCACGCGTTGTTAAACGCTGTTTCTAAACCATCTCGGCGAGACATCATGCGTTGTTGAATCCTTGCTGGTGTAAAGCCCGATAGATCGGCTCTTCTTTAAGTAGGCTCGTGTGACTCCCGGAAGCCACCACCCGCCCCTCATCCATTACCAGAACCGTGTCAGCACTCTCGATCGTGGATAGGCGGTGTGCAACGACAAACGTTGTTCTACCCGTTCTTGAGGCATTCAGCGCGGTCTGAATGAGTGACTCTGACTCGTTATCCAGGGCAGATGTTGCCTCATCGAGGATTAACACTGGGGCTGATTTCAATAGCGCGCGAGCAATTGCAATCCGCTGACGTTGTCCCCCCGACAAGCCGACGCCTTGCTCACCAATCATTGTGTCGTAAGTAGACTCTAGCTCTGAAACAAAACCGTCGGCTTGAGCTTGAGTAGCGGCCTCAATAATGGCTTCGCGGGAACTATTGGACAT
>JAACDF010000164.1 GCA_009937065.1 Gammaproteobacteria bacterium | reverse complement strand
GAGGCTCATCGATTGGGCGCGGTAGAGCGCGTGGTGCCTAGAGACCAGCTGGTGGATACAGTGCGATCCATGGCGGCAAAGATAGCCGAAAAGAGCCCCATCATGATTTCCCTGGCCAAAGAGGCGCTCAACGGCATTGAAGATGGCAATCTTGAGGACAAATATCGCAGCGAACAGGGCTTCACCCTCGAGGCCTATCGTCACCAGGACTCGCAGGAAGCGCGCGATGCATTCAATGAAAAACGAGATGTACAATTCGATAAATAAGTGAATTAAAACAACGCTTTATAATCAAAATAATAAGTAATTTATAAGGATTTATTTGCCATGATTGACTACGAAACAGCTAAGAAAGCGTGCGAAACCTATGTGCGCTCACTCGAAAACAGTGACCTGGAGACGTTGCTCGGCCTGTTCGCTGATGATGCCTCTATCGAGGACCCCGTGGGCACTGATTTGCGCGAGGGAAAAGACGTATTGCGCGCCTTCTACAGCGAGGCCTGCCAGGGCGTCGCAAAGGCGAGCTTATCTGGCAGTCCTCGACTAGCCGGTAACGAAGTTGCCTTTCCTTTCAGCGTCACAGCGGGTGCGCCCGGTGAAGAAATCGTTATCAATATAGTTGACGTTTTTCGCTTCAACGAAGAGGGCAAGGTGGTGTCGATGCGAGCCTTCTGGGGTCCCGATAATATCAGCCCTGCGGCAAATTGATTGATGATTAGGCCCTTAGGCTATCTAAGGGTGTGGAAGCGGCATCAGGATCGCGTTTCAAGCCTGGTCGATTGCGCCGCCGCGAATCGATGACGACGCTGGCCAACTAACTTTGGCTTTTCCAGCGTTGGTAATCTCGTGCAAGCGACCCCCGTATCAGTCGACTAAAGCGCCGATAGGCAGCGCCAACGAAACGCATGGGGAGCGCTCCTGCATGGATTTCAGTTTGAAAAGACGGTCGTCGAGAGATGCGCAAGAAGTAAGCGGCTAGCCTGGGGTGCTCGGCTAACGGATAGCCAGCCCGCTCCAATCGGAAGAGCGTGATAAACCAGGAGATGTCGAGCAGTGTCAGACGATCGCCTAGCAGGTAAGCGCTGTCAGAAAGCCGTTCATCCAGAGCCTGAAAAGCGTTATGGAATCGACCAATGAAGTCGAGTGAGTCTTTGTCGCCAGTGCGATTTTTTAGGTCCGGCGCCAGATAGGTGAATGTGACGGTGCGAAGGTCCCCATGCAGATCGTTTTCCAGGTCTAGCAGCGCTTGCATCGCCTGTCGCTCACTTCCGGATTGGGGCAACAGAGATTTCTCTGAGCTCGCAAAGTTCTCATCGATGTACTGAATGATATCGTTGCTTTCAGTATGCACGGCACCGTTATGAACGAGCACGGGCACCTCTCCGCGAGGGTTAATTCCCAAATACCAATCGGTCTGTTGTTCGTCCTTCATCAGATTGATTGGATGTGGCGTGAAGGGCAGACCCAGTTCTCGGAACACAATCCGTACTTTCTGGGAGCAGGACGACATGTCGAAGTGAAACAAATGCAGACCCTGCCAATGAGTGACTTCGCGCGTTTTTATGTCTTTGTCTTCAAGTCGCATCGCGTATTGTGTTTATCTGGCTACCGAAGTGACGACTACCGTCTTTTGTCTCGAGGCTCAGTTTGAGTTGATCGCCCGGTTGCAAGTACCTAACGTCCTTTTGGCTCTTGATCAGTTTCTCGCGTCGCTTTTTATCATTGGTTAAGTTCATGACTATCGCCAATCCGACCTTTGGACTGGCGTTCAAAATGACGCCTCCAGGTGTTCCTGTGAGGAGCATGTCGCCCTTCATCAGGTTGGTAAAGCTTGCGAGTTCAGTCAGTGTCTCGTCGGGCTTAAAAATAAGCTGATCAGTGGTTGCGTCCTGTCGGGACTCTCCATTCAAGCTGAGTGTGAGCCTAAGATTTGACAGGAGATCGACTTCCTCTGAGCCCATCAGATAAAGGATTGGACCGGTAGGACAGAAGGTCCGATGCCCCTTGCCTTTGAACCACTGCAGCATCGGCGCGCCAAAACACAGGTCACGTGCTGAAACGTCATTTGCGAGGGTAAAGCCACCCACATAATCGAGCAGGTTCTCGTTGGTGATTTCGGTGTCAGCGGGTACATCGCGTTTTAACACCAGAGCCAGCTCGACTTCGTAGTCGAGTAGCTGGCAGTTGGCAGGTCTGATGATGTCATCACGGGGGCCGCAGATAGAGGAGGGGGGCTTGGTGAAAATAAGGTTTTGTCCCTTACCCGTTTTGACGCCACCTTCCTCCTGATGCGAAGTGTAGTTGAGGCCCTGACAAAAAATCTGCACATCGGGTGTCACTGGAGACAGAAGTTGGAGCGTTTCCAGGGGAACAGCGACCTCTGTACTGAATTGCAGCGATGTTGGGTTATCTGAGAACGCATCCATCAGATCGCGGTGAGACGCATAATGGGTCGACAGTGGCATGACCAGATTATTTTCAACAATTCCCCATCGAACGATCTCTTCAGACTCCAGAAACCGAATAACACAAATGCCCATCGCGCGCTCCTTAACTAGCCGTACTGGATCTGGCTTTTACAATTCGCAGTAGATTTTTAATGACCTTAAAATTCCAACGAGACACTAAGAAAGCGGGAGTTGGTTCGGGTCCCCAGTAGTCTCGCATTTCACTGATTTTGCAGTCACCTGGCTCATGCGCGTTATTGAGTAAATCCGTATCCGTCCAGTGCTCATGGATGAGGCCCGATGGGCTCTTCCAGTAATCGAATATCTGCCCACCTAAGAGGTGCCTGCCAACTCCCCAGACGTTTTTGTACTTTCGGCGCTTGAGGAATTCATGGCCAGACATTAGGTCGTCCATATTCCCGACCTCAAAGGCAAGGTGTTGAACCCGTGTACCCTCATCCAAGGCGAACTGAAACCCAATGACATGGTGGTCTACGTATTCTTCACCTCGATCAAGTCGTGAAAAAATCATTTGTGACGAACCATCGGGTAGCACGACGGCATCCGATTTAGTGAGGCCGAAATGACAGCTGTACCAGTCATAGAGCTTTTCGGGATCGGCACTCTCCAGAACAAGGTGACCTAAGCGCTTCACTTTTGACGGTCCGTAGGCGACTGCTGGTAGTTCGCCTACCCGGTGTCGCTCGCCATTCATATTGAAGGCATGTGAGGGTGCGGCCTCCATCGATGCCAGCGCTTCGCGACCGTAGACGACTTCGACCGACATGCCCACGGGGTCAGTCAGTCGGACTATTTTTCCACCATAGCGCTCGTTGGGGCTATAGATTTCGGATGCTTCGGGAAGTTCGGATAAGGTTTGGAGGTCTTCCACACTTTCTGCTTCAAAGGCAATTGTTGTTACGGTCCCCGGACCTTCGGACAGGATATAACAAGGTGTCGCTGCATCGGTCCCGCGAAAATACGTTTGGCCGTTGGTGCGCTCGACCACCTGCAAGCCGAACTCCTGCAAAAATTTCTCTGCAGATGCTACGTCGGTGGCTTCTACTCGGACATAAGCGAGTTGCTTGACTCGAATTAATGGTGTTTCCATCTCAGGCCTCCAGAAGCGACTCGCAGGCCGCGGTGACTTGGGTGTTTGCATTCGCTGTGGACATGCCAACTAGGCGAAGCACGGCCTCGCAGGTGCTCTTAATGGTCTCATCGGACATTGTTGGATCGACCAGAGCCGCTACGCGAATCAACGAGATAAATTGGTTGACGAGTAATAAATCGATGTCGACGTTAAATTCACCCTGATAGACACCCATCTCAAGATCCTGTCGCAAGTATTGAATGGTGGCTGATTGAACCTCGGGCACAATAAATGCGCCTTGGAGTAACACATCAAGCCACTCCGGTTCTTTGCGCGCGGTTCGCAGCAATTTGGCGGTAGCCAGAGCCACCCGGGTTGGCGCGTGTTTAACTTCGCTCATTTCTTCATTAATGCGGCCGGTAATCTCAATCGCCAAGCCCAATGCAACATCATGGAGAAGCTGGTCTTTGTCTTGGTAGTAGTTGTAAAACGTACCGTTGGCGACATCTGCGTGAGCCGTAATATCGCTGATTCGAGTTCCTTCATAGCCCTTATTGGCAAAGACGCTGATAGCGCTGTCCAGTAGTGCTCCGCGTGTGCGCTCTCGCTTTTTTTTACCGATGGTCTGCTGACGAAAGAGTTGGTGTACCGATGAATTCATTGCAAAAAATCGCCTTTGGTTTCCAGCTAACTTATCGAACCATTTGACAGCAGGCAAGAAAAATGAGGAATATGTCAAAAATGAGAATAATTTCAGAATTTTAAGATTTGTTGGAGAAATACCAGAGTGTCGGCGGAGCAAAACAGTCAGAAAGTTTTAATCGTTGGGGCGGGCCCGGTCGGCCAAATGGCAGCATTGTTACTCGCTCATCATGGTATTCATTCCTGTCTTATTGATAAACGCAGCGAGACCTCAACTGCGCCCAGAGCACACGCGATAAACGCAAGGACACTCGAAATATGCGACAGCATAGGCATTAGTGCCCAGCGTTTACGTGAGCTGGGCGCGAGTGCCGATGAGGCGGGTCATGTGCGTTTTGTTGGAACGATTACGGGAGCCGAGTTCGGTGCCTTGCCCTACGAACGTCAAGACGAGGGCGCCTTCGCGTTTACGCCTTTCCCACTCAGCAATGTCTCCCAACCTATCTTTGAAAGAGAGCTGCAGACGCATGTGCGAAATAGCGAACTCATTGAGTTTAGGCGCGGTGTCGAGTGCACCTCACTCGTTGACCGAGGTAACGCGGTGGACGCGACGCTAAAGACAGCTGAGTCTGGCGAAATTCAAACTGCATCGTTTAGCTACGTCATTGCATCGGACGGTGCGAATTCCAAACTACGGGGGCTCCTGGGGATTGAAATGG
Organism: Gammaproteobacteria bacterium; assembly: GCA_009937065.1. Taxonomy (GTDB): domain Bacteria; phylum Pseudomonadota; class Gammaproteobacteria; order Pseudomonadales; family Halieaceae; genus Luminiphilus. Next base: position 1,159 of record JAACDF010000164.1, on the reverse strand, counting down.
AGGGTCCGGATGCGCTGGCTAACTATCTGATGATTCATTTTCAGTCAGATCTTCGCGCCGTCACAGCGGGTAAGCGGGGTTTGCTCTACTTCTTATTCGAGCCCGGCGTCAGTGGTGCGCTGATCGCATACGATCAGGCGAAAACATGGGTGCTCATGCACGACTGGAACCCCGAGCTTGAAAATAGAGAAGACTACACCGACGAAAAATGCCTCGGACTCATTGAACAGGCAGTTGGACAGCCACTCCCAGAGACAACCATCGAAAATATCAGTCCTTGGGTCATGACTGCACAGGTAGCTAAAGCATATCGCAAGGGCCGGATCTTCCTCGCCGGCGACGCGGCACACCGAATACCGCCCGCCGGTGGTCTTGGTCTGAATACCGGTGTTGGTGACGTACAAAACCTGACATGGAAGTTGGCTGCGGTGATGAAGGGCGCTGCTGGCGATGGGCTACTCGATAGCTACGAGATCGAGCGCCAACCGATAGCTCGGGTCAATAATGAGCAAAGCCTGAATAACGCGATGAAACTGTTTGATCTTATCGTCGCTGTCCACGGCTTAGACCCAGAGAAAACCGCTGAGCGCTACGCTTCAGTCGCCGAGAGTCCGGAGGCGTTTCCGGAGCTGGCTGAAGCTGTTGCGGCGCAAAAGCCTCACTTTGACAGTTTCGATCTGCAAATTGGCTACCGCTACAACAGTGAGGCAATTGTTGATCCAGCTCCCATTCCTGAGGTGTTAGACGTCTCTGATTATCAGCCTTCTTGGGATGCCGGTGCTCATTTTCCACACCGCTGGGTGACACATGACGGAGTAGTCCAGCCACTGCAATCGCTGCTATCGCCCAGTACTTTTACGTTAGTGCACGGCCCCGATTCAGGCGTGTTGGCGGGGCACACCCAGATAAATCAGCTGACTTTCGGCGTTGATTTTAAAGACGAAGATAGCTGGCAAAAGCAGACAGGGCTGCCGGATAACGGTGCGGTACTCATAAGACCCGATGGCCATATTGCGGCCCGCTTTGATCAGGTGGATGAGGATCGTTTTATGACGGCGGTTAAGCAAATTTTAGCGAGAGGATAACTGACAATGGATCTGGGACTTGAGGGTAAGAAAGCGATCGTCTGCGCGTCGTCGCGAGGTCTGGGGAAAGCCTG
>JAACDF010000163.1 GCA_009937065.1 Gammaproteobacteria bacterium | reverse complement strand
TGAAATAGGTGAGAGAGTGAGCAATGGTGGTTGATATTCCAGAGCGGTTGCAGGAGCCGGTCGCAGCGGCACTTACTTGGTTTAATCAAAGCAGGAATAGCGTTTTCGAAGTGAGCGGAATCGTGGACTTCGAAGATGCTCTGTCGGCGAGTTCGTTTGAGAGTTTTCAATTCGGTTTGGTGCTTTGTGACGGCGAGATTTGTGACAAAGCTCAGATTCGCTGCATACCACATGGTGATGGATTCAAGTTTTCATTAGTAGAGGGGCAATTGAGCGATATTCCCGTTTTGCTTGACCCGCCGAGCGGCCTTCGTGCCAACTGGCTGGACCAAGTGCTCGAGAAGCATGAGTTCGTTGTATTCCTATTCTATCGCGGGCTGTGGTGACCGCCCTGTCGCTTCGAGTTACGAAGCTACGAGAATTCAGGGGTCGTTGAACAAATTCGTGAGTCGGGCGGCGAGGTGTATGGCATTACCTCAGAGCCCCATTCCCTCGCACAGGAAGCAGAAGCCGCTTGGGGCCTTTCGTTCCCGATTGTTGGTGATCCTCATCATGAGGTCCGCAAACAATTGCAGTCGCGCGGGTGGCTTGATGTCTTCTTTAACGCCGATGACGGGCACCTGCGAAACCGCAGTTGGACAAGTCATCCTAACGGTTACTATCAACCAGCTGTGATCTCGATTAACCGAGCGCAACGCATTCTTTACCGGTGGCGATGTGTGCCTAAGTATCAAAACATGAGTGGCGCTGGTGCTCGTCCTGAAGCTAAATACGTTATCGGCAAGATTCGCGAAGCGATGAACATCACCGATGATGCGGAGCTGGATCGTCAGCCTCTAATGGGCGCGGGAGAACTGAACTGGTTGCAATTCTTGTTGATCCTGACGGCCCATGGCTGGTTTCTTCGTCCGAAAGCCTTTCCGCTACTCAGGGATGGCACTAAAGATTCTGTAACCCCCAGCCAGGCCATGCGACGCGTGTGGGTATTTCTCGGGCTATGGATTGCGTCTATAGCGGCTTTCCCGGTGCAGTACGTTGCATGTGCGTTCGGACTCTGGCTGATATTGTTGGCGCCAGGCATGATCGAAATTCACCGCCAATTTCAGAATGAGCCTGACCCTTATTAGCGACGGCAACGCGAGGAGAGACTTATGGCGCTGACCACGCAATCACAGCGTGCTTGGTTGAATCTGACTATAGAGGAGTCGGTTGATCCTAAGCGCGAAATCATTGATCCACACCATCATTTATGGCGCACCGGTGGATTACCCTCCTATGTGCTTGAGGATCTTTGGGAGGATACGGACTCAGGTCATAACATCGTAAAAACGGTGTTTATGGAATGTGGAGCGGAGTACCGAAAGACTGGACCACAGCACTTAAGAGCGGTGGGCGAGACGGAGTTTGTCAGAGACATTGCGCTGGCTAGCCAGAGGCAAGGTAAAGCAGAAATCGCAGGCATTATTGGTCATGCGGACCTAGATCAAGACTATTCCTTAGTGCTTGATGTATTGCAGGCCCATGAAGAATCGGGAGGTGGGCTGTTTCGAGGTATTCGACATGGTGGTGCCCATGATCCGGGTAAAAATTTAGGCTGGCTGAATGCAACACCCCATGCCAACTTATTTGAGCGAGAGGATTTTCGCCGAGGCGTCGCTCTGCTTGGTGATCGGGGATACACATATGATTCTTGGCACTATCATTTTCAAAACGAGGCTTTTGCGGACCTAGCCGACGCTGTACCGGGCACAACTATTGTTCTTGATCATTTTGGCACGCCTTGCGGTGTCGGCGATTACGCAGGCAAAGCAGACGAGGTTTTTGCGCAGTGGCAAGCGGGCATAAAACGACTCGCAGGTTGCCCTAACGTGGTGGTGAAGATCGGCGGGCTAGCTATGCCAGTCAACGGGTTTGGCTGGGGCGAAAACGAGAGACCTCCTTCATCGGATGTGGTCGCCGCTGCGCATCGTGATTATTACTTACGGACAATCGACGCCTTCGGCCCGGAGCGTTGTATGTTCGAGAGCAACTTCCCGGTGGATAAGCTTTCGCTCTCCTACAATGTTTATTGGAACGCGATGAAAAAAATCGCATTAAGTTATTCCGATGCAGAGCAGCATGCGATGTTTTACGCGACCGCCGACAGGATTTATCGACTTTCGTAGAGCAAATATCCAAGCACCACAGCGGATATTTTTCAGTCAATCTAGGCCTAAAACGATATCTGCAACACCTCTACTGTTATCGGCATTAGACACGCGCGTGCCTATACGTCGATAAGGGGGGTGCTGTTGCAGGATGGGCCAAGAGAAGATCGCTTGCCGCCCAAGTAGCTTATTATGGCAACTGCAAAACTCGACGGCGCTGCCCAATCAATCTGCATTGTTTCAGGCACAAAAAAGGGGCCGAAGCCCCTTGCGCGTCCTGCCACTTAGTCGATTTCGCCAACTTCGAATGTCATGGTGCCAGCTACCATATCGACCGTTCCAATAGCGAAGTTCATTACGCCATTATTCACCAAGTCGAGGGTATACATCTTATATAGCGCGCCTTCTTTCTTGGAAATTCCCTGCAGGGTTGCGGTGAAAATGTCTTCACCTGACTGCGTCCAAGCATAGCCAGTGAACTCACCATGGCCGTCAACAGATTGAAGGTTCGTCATCACATAAGATAGGTAAACCCTGCCGTATGGGCCTGCATCACCAGAAGCAGATAGTTCGTAGGTCTGACCGTCTTTCGTATGCATTGAGTCAATGTTGAACTTTGCTTCAAACAAGGTTTCTTCGTTTATTTCCAAACCTGCTCCAAACGCCGCCGATGGCATCGCCATTAGCGTCAATAGCAACATTCCGATTCTTTTCATTTGTCTTTTCCTCAGTAGCTGTATTTTTCTTCGTTGAGGCTCTGCGTAGTCACAGTCCTAAACGAACGATACGTGAAGCCAGTTAAACCAGGTAACAAATTCGTATCGCAGATATTGAGCGCTACCGGATTTTTGTCCGAGCAAATCGGAACGCAAAAAGATCCTATAGCCTCGTTAAACAGCATGATTGGAGCGTCGTGGCAACCAAAGGTATGTAGTAAGAGTTTTTAGAACATGACTATGGCCAGCTCAGTTTTTCAGTTTTTCAGTTTTTCAGTTTTCGCCGTTTTTGCGTTATAGAGACCGAATGGGGCCCTGAAAAGGTTGGAAAGCCTACGTCTGTATGTGCGCTAGACCCTTTCCAGGGTGACATTTGCGGTGAGCGGTGAGCGGTGAGCGGACAAGATTTAGTTAGACAGTTGTCTTGTCTGTCTTAGATTCACCCCCGAGAATTCGAGCTCTTTGTATTGTCACTAACCAACTCAATTTCCATCGTCAAAATTCAGAGCCACCTCTCGATTAGCTAGACGCTCAAAGAATTCGAGTTCATAGGCTGACTCTGGGTCTGCTCTTACCGACTGATCCAAGAATTCGGCATCTTCGCCAACCAGAATTCTCCAACGTTTTTCTTTCACTCCCTTTAAAATAATGGAGGCGGCATCCTCGGCACTTGTAAGCGCTTTATCCCGAAAATCATCTGATTCTTGTTGCATCATCTGTTTGATGTGGTCATCCGGTACGTTATCTAACGGTAGCCCCCCCTCAGATAGAGCTCTCGCGCAAGTTGGACCTCCGCATCAGTTGGATCTTCTGCATTCTTTTCGCGCACCAGCTTGCGCGAATTTTCTACGATAGAGGTGCCAATATGACCGGGCATAACCACAGAACACGAAACGTTTGGAGCGTTTATACGAAGGTCTGTTATCAATGCCTCAGTAAACCCTTTGACAGCAAATTTTGCCGCGCAGTATGCCGCGTGCGGGATGTGAGGACCTATTGCGGCCCAGAACCCGTTCACTGAACTTGTGTTTATAATCCGAGATTCCATGCTTGCTTGGAGCATGGGGAGAAACGTTGTGCAGCCATAGTAAACGCCATATCAACAAACGTTGAACGTTCTTTCCCACTCGGTCCGGTCCTCGGCCACTATGCTTCCACCTGCGCCTATACCTGCGTTGTTAAACAGCAAATCTATATGGTCAGTTTCATGTTGTGCCGCGACCTTCGCTCGAAACCTGATTTGCTGATTCTCATCCGAGACGTCACACATGTGCGTTGTTAGACGGCCAGTGCCTTTTTTCTCAGCAAGCTCCATAGTTTCCAAAAGGTTTTCTTCAATCACATCGCAAGTCGCAACGTGAGCCCCCTCAGAAATTAGTTGGCAAACCAATTCGCGCCCCATGCCGGTGCCGCCACCTGTGACGACCGCTATTTTTCCTTCGAAACTTTCCACACGCGATCTCCTTTTCTTTTTCTTTTCGGATGACGATCTATTTTCGCATCGACCAGCGTATCAATTCAGAATCGCCGCCTCCCTCGCTTCCTCCATTACCCGCTTGATCGCACTTTGGTAGTAGCGTTCGTTAGCCTGTTTCTCGCGCCAGTTTTTTAGTTTTCATGGTTTTGGGGTTTGAAAGGGTCATTGGCAGCTTGCCGCATTACCCCGGCAGGCCGAATCTCTGAGAACATCACAGCTTCCTTTATCTGCCGTCTGATTAAACGCAGACCCACAGCGCTTTTAAGCGCAAACAAGCGCAAAATCCCTGCATGGATGAAGAACTAATGGGTATTCGAACAATGCGTGGTCATCATCCGTTGGTGATCGAAGGCATGGGTGGATATGACAGTAGGGACCCGTCGTGGGTTGCTGCGGTAATTCTTGAGCAACTCAATACTCGGTGGGCTATCGACCCACCCAAGAAACCGCTACTGCTTGTGACCCAAGGAGACCCCTTCGAAGAAAAGGGAGTATCCGCAATAACAAGGCTTCTAGCGGATAGGCTCGCCGTCCAGCGGGTGCTGATTTTTCTCGATCCAAGTATCGCCGACTACCACGCGCCCAACGCGGATCGCTACAAAGTGATCTGCGAACTCCCGT
>JAACDF010000162.1 GCA_009937065.1 Gammaproteobacteria bacterium | reverse complement strand
CCAAGGCGGAGCTTGCGCGGCAGTTCGGTATGACGGATTTCGTTAATCCGAGCGAAGTAGAGAACGTGGTCGATCACCTGATTCAAATGACTGGTGGCGGTGTTGATTACAGTTTTGAGTGCATCGGCAACGTGAATGTCATGCGCCAGGCTCTCGAGTGCTGTCATAAGGGATGGGGTCAGAGCTGCATCATTGGGGTGGCCGGCGCAGGGCAGGAAATTTCTACGCGACCTTTCCAGCTGGTGACCGGAAGGTCTTGGCGAGGTACCGCGTTCGGCGGTGCACGAGGCCGAACGGACGTCCCTAAGATTGTCGACTGGTACATGGAGGGAAAAATCAATATCGACGAGATGATCACCCATACTATGCCGCTCAATCAGATTAATGACGCGTTCCACTTGATGCATGCGGGCAAGAGCATCCGATCGGTCGTGACGTTTTAGAAGGGCGACGTAGAAGGGCGACTGAGAAGGTCGAGCGAGTAGAGTCAGTTAATAGGGGCGATAGTCATGGGGCTAGAATTATTGTCATCGAATCGCTGCTTTGCAGGCGAGCAGCGACGCTATCAGGCGGTGTCTGAAGCGTTATCCGGGCATACAGTTTTTTCCGTATTCGTGCCCGACTTTGCTGTATCTAATCCGGTGCCAGTCCTCATTTATCTGTCAGGACTGACCTGTACCGACGAAAATGCGGTGACGAAGGCGGGGGCGCAGCGTGTTGCCAGTGAGCTCGGTATTGCCATCGTATTCCCCGACACCAGCCCGCGAGGCGATGGCGTGGCAAATGATCCCGACGGCGCCTACGATTTGGGGTTGGGTGCAGGGTTCTATATCAATGCGACTCAGTCACCCTGGGCGTCTCACTATCAGATGGAATCCTTCATCGTTGAGGAGTTGCCTCTCTTGCTCGCCAACTTGGAGGGTCTAGATCTCACCCGAGTGAGTGTTTGCGGGCATTCTATGGGCGGACACGGTGCTATGACCTTGGCGTTTAAGCATCCCGGAACCTACTGTTCAGTGAGTGCTTTCTCGCCGATATGCGCACCGGCTGATTGCCCATGGGGCCACAAGGCATTCACTGCCTATCTCGGTGCGGATCAAGAAGAATGGCGGCACCACGATGCCAGCACCCTGATTCGCTCGGGAGCCGAGCAGGTTCCACTGTTAGTGGATCAAGGGGCTGCTGATGCGTTTCTTGAAGACCAGCTAAAACCCAGCGCGCTCAAGGCTGCTTGTGATGCAGTGGGTTTTCCACTGACTTACCGAGAGCACGATGGTTTTGACCACAGTTATTTCTTCATCGCATCGTTTATCGAGGAGCATTTGCGCTTCCACGCGAAGTTTCTAAACGCCTAACAGCCACTACTGGTGGACGCGTCGGTACTCACGCGGCGGTATCTGTTTGACTTTCGTGAAGGCTCTGTTGAAGTTGCTGTAGCTCTCGAATCCCACGCGATCGCCGATCACTGAGATTCCGAGATTCGAAGTCTCCAATAGACGGCACGCGGTCTCTATCCTTCGCTCGGTCATATACGTGACGAAACTACATTTAAAAACTTGCTTAAACCAACGACAAAAAGCCGGTGTCGACAGATTACAAATCTTCGCCATCTCTTCCACATTAATGGGACGACTCTGATTTTGCGTGATGTGCTCAATGACCGTATTGAGACGCTTGCCGCTCCGGTCATCCATTTTCTCTGGAGAGAAATCGATCGATGACAGCCGTTGCGGGCGGCTATCCGCCTGGCACAAGCTGGCAAGCACCTCCAAAACACCAATCGCTCTGACTGCCGGCTCCTGGCTTTCAAGACTCCGTAGTAATAATTGAGTCTTCTCCGGGATATTTTTGAACGATAGGCCATACCGTGCTTGTTCGAGAAGATGGCGTATCGAAGCAAATTCGGTGAAGCCATTCAGGACCTGTGGGTTGAAGTGAATAAGGATATTGTTTGTCTGGTCGTCATCGTCCGCGTAGTTGAAGTCGTGAGGCAGAAACGACCCTGCTATGACCAACTGACCCTTCGAGTAGCGTCCCACATAGTCCCCGACAATGCATTTTCCCGAACCTTTGGCCGAGTAAAAGATTTCGATTTCCTGGTGAAAATGCCAATAGGCATGGTTGCCCATTAGAGTCATTGATCTCACGCTGATCGATTGATTTTTACTCTGCTCGTCAAGTCGCTCATAAAATGGCAGCACGACAGCACCCCCTAATTTTTATTATTTTCTCCTCTTTCCCTACCTTATGCGATTTCACTGTTAAATTCCTAGAGGTTAAAGAACCATTTTTGGAGATGTAACGCGAGCTTCAGTTTTATGCTCTTACGCAAATAAAAGATTGCGGGTAATGTGCGAGCGGATCAGCGCCAAAGGAATCTGCATTGGCGCTTCGAAAACAATCTGTTCTATCTGGGTGGGGCCCCTAGCGGTGATAAGTACAAATTCGTTCGAGTGGTGGCGTGGTGCCGCGTTGTATCAGATTTATCCGAGAAGCTTTTTCGATCACAGTGGAAATGGCACGGGTGACCTTAGAGGCATCACTGAAAAATTAGACTACGTCGCCGAGTTAGGCGTGGACGGTATTTGGATTTCGCCCTTTTTTACGTCACCCATGCATGATTTCGGCTACGACGTCTCGGACCTTTGCGGCGTAGACCCCTCATTTGGCGACCTGGATGATTTTGACGCACTCGTAGATCGGGCACATAGTCTGGGTCTCAAGGTTGTTATTGATCAGGTCTACTCGCACTCTTCTATTGAACATCCGTGGTTCGTCTCCAGCCGCTCTTCGGCTAATAACGACAAATCTGATTGGTATGTATGGGCCGATGCGCGACCCGAGGGGTCACCGCCTAATAACTGGCAGTCAATTTTTGGTGGGCCGGCATGGACTTGGGATGCGCGCAGACAGCAGTACTACCTGCACAACTTTTTAAGTTCTCAGCCTGACTTAAATTTGCACAATGCAGAAGTTCAGGATGCTTTACTGTCAGTTGCCAAGTTTTGGTTAGACCGCGGCGTTGATGGATTCCGATTGGATGCCATTAATTACGGGATGCATAATGTTGAACTGCTGGATAATCCAGTGGCCGATCCCGGTCACTGGAGTAGTTTACGGCCAGTCGATATGCAAAAGGCGGTCAATAACTCTAACCATCCAGATCTCCCCAATTTCCTAGAGCGACTTAGAGCGCTGACCGATCAGTATTGCTCGCGCTTTACGGTGGCCGAGGTGGGCGGATCCCAAACACTCAACGTCCGGCAGGAGTACACCAAGGGTCAAACTCGGCTAAATACGGCCTATGGCTTTGAGTTGCTCTATCTCCCCGAGCTAGACGTTGAGGCGTTTGCTCAAATCATTGGCTCATGGTCAAACGACCCCGATCTTGGTTGGCCCTCGTGGGCCTTCTCCAACCATGATGTACCGAGGGTACATAGCCGATGGTTACAGCATCTGGACGACACTCATCGCGCCAAGCTCCTGGCACTGCTGCTCATTTCGCTGAGAGGGAATTTGTTTATCTATCAAGGTGAGGAGCTCGGCCTTCCGCAGGTCGATATTCCCTTTGAATTACTGAAAGATCCTGAAGCTCTGAGGAACTGGCCCCACACACTGAGCAGAGACGGGGCGCGAACGCCCATGCCCTGGTTATCTGATGTGGAGCACGCGGGGTTCTCTTGCTGCAATCCATGGTTGCCAGTCCCCGAGTGCCATAAGCAACGAGCGGTTGATTCGGCGGTGGGTATGCAGCTCCGCGATCATTTAAAGCAGCTGCTTTCGATTCGAAATGCGTGTCCAGAGCTTCGATGGGGACATCACAATAACATTTCGGGAAGCGGCGACGTGCTTCGCTTCCAGAGATTACGTGACGATAAATGCATTCAAGCGATGTTTAATTTTTCCAAGGAGACCGTTGTCGTTCCTGAAGCTGAGATCGAGCAATCAATCATATGGGTAGGAGAAGGCGACTCGTCGGAAGAATTTGACGGTGTGCTGCCTCCGTTTTCTGGAGCCTTGTATTACGCTTCGACTCAGCATGCTTGATTGTATATGAGCATCTTGGAAACGATGTTGTCGTCATGGAGACACGAGATGCCAAACGCTAGAGCGCTGGGTTTTAGCCTTGTCATTCCATTAGTGACGCTATTTGGTTGTGGTGCATCGAATTCCCAAGAGACTGCAGTTAGGTCACTTCTTGAGGAGGAGGTTGTAGCTCTAAAGCACTACCCTTTCATGACCGCCTATGTTGAGACGGCAGAGGGTGAGGTATTGGTCTCGTCAGCTGTCGCGAATCCTGACTTTTACGGGAATGCCGAAGGTCCTGATGTAGATGACTGGATGCGCATCTGGTCAATGAGTAAGTTGGTGACCATCGTGCTCGCGCTCGATTTAGCGGAGGACGGCGTATTTTCGATAGAAGACAGGGCTGCGGACTATCTCCCCGAGCTTGCCACGTTGAAGGTAGCGCGACCACTTTCGGGTGGCACCATGTCCCAGGCGTCTGCGCAGAGTTATGCATTAACCGCCACTGAGGACCGTGGACAGTCAGCCTGCGACTATTCACTCGAGTCACCCAGCCGCGCGATGACTATCCGCGATCTAATGATCCACACGGCGGGTTTTTATTACGCGACCACAAATCTGTCCTGCCTTGACGAAGCCCAAGCGGCGCTCGAGCTGCCACTGGCTAAGTCGAGCAACGAGTGGATTGAGGGCATTTCAACACTTCCGCTCATACAGTCACCTGACGAGGGCTATTACTACGGACTGAATACCACCGTTCTCGGTTTTTTGATGGAGCGCGCAACGGGCAAGTCACTACAGTCATTACTTGAGGAGCGTCTACTCGAGCCCTACGACATTAAAGGCTTAACTTTCCTGCTCCCTGAGTCCGCCGTCTTGCCACCCAGAGTGTCGGGTATTGACGGTGAGCTTCGTCTGGCCACGCCTATGGAGCTCGACATTTTTGGGGGGCACCAACCGCCCTACGGTAGTGACACGACCCTATTCCTAGGTGGTGAGGGCCTCGTGGCAACGGCGCCCGGATTCGCAAAATTTTTACGCGTTGTGTTCTTTAGCAACGCGAATGGCATTCAGCCGCTATTGGAAGACGCATCGATCACTGCCATGACGAGCCCGCAAAGCAATGCAGACGGTGGGTGGGGCGCGATGGGCTATGCAATCTGGCTATCAAACGGACGACGCCCCGACGATACCTATGGTCGTGCTGATATTTGGACAGGTGGTGGCTACGAGGGAACCCGTTACTGGATTGACCCTACCAAGGGGCGTGTTGGTGTCATCATGACCCAAGTATTCATGCCCCCTGCATCGGGTGTCTCGATTGAAGACAAGCTCCGCGACCTCTTGGACACGCGTGCGTCGAGTCGCTAGATCGCCAAGAAGAGATCTAGGCCGCTCAGCACCAAAATAAGCCGGAGAATCAGTTTCGAGCGCTTGTCGAGCGCATCAAACTGTTTCTTGAGTTCAGCCAGCTCCTCTTTTGCGGTGTCACCCGCGTCGACAATTTTCTCGCGGCTTGCGGCAATTGCGCTCGCGGCGGCAACACCGGCTGTTGATACTCCCATGGCGCGGAGCAAGCGTCGGCGGCTCAGTAGTGATGTGTCGGTTTGGTCGTCGGGCATAAGGCTAGTTATAGCAATCTCTCTTTACGACTGGTTAAACACGGGTTTTCGCTTCTCGAGGAAGGCCGCCATCCCCTCCTGCGAATCGGGCGTCCCTAGCGTGGCAGCGACGGCCCGCTTCTCATCTTCAATGGATTCATCCATCGTCTTGGTTTCACATCCAACTATCGTATCTAACACCGCCTTCACGGCCAAGCGTGGTTGCGTAGCCAGCTCTTCACCAAGAGCTTGTGCACGCGCTTTTAATTGTTCGAGAGGTACTACTTCGGTAACGAGGCCTATTCTCAGCGCTTCGTTTCCATCGATCTTGCGTGCGCGCAAAATCATATCGAGTGCATACGACCGACCCACGACACGAGGAAGGCGGGCTGATCCGCCCCAGGCTGGGACACTGCCCAAATCCATCTCGGGCAGCCCTATTTTTGCACCTTCGCTGGCTGCGATACGAAAATGGCAGGCCAGAGGCAACTCCAGTCCAGCACCAAGGCAGTAGCCGAAAAAAGTGGCGATCGCGGGTGTCCCACCGTTTTCGATCATGTCCAGAACACGATGGCGTTGGGCGAAAAATGCTTCGGGACTTCCTGCGCGTTTGATGCCCTCGGGAATTTGTCTGAGATTCATGCCAGCTGAGAAATTCGCCAGACCTTCAGCGGTGAAGACGATGGCACGAATGGTTGGATCAGACAGCACATCGGGTAGCTGCTCTTCCAGCCGATCGATGTAGTGAACGGGCATCAAGTTATAGGGCGCGTCGTTGACGCTAAATGTGGCCACATTATTTGTGACCGAGTAGAGATAGGGATCTGCCACAGCTGATTGTCTCCGCCTGTTTGAGTGCTCAGTGTATTGGGGTTGTCGGTTCGCTGACTACAGAGTCAGAAAATTGTGTAGATAAAGGGGGCCAATGCTGAACCTTGCGTCATGACCACGAGCACACCCAGGATAAGCATGATGCCAATGATGGGCGCCATCCATAGCTTCTTTCGTTCTAGCATGAAGCCCCAGAGGTCTTTCAGTAGGTCAAGCACTAATACGGTCTCTCAAAGTGATCACGGTCTCGCACACCGCCGATTGGAAACTACACTTTGAGATGGCTGCTTTGGCGAGACACCTCAAAAATAAGCAAGCGCAGCTCTATCACCTTGAACAATTACTCAAGCTCTACCCTCATAACAGAGAGACCTACATCAACCTCGCGACACTGCTGAGTCAGGATGGTCGCTGGGGTGAGGTAATTCCTTTGTTGGAGCGATCGTTAAGCTATACGCGCGGACGTGAGGAGCTAGTGGTTGAGGCTGTCGGCTGGCTGGGTACCGCACATTTGAAAACGGGTAATACGAGCAAGGCCAGGGAACTATTGCTTTCCATCCCGGAGGATTATCCCGATCAAATTGGTATGAGTCTTCGCGCTTACGACAACCTCATCAAACATAGCGTGGATAGCAGCGATTCTAAGACAACTCAGCTATACCTTACCGCGCTTGAGAATTACGCCGACGCGCTTATTGCATCAGGGGCCAGTGAGAGCTACCCGCGGCTGAATCAAAGAATGGCACAACTCATGACTATGGGTGGTGACAAGGCGGCTGCGGCGAGATGGCGATAGGCACCCTGAATTCAGTGCTGCATCAGCAAACTTTGCCTCCCGCTTCAATCTTCTGTTAAATCAATGTCATCAGCACTTGGAGCGAGCAAGATGACCGATTCTTTAATCGAAAAAACGCATGAGCGGGGCGTGCTCTGGCTGACTCTAAATAATGCCGAGCAGCGCAATCCGTTATCCAGCGCCATGCTTGCTGAGATCTCTTCATCGCTGGAGGCCGCATATGACGACAGCGATATACGCTGTATTGTCATAGCAGCGCACGGTCCGGTGTTTTCCGCAGGACATGACCTGACCGAGATGGCACGGCGGTCTGAGGAGACCAGTGAGGCGTGGAAGCGCCGGGTCATGGATGTTCTTGAAGCCTGTGCGACCATGATGCAGCGTATTGTGCACGGCCCCAAAGCGGTCATCGCCTGTGTGCAGGGCACGGCAACGGCGGCGGGCTGCCAGCTGGTTTCTGCCTGTGATTTGGCGATCGCCTCCAGTGACGCTCGTTTCTGCACCCCAGGTGTAAACCTTGGCGCCTTTTGCACCACACCTCTTGTAGGTATTGGTCGTAACCTTTCAAGAAAGCACGCCCTCGAAATGGCGCTCACGGGCGAATTTTTCGATGCGGCTGACGCGGAGCGTTTCGGGCTTATCAATCGGCACGTATCGTCGGATCAGGTGTTGGCAGAGACTCAACGAGTGGCCGAACGGATTGCTTCGCGTTCGCCACAGAGTATTCGAGATGGTAAGACCGCTTTTTATACTCAGATTGAGATGCCGCTCAATGATGCCTTTGAACATGCCAACCAAGTCATGGTTGAGGCAATGACTTCTGATGAATCTCGCCGAGGCGTGAAGGCGTTCTTTGAGAAGCGCGCCCCAGAGTGGTGATGATCTCGTGCTGATCGAGACTGACGAGGGGCTCGCCAATTTACTCGCAACAGTGCGCCATGTTGCGCTGGTGGGTGCGAGCCATAAACCCGAGCGGCCGAGCTATCAGGTTTTGGAGTTTCTCCTGAAGAAAGGGTATCGGGTGACGCCCGTGAATCCTGCCCTCGCGGGTCAAATTCTGCAGGGTCAGACCGTGGTCGGCGCTTTGAGTGATATTGATGACCCAGTCGATTTAATCGACATCTTCAGAGATGGCAACGCCTTACCCGGTCTGGTCGATGAAGCGATCGCGATGGGTG
>JAACDF010000161.1 GCA_009937065.1 Gammaproteobacteria bacterium | reverse complement strand
CGAACCTTTTCGAAGATCTATGGACTCGCGGGTATGCGCGTGGGGTACCTGATTGCAAAGCCAGAGCTGCTCGAAGAGGTTGGCCAGTATGGCCTGGGTGACTATGGACTGAATCAGGCCGGAGTCGCCGGCGCACTGGCCAGCTATACCGATGAAGTCTTTACTCAATACTCGAAGAAAAAGATCGTGGAGGCGCGTGAGATGGTGTCCGATGCGCTGAAGCAGAACGGGCTGTCCGCGCTACCATCGCAAACGAACTTCATGTTTGTGGATCTAGGCAAGGGCGATGCTGAGAAATTTCGGGCCGCCATGCAAAAGCGCAACGTCTACATTCGCGGCATCTATCGCGACTACACGAACTGGTCGCGGGTCAGCATGGGCAAGATTGCAGACGTGCAAATGTACATTGATGCCTTACCGGCGGCGCTGGAGGAAATGGCCTAAGCGTGTACGACAGTGCTCGGCGATTGGTGAAAACACAGCTGCGGTGATTGCCTTAGTGCATTAAGCCGCGGGGCGCGACAGGGAAAGAGAGCGTTTGTTTGCACAATCTGTAGGTCGAAAAAAGGGGGGCTAAGCCCCCTTTTTTTGTGCGCCTTTTTGTCCAGCGCGGTAAGAGTCTTTAGAACTCTTTGGATGCTTTGACGTACCAGCGCCCGCCCATCCACGAGATGTTAGAGGGCGATGGGTAGATTCGGCCACAGCAGTAGTCGCCGATCTCATCCTTATTGGGGTACTCATCAAAGACGTTCATGCCTCCAAACGTCAGCGAGAAATCTTCGCCGAAGTAAGTGAATTGCAGGTCAGTCATGCCGACAGGGTCGAACTCCTGAATGTTACCGCCTTGATAGTTCTCAGATTCTCCCCAGTAGCTCGTGCGCAACAAAAACGCATAGTCTTCCCAGGCATGCCGAATTTGCAAAATCGCTCGGTTGTTAGGATCAAAGTTCTCGCCGTCGAATTGATCTTCAGCGTTGAGGAAACCACTGGGATCACTGTCGTATTCAAATTCGGTAAAACCGTAGGTGAATGTAATGTCAGTGGTGCCCAGATCGCTTTCAACCGGGTAGGTCAAAACAGCATCGACCCCAGAAACGTTCACATCGTAAGCATTGGTGAAGAAGAACACGCTGCCGATCGTGTTGGCGCCTACAACCCCAGCAGAATCTAAGGCTAGGAAGTTTTCGTATGCAGCAGTCTCCGCTGGGTCTGTAGAGACGTCTCGCTCTGAAACAGCGCTGAAGTAGTCTTCGATATCGATGGTGTAGTAGTCAACGGTGAAATCCAGAGATCCGATGTTGCCAACGAAACCTATAGAGAAACCTTCAGATGTCTCGGCATCTAAGTCCTCTGCGCCCAAGGCTTTGGCAATTGGCCCTGATGCTGGGAACAGCCCAGTCGCCACGGGAAAGCCATTAGGCAGGCGTGTTGATACGTTGGTCGTGCCTTGCTGGCCCGGAGTTGGGGCTCTAAAGCCAGTATTGAACGACGCTCGAATGCCGATGTTGTCGCTGATGTCGTACTTACCCGCAACTTTGTAGATGACCTCAGAGCCAAAGTCCTCATAGTCCTCATAGCGAACTGCTGCCTGCGCAAAAAGGTCGTCAGTGACGTCCATGTTGGCTTCGAGGTAGACCGCATAAGAGTCCCTGGTGTAGTTACTCGAGAACTCTGGCGAGTAACCGGGGAACCCGTTCGAGCCTACGCCAACCGCCGTGTAAACGGGGTCGTCTTCGTCAGCGCAATCGAGCCCAAAGCTTGCATCGACCCCAAGGCCCGCAGTAGTAGGGGTACCGTCTGCGTTACAGAAATCCCATGGATCCGAAACCGAATAGGGACCGTTTCTGTAGGAGTCAGGTTCACCCTCAGAAATTTCATATTCCTCGTCTAGATAGGAGGCGCCGAAGACCAGTGTCACCGTATCGCTCAAAACATAGGAAAAATCTGCCTGTAGCTGAGTTTCCGTATTGGTCAGAGTGCCTGGGTCGAAGGACGTAGGTGAAGCAGGTCCCATGGAAGGGTTGATCGTATTCGCCAAGGTGTAATCGATAGACGACTCACCGAAACGAGCGCTGATGTCCCAAGAAAGTGGGCCATTGTCTTCACTTTTCAAACCTGCAGCGAAAGAAATGTCTTCCACGTAGCCGAAAAATCGTGGCGTGAAGCCACCGGGATATTTTTCCAGCGGAATGTAAATGGAGCCGTCGGACTCGCGCAACTCTTCAATAGTGCCGTTGTATGGGTAGCGGTAAAAGAAGCTGCCATCACTGTCGCTGTCGGAGAAGTTGCCGAAGGCATAGAAATCGACGCTGTCAGTGATGGGCATGCCCGCGTTGAAAAAGAATCTCATCGCCTCAGCATTTGGGGCGCCCCATGGCTGCACGACATCGCCGAAAAGCGAGGCGTTTGCTGTCGCTGCAAGGAAATCTGCATCAGTGCCTAGCGCGACGCGGTCGGCCCGGCCGTTGGCAATAAACGCGGCATAGTCGTCTCCAGCGGGATCAAGACAAAAAACTGTTCGACAGTATTGCTCGCCGCGATACGTCGGATCGGAAGTCGAGAATTCGCCTGAGACATTTAAGAATCCCTCGGACCCCAACGCAAAACCCATGTTGCCGGTAATCGTCACGTTCTTGCCGTCTCCAGCAAAGTATCGTCCTGTTTCCATGGTGACTGATCCGCCGGAGGAGGCATCATTAAGAATAAAGTTCATGACGCCGGCGATCGCATCTGATCCGTACAGAGCGGTTGCGCCGTCTCGAACGATCTCGATGCTCTTGATCGCGCTGGCGGGAATAGTGGATAGGTCAGGCCCTTGGGCACCAGTACCACCGATCTCAACCAAGGCAGCTCGGTGACGCCTTTTGCCGTTGACCAAGACCAAGGTCTTGTCGGTAGGCAGCCCGCGCATTTTGGCGGGGCGAATGAATGTCGCGCCGTCAGAAATGGCCTCTCGTTCGATGCCAAAGCTGGGCACGAGGGTGGTCAAAATGTCGTTCATATCGGTGAACGCGACATCGTTTAATTCATCAGATGAGAAGACGTCAACGGGCACGGGTGACTCTCTGACAGTTCGAGGCTTACCTCTGACACCTGTGACAACGACTTCTTCTATCACCTCTTCAGATTCGGCCATTACCGGGCTTGCTGTAAAGGCCAGTGGCAGCATGAGTG
>JAACDF010000160.1 GCA_009937065.1 Gammaproteobacteria bacterium | reverse complement strand
GATCAATGCTACCAAGTCCACTATTCAATCACGTCTGGATGCCGAGGCCGCTTTGCGTGATCTTGCCAAGGCAACGCCGAGTTACCGTAACCTGGCTATCTATGTGCCGCGCCCCTCGCCCGAGCTCGATGATCCAGAAGCACGGCAGCTGGAGCCTTTCGCCTACTTTAGCTCCATCGGGCAGCAGTTCCCAATGGGTGACGGTGATAGCTACCAATCACTTTGCCGTAAAGCCAAGCCCGCTCATGTCGTAGAGATCGACAAGTTGTTCGATCAAGGCATTGAACCTGACTTCGCCACTGTGGATGCCGTTGATGCGGGCGGTGGACTCAGCTGGCCACGCTTACGGAGCACACTGAAAGCAGAAAGCGCACAAGATATAGTCATCAAATTCCTGGCTGCGGATGTTGAACTACGTACGGAGCTCGACGCAGCGGAAGGCTGGGTGACTGAAATCAACGACTTCTTGCAACGTACCTTCAATCTCAAGCTAGTGACCCGCGGTAAAAAGTGGCGGTCTATCGCTGATGAAATCTGGCGGTTTATGCTATTCAGTGAATTTACCTTCGACCTACCCATCGACCTACCTACGAGCCTTGAACAAGTACCCGTGGCAGGAAAGAATGCACAAGAGCTTATTTTCGAGATCTGCGACCGCTTACGCAACAATCGCCAGACACAAAGCCTCTACCTCGAACAAGCCAAACAGATCGATAGCGACCTCGAGCTCGAACAAAGCGTGAAGAACATAACGGACTACGGTGATCGCGACACCTTTTCCTTCGAAGAAAGAGGCTTCCTCACGCAGTATATTGAAGCAGTGATGGAGGGCGCCTTCGATACAGCACGTAAAATCGAGCAAACTCACCGAGATTCTATTTGGGTCAGCGAAGGAGCGCGTCTGCAAGAGTGGCGACTAGTGGGACAAGCCTTTCAGCTCTCTGAATCAATAGAAGACTTTGACCGCGAAAATGCGTCTCCTCCAAGTCAGCTACCTACTTTACTAAAATGCTACCAAAACGACCTCCGTAGCATCGATCAACTGCACCGTGCCTTACTGCAAGCAGAGGAGGATCTGATAGATCAAACACCGGCAATCGCCAAACTGCTAGATCAAATCACAGAGATATATGAGCAGCTGATCGGGCGCTACATCCAGGCCTTCACAAATGCCATCCAACATTCAGGTTGGCCTCCTGAAGAGCTTCCACGCAATCGTGATGTCTTCAGCCGCTTCGTTGAGCCCAAGCTGCAGGCGAATGAAAAGGTCGCCTATTTCTTAATCGACTCTTTACGCTACGATCTTGCAGTCGGTCTCCAGCAAGAGCTTGAACAGTTGCACTCGATTGATCTACACCCTGTATCTGCGCAACTACCGACCATAACCCCAGTGGGGATGGCTAGCCTGATGCCGCAAGCAGACCAAAAGTTTAGTATGCTCGAGCTCGACGATACGATTGTGCCAGCACTCGGAGGCAAACCCGTGCGCAATACCACAGAGCGGGCAAATTGGATACGCTCGATCTATGGTGACCGCTACATGGACCTCAAACTGCAGGAAATCGTCAAGGCAAGCCATAAGATCAAGATACCTAAGGTTGTCGACCTCTTGGTGGTGCGTAATACTGAGATTGATATGGCAGGTGAAACGGATGCATCTTTCGCATTAAGAGAGATCCCTCGGACACTACAGAAAATACGTGTTGCGATCCAAAAGCTCAGCGAAAAAGGTTTCAGTAACATTGTGATCGCGACTGACCACGGTTTCCACCTACGCACATCGGTGCGTCCAGGTTACAAAGTAGAAAAACCAGAAGGCCCTTGGTCATTAGAGAAAGATCGTGTACTGATTGGTAAGGGCACGACTACGGAAAAAACCCAAGGATACAAAACCGAGGATGTTGGGATTCCCCTTTCAGACGCCCTCTATGTCGTACCTAAAAACTTGAGCACCTTCATCGAGAACACTAGCTACTTCCATTCTGGTCTGTCGCTGCAAGAGTGTGTTCTGCCAGTGCTGACTATTAAATCCATAGTCTCCAGAAAAGAAGATGACGAAATCACCATCATGCTTTCCTACAAGGACGGAAAGATAGACAAGATCACTACGCAACGTCCACTAATTGAGGTGTCCTACGTAGAAAATATGTTTGGGCCAGAAATGATACAACTTCGCCTAGAGGCAAAAGCCAAAGACGAGATAGTTGGCGAGGCAGTGATTGGTAATAAAAACGTAGATCCCACAACCGGGTCGGTTAACATCAACAAGGGTGAGACCGTCAAAGTGCCACTGCGGATGAACGAAAACTATGAAGGTAATTTCGAGGTGGTCGCCCTTAATCCAGATACACTGCTCAAATATCACAGCATAAAACTTAAAACCAACTACCTATGATGAAACTTGATGCCCTCGACGAAAAACTAATTAGCGCATACCCTGGTAAGGTCGTTAAGAAGAGCCTGCTGCACGAAATAAAAAAAGGCACGAACGTCCCCTCTTTTGTTTTAGAATTCCTTCTCGCTAAGTTCTGCGCATCTGAGGATGAGGAGGAGATCGAAGCAGGTAAAGAAGCAGTACTAGAGACTATCCAAAAAAATTATGTGCGCCCTTCTGAAGCGGAAACTGCTCGCTCATTAGTAGTACAAAAAGGCCGTCACAAATTCATCGATAAAGTCCATGTGAAATATGTCGAACGTGACAAACGGCACTGGGCTGAGATGGAGAATTTCAATTCTCAACGTATTGCAATCAATGAGCGCTTCTACGAGGGTAATGACCGTCTATTCGAAGGAGGCATATGGGCGGAAGTGACCTTAGGCCACAATGACCAAGATGATGACGACTATTCATTTTACATAGAAGATCTGCGTCCTATCCAGTTGGCACGTTTCGACTTTAAAGGATTTTGTGAGAATCGAAATGAATTCAGCCGTGATGAGTGGATCGATGTCGTCATCAGATCCATCGGGCTCGATCCAAAGCCAATGAACCAACGTCTTAAGTTTCACTACTTGGCGCGATTATTTCCTTTTGTTGAAGCAAACTACAATTTCATAGAGCTAGGTCCACGGGGTAACGGAAAGTCTTATACATTCAGTGAATTCTCCCCCTACGGCACGCTGATCAGCGGAGGACAAACCAGCACGTCGATTCTATTCTACAATAACCAACGTCGTCGTGTCGGCATCATCGGTTTTTGGGATGTGGTAGCGTTCGATGAAGTCGG
>JAACDF010000159.1 GCA_009937065.1 Gammaproteobacteria bacterium | reverse complement strand
GGCGAGGTTCTGGGGCTTGTTGGTGAGTCAGGGAGTGGCAAGTCGACCTTTGGCCGCTCATTGCTGCGATTGACGCCCATTACAGCCGGTCAGATCAGTTTTGATGGCACCGATGTAGGCGGACTCGACCGCAATAATCTCAAAGCGCTTAGACGGCGCATGCAGATGATTTTCCAGGACCCATACGCCTCGCTGAATCCCCGCATGACCGTCTATGACACGCTGGCTGAGCCTCTACTGCTGCACAGGATTGTCGACCGATCGGGTCTCGATAACGCGATTAGAGAACTCATGGACAACGTGGGCTTAGCGCGAGGCTTTGCTAAGAAATATCCCCACGAATTCTCAGGCGGTCAACGACAACGTATTGCGATTGGCAGGGCACTGGCAACAAAGCCCGAGTTTATTGTCGCGGATGAGCCAGTCTCGGCACTCGATGTGACCATTCAGGCGCAGATTTTAGATCTACTCAAAGACCTGAAGGACGAGTACGGACTCACTATGCTATTCGTATCTCACGATCTGGCTGTGATTCGGCAAATTGCTGACCGTGTAGCGGTGTTGTACCGGGGCAAACTAGAAGAAGTCGGCAATACGAGCGCAGTATTCAACTCGCCTCAGAGCGATTACACCCAGCGTTTGCTGGCCGCGATACCAGGTCAATCTGCGGCCTAACTCTGTGCGGGTGGCGAATTCGTCTCAGTTATCTAAACTGAGAATGAGTGATCACAAGAGTTGCATTTGATGTAGCTCAGTATCCCGCTACGCTACGGATGAGACGCTGCAATGAGGCGTAAAAACACGTAGAGCGCGAAAGGCGCCAACGACAATGACATTGGGGGAAATCGTGACGATTACAAGGGCTTTGGGCTTCTCTGCTATTTTTGCGGGCGTGATATTTCTGGGTTCTTGTGGAGGAGGGTCTGGGGGTACTTCAGACCCCATCACAGTTGCTCCCCCTCCCCCGCCAGCACCTGTATTAGAGTCCTTTACGCTACTCAAGGAACACAATCCAGAGCTCGATGCGGATATTGAATTCGTTTTGGAGGGAGACACGTTTTCGGCAAGGACAACAACTGACATATCAGTGCAGTCAATGATCCCTTCATTTTCCTTTACCGGTACCGAAGTTTCTTTGGACGGTGTTCAGCAGACCTCTGGCACATCGAGCCAAGATTTCACGCCCATCTTGAATTACACGGTTGCTAACGAGGCTGGAACCACTCAGAGCTATCAGGTCGATTTAACCCGATTCACAGGACTCCCCATCATTTATCTGACTACCGACTCCGCTATCGTTTCAAAAGATGATTACGTGACCGGCACTTTCCGACTAGACGGTGGTAGGGACTACGATTCTGTAGATGAAATGGTGATGGAGATTCGAGGCCGGGGTAACTCAACCTGGGTCCATCCCAAAAAGCCCTATCAAATGAAACTCGACTCCAAGCGAGATTTGTTTGGCATGCTCGAGGACAAAAAATGGCTTTTTCTCGCCGAGTACTCCGATAAAACCTTAGTAAGGAATCATTTGGCCTTTTCACTCGGTCGCCGAACGACGCTCAGGTGGACCCCAAGTGGCCATTTTGCCGAAGTTTTTGTCAATGGCGAGCATGATGGCTTCTACCACATCACTGAAAAAGTAGAGGATGGCAGTAACCGAGTAGATATTGGCGATACCGGTTTTCTTCTAGAGATCGACCAACCCAATCGATTAGATCCCGATGATGTCTCGTTTCAAACCGATACTTATCTCATCAATATCAAAGAGCCAGGACTTGCCTATTCCGATCCCGAATTCGCTCAAGTTCGGCAACACATTAACGAATTTGAGACTGTCCTTTTTAGCAGCGAGTTTGCAGACCCGACTAATGGCTATCGCGCTTACGCGGATGTCGATAGCTTCATTGACTGGTTCTTGGTGAATGAAATTGCGAAGAACGTTGACGCCCAGTGGTATTCGAGCATTTTCCTCCACTGGATACCGGGTGAAAAAATTCGGATGGGGCCTATTTGGGACTTCGATTTGGGCTTCGGAAACGTTGATTACGCCGATGCCACCTATCCAGAGGGCTGGTGGGTTCGCTGGAACACCTGGATCGATCGAATGCTGGAGGATCCATATTTTGCTCAACGAGTGAAAGAGCGCTACGCGCAAATCGATGCCCAGCGTCCGGAGATAAAGGCCGACATCAGCGCATGGTCAGAACACCTTAGTTTGTCTCAGTCAGAAAACGACTCTATCTGGCAAACGATAGGTACTTACGTTTGGCCAAACCCGGTTGTCTACGACACCTACGAAGAGGAAGTTGAGCATTTAGTTGAGTGGCTCGACACGCGAATGGATTGGTTAGCCGAAGCGATCGACGGACTGTAAGAGTTTAGAAGGCGCGGTCACTTTATCGGCGGATAAACAAATACATAGTCAGCTGAAGCGCTTGTCACCTGCCATGCAAACGATAGGCGCGCTCTCCGCTACTGAGTACTGACTCTCCAGAATGGTCGAGACAAAGCGCCAGGACGACGTCATCCGCTCTGGTGTTAACTCAACCACCGTCCAGCCGCGTCGCGATGTATCGACATCGTGTAGCTCGGCACTGCTGCTCAGTAATGCTTCACGCATCATCTCCGGCGGTGCTGGCAAATACGCTTCCATACCGGGGCTCGTGACGCCAGGCGTACCAATTTCCACGCCAACGGCATCGCCTGAGCTATTTCTCATATTGAACGCCCAGGCATTGTGCGTGTCACCGGCAAGTACAACAGGGTTTTTTGCAAACTGCGCAAACAGGCCATGAATACGCTCACGACAGGCGGGGTAGCCGTCCCAAGCATCAAGATTCATGGGCAGTTTCGCTTCGGCGATTTGTTGAAGCCCCTCTAGACGCTTGCTGTATCGTTCGGGCAGCTCCATCTTGTCGATGGTCTCCTGAGGGATCGATGGCGTGGTGAGCTTACCCATCAACACCTGCTGACCTATGACCTGCCAGACACTGCCACGATCATGACTCGCCGCCAATTGAGAACCAAGCCAATTCTCCTGATCCGCACCCAGGATGGTCCGCTCAGGATTCATAAGCTGCTCCATGACGAATGCCTCTGCACCCCCGAATTTCTCGAGGTCACGCTGGTAGATAAACTGCTCATCACGTCCGTGAAGTCGCGTGTCTAACATGATCAGATCCGCCAACTGCCCTATCTCGAAGGCACGATAAATAGGTGCTTGATCGGTTTGAGCAGCCGTTCGAATGGGCATCCACTCGTGATACACCCTCCGCGCTATCGCAATGCGTTCATCAAAATCACCCTCACCTTCGTTGTGATTTTCCGCACCCTCTTTCCAGGTGTTGTTGGTCAGTTCGTGATCATCCCAAACACAAATCCATGGATGCGCTGCATGAGCGGCTTGTAGGTCCCTATCTGAACGATAGACCGCATATCGCTCTCGGTAGTCCGCGAGTGAGACGATCTCATTGACGGGCGTTACAGCTCGTCCGAGTGTTTCCTCTGCAATGGGGTTTACATAGCGGCCCCTCGCGTATTCGTAGAGGTAGTCACCGAGGTGAAGCACCACATCAAGGTCGGTCTTTGCCATATCGTCATAGGCATGAAAGTAACCTTGTGGGTAGTTTGAGCAGGACGCGACACCCATGCGGAATTGGCTGACAGCGCCTCTAGGTAAGGTTTTGGTACTCCCAATATCAGAGCGTTGTCCGTTGACAACAAAGCGATAGAAGTAGTGTCGACCAGGCTTCAAGCGAGTGGCATCGACCTTGATCGTATAGTCCCTTTTGGCAGACGTCTTGGTGACACCGCTCGCGGCAAGGTCCCCAAAGGATCTGTCGTAAGCCACCTGCCAAATAATATTCTCGACTCGCTCGCTACCGGTCGCGGGTACGTACCTCGACCAGATGATCACGCGGTCACCCAGCGGATCCCCTGACGCGACGCCGTGTGTAAAGCCTGTTTTGGAAGAGGCTTCAGCTCCCACGCTCCGCACAGTTAAGGCGCCCGCGCCCAAGCCAAATCCCTTGAGTATCTGTCTTCGATCCAACGTCATGATGATTAAACTCTCTCACTGAATCGTCGAAGTGTTAGGGCACCTGACTACATACTGATGAATTATTTATATTGTTTTCGTTGCTTTGAAAGGAGAGTAATGAGTCTCTCGTTCACTATGCGACAATAACGGAATGAATGATTCGAGCAAGCCAAATATATACAGCCCATGGCGTTTCAGCACGGCACCCTGCATGGACTGGAGCGACCGGCACTGCCGATATTTTTGGCGACTGATAACACGGCGCGCCCGTGTTTACACCGAAATGGTCACCACTGGGGCGTTAATTCACGGTGACAAGGACAGGCACCTCAGATTTAACGAAGAGGAGCACCCGGTTGCCCTCCAATTAGGTGGGTCTTCCCCCGCTGACCTTGCCGTCGCTGCCAAAATGGGTTCTAGCTATGGCTATGACGAAATTAATCTCAACTGTGGGTGTCCATCTGATCGTGTTCAAAACGGGGCCTTCGGCGCGTGCTTGATGCGAGAGCCTGAGCTCGTACGAGACTGCGTTGCCGCAATGAATGATGCGGTCGATCTGCCAGTGACTGTCAAACACAGGCTGGGCATTGATGATGACAATAGCTATGACATTGTCCGCGATTTTGTCGGTACCGTAGCTGAAGGAGGTAGTGAAGTCTTCATTGCACATGCCCGTAACGCCTGGCTACAAGGACTGTCACCCAAAGAAAATAGAGAAGTCCCTCCGCTTAAATACCCCTGGGTATACCAGCTAAAACGGGACTTCCCCGACTTGACCATTGTGCTAAACGGCGGTGTTACCTCGCTTGATGCCTGTGAACAGCACCTAGACCATGTTGATGGCGTCATGCTGGGGCGGGAGTCGTATCAAAACCCATGGTTGCTTTCTCAAGTGGACGCGAAGCTGTTTGCCGACACCGAGCGGGACCTGTCTCGTTATGAAGTCGCACTGGCATTGATGCCCTACTTAGAGGGTGTGCTCGCAGAAGGTGGCAGAGTGAATCATGTACTTCGCCATGTACTGGGCTTGTATCAGCGTCAACCGGGTGGAAAGTTATTCCGCAGACTGCTGAGTGAGGGCATGCACAAGTCAGGAGCGGATAGTGCGCTCTTTAAAGCTGCGGTGGATGCGACAGAGGCGCAAATAGCCCGTCGAAGCGCTTAAAAATCCTCGTCCCACTCGTCTTCTTCGAAATCAGAAAACGTATCTTCAACCACACCATCATTCACCAAGGCCTCTCGGTTTTGAAGGTACACATCGCGGATAAAGACGTAGCGATCTCCGGTGATGAGTTCTTCAGCATCAAGAAGGTCTGCACGGTACTCTAACGCTCGCCATCCACGAGATCCCCAGGTGACGAGATCGTCTTCGAACACATAATCGTTGGCAGACATAAAACTATCTGTAATGTCGCCAATACCTGATCGGAATGTCCGTGGTCCGAGGAAAGGCACCATGACATACGGCCCCTCAGGCGCGCCCCAGCGAGCTAGTGTGTGACCAAAGTCCGTTTCGTAGCGCTCAATACCCATATCACTGGCGACATCTATAACGCCCAGCAGACCAAACGTGGTATTGACCAGCACACGCCCCGTATTTTTCACTGCCCGCACCGGCCTTCCTTGAAGCAAGGCGTTAACTGCCGCGTTCACGTCGGTCAGGTTATCGTAAGCATTCATTAACCCACGACGGATGGGTGTCGGCACTGTGTCGTCATACGCCACGGCGATGGGTCTCAATATCGCTGCGTCAGCTGCGTCGTTGAACTCCAAGATCTCGCGATTGAGTAACTCGAAGGGGTCATCATTCGCAAGGGCAGGCGTTGCCGCTATCGCAAGCCACATCGCGAGTACTGTCGACATAATTGGATTAGATGCGAATAACACTGTGGTTTTGTCTCCTTTCAGCGACGCCACTTTAACAAAAGTATCGAAACCACCGCGGATTATTACTGAAAAGTATAGATTCAACGCGGATTATTTGTCATCCACGCCTCAACCGATTGCCATTGCTGATCAAGGCGCTTGGACGACACAGGCAATTTGGTACCCAGTTGCTGGGCGAACAAGGATACGCGAAATTCTTCCAGCATCCATCGGAAGCGAACCGCCTCCGGACAAAGAACATCCAGCCTGGGATAGCGCTCGTTACCATCAAGTAATCGCTCGATTTGCGGCGACAACATGGACATGGACTTCTCATCCTTCCCGCCTTGCGCTGAGAGGCGCTCGACACGATATGCCAAGGCTTTGAGATAGCGCGGGTAATACGTTATCCACTCCGACGGCGTCTCGGTAAGGCTGCTGGGACTAAATAGCAGCTGCAGCTGGTGCTCCATATCCGCCCTCGCCTCCGAATATGCATTCGCTTCGTAGCGCGAGATCAGGGTCCATGTATCAGACGCGATCTTAATCGCCTGCGCCAAGTGATTTCCCATCTCCAATACGTGGGGCACCCACTGTGCTGTCACGGACTGTTGAACAACAGCAAATTGATCTTGCGACCTCGGCAAGGTGACACCGTGCAGTAGTTGCCACAGACCACCCTCAATGATGGCGTCTACCAATGACTCTCGTTCCAACCGAGCGCCAGCGAGTGACAGTTTCGACATGTTGTCGACAAACAGCTGTTTCTTTAGATATTTCGCGGTCTTAAGATCGCTTTGCAGTAATAGCCCAGCCACACCCAGTCTGTGCTGGCGATCCGCCTCTACCGGGTAGTCGAGGAGACGCACAGACAACTGCCCCGATCCTTCCTTGATAATAGCTGGGTAAGCCAATACCTCGGATCCTG
Organism: Gammaproteobacteria bacterium; assembly: GCA_009937065.1. GTDB lineage: Bacteria > Pseudomonadota > Gammaproteobacteria > Pseudomonadales > Halieaceae > Luminiphilus. Next base: position 32,406 of record JAACDF010000159.1, on the reverse strand, counting down.
CTGATTTACCCCTCCACTCGGTCGGCAGGTCATCGAAATCCCAGCGTGTTACGTTGACCCTCTCGACATTGTTCCGAGTGGTCACCACCTCAACCGGTGAATTACTCCTAAACTCTGACACCAGCGATGCCAAGTGACGGCTCTCACCCAAGAGCTTCTTACGATCGTCAACCACTCGAATATTCATTAGATAGAATGATTCTATATCCACTTGCGCCCAATCATTGGTCGCAATGGTGACCGCGCGGATAGCCTTAATTTCCCGGCTCATCGCATGAGCTAGCGGTTCATCCGCAGGCGTCAGACGCTCGAGCAACTCGTCCGCAATGTCGGGGGCTGGCACAAGTTGTTTGCGTAGCTGTTTGGGAAGCCCCTTGATCATGGCGATTAACTTCTCTCTCAGCAGACCGGGGACTAACCATTCGAAGCGATATCGCGGCACACGATTTAACAGTGCGAGCGGAATAGTGACTGTGACCCCGTCGCGATTACCACCTGGCTCGAATTGATAGGACAGCTGAAAGCTGATGTCTCCCAAGGCCAGTGTCTTCGGGAACTGGGCCTCGACCTCGCCTCCAGGATCGCGCGTCAGCACCTGTTCTCGCTTCATCATTAGGCTGTGATTGGTCGTCTCATCACGACGCAACCATTTGTCGAGCGCCACACCGCTCGCACAGTCTGGTGGGAGTCGTTCATCATAGAAACGAAACATCGACTCCTCATCGACCAGAAGATCGCGCCGCCTGACTCTCGACTCAAGCTCCATGACATCACTCACCAGCTTTAAGTTGTGTTTGAGGAAGTCCGGCGGCTGGCGGTAATTTCCAGATACCAGCCCATGGCGAATCATGATGGATCGGGATGTTTTAGGGTCGATGCCTGCATAGTGCACCCGTTGGCCATCACTGATGGTCAAACCAAACAGCGACACACGCTCTTTCGCCATCACACGGCTCGATCGCGCATTCCATGCGGGTTCGTAGTGATGCCGCTTCAGCAACGCTGGGTTGATATCAAGCAACCAAGCGGGTTCTATTGCGGCGCATTGTCGAGCGAAGACTTGGGAAGTTTCCACAAGCTCAGCCGCAACCAACCATTTAGGTGGCTTTTTGTACTGTCCGGAAGCAGGGAATATGTGTGCTTTTCGATTTCGGGTCGCATTAAACCGTCGACCCTCATCTTGCTGGGCAATGTTGCCTAACAATCCAGATAAAAGTGCTCTGTGGATGGCCTCATACTTATCGTCGTAAGATTTAAGCTCGGTCACACGAAATTTCATCTGACGACACGATACCACGAGTTGATAATGGACCTCTCGCCACTCCCGGATGCGCAAATAAGAGAGAAACTCCCGATCGCACAACTTCCGAAATTGATTTTGACTCAGGTCTTGCCGTTGTTGCTCGAGGTACTGCCATAAGTTAAGCCAGGCGATGAAATCAGATTGGGCATGATTAAATCGTGCGTGCTGCTGGTCCGATTGAGCACGTTTTTCCTGCGGGCGCTCGCGCGGGTCTTGCACAGAAAGCGCGCTAATAATGACCAGCGCCTCATTCAAGCAGTCTCGGCTGGCAGCATCTAATAAAATTCGACTCAACTTTGGATCAACGGGTAGCTTTGCCATGGCACGACCCAGGGGCGTGAGCTTGGCATTACCATCAACCGCGCCCAACTCCGTCAGCAGTCGAAATCCATCGCGGACCATTTTGGGATCCGGCGGATCAACAAATGGAAACTGACGTACGTCCCCCAAGCCAAGCTCCAGCATTCTGAGGATGACCGATGCCAGATTAGTTCGCAGAATTTCGGCATCAGTAAACTCTGGACGTGACAGGAAGTCCTGCTCTGAATAGAGCCTAAAACAAACACCGTCCGCTATCCGACCACAGCGGCCCTTGCGCTGATTGGCACTTGCCTGGGAAATTGACTCGATGGGAAGACGCTGTAATCCGGATCGATGACTGTATCGACTGATGCGCGCATCACCCGGGTCAATGACGTATCGAATACCCGGCACGGTCAGCGATGTCTCCGCCACATTGGTCGCGAGTACAACCCGCATACCTGCACCCGATCGGTTGAAGACGCGATTTTGCTCGGCGTTACTCAAACGGGCATAGAGCGGCAGTACCTGAACACGCTCTCGACCACGGAGCTCCTTTGCCAGGTCGCGAATTTGCCGCTCTCCCGGACAAAAAACCAATACATCGCCACGCGGCCCGTGCCGCTCAGCCTCAATCTCATCGACAAGCTGGGACACCTGACGCTGTAAACCGCGATCGCGGTCTTCAACGCTATCAACATAATGCACATCAACCGGGTAGGTGCGTCCGGACACCTCGACAATGGGGGCATCATTGAAGTGCTGACTGAAACGCTCTACATCGATGGTTGCCGACGTAATGATAATTTTTAAATCAGGGCGTTTCGGCAGTAAGCGCTTCAAATAGCCAAGAATAAAGTCGATATTGAGGCTACGTTCATGGGCTTCATCAATAATGAGCGTATCGTAAGCCTGAAGCTGACGATCTCGGGAAAGCTCCGCTAGAAGTATGCCATCGGTCATGACCTTTACAGCGGTCTGATCGGTGACGTCGTCATTGAAACGCACCTGATAACCTACGAGCCCACCAACCTGAGAATTCAGTTCCTCTGCGATTCGACTGGACACAGCACGGGCGGCAATGCGACGCGGTTGGGTATGCCCTATTCGCTTTTCACGACCACGACCCAGCTCAAGACACATTTTGGGGAGTTGCGTGGTCTTACCAGAGCCCGTCTCACCGGCGATCACAACAACCTGGCTCTCGGCAATAGCGCGCATGATCTCGTCTTTGCGCGCGACAACCGGCAGTTGCTCTGGGTAGGAGATATGTTGAGGAACTAGCCGCTCGACACGGCCCTCATGACTTTTGCTCACGCGTTCCTCAATTCAAGACGTCTGGTATCAACCTTGGGTAGCTAAGTCTCTCAGCTCCCGTCTAAGGATTTTACCAACATTGGTTTTGGGTAGATCATCCTTGAAAACAATAGATCTTGGCACTTTGTAGGCAGTGACCTGCTCGCGCATATAAGCGATGACCTCATCCTCAGTCAGAGCATCATCAGCCTTTACAACGTAAAGACGGATAGCCTCCCCCGTCGCCTCTGACGGCACGCCCACAGCGGCACACTCGAGAACACCCGGGTGCTTGGCACAGACGTCCTCCAGCTCATTGGGGTACACATTAAACCCGGAGACAATGATCATGTCCTTAATGCGATCGACAATTTTTATGTATCCATCGGGCTGTATCACGGCCACGTCGCCTGTTGAAAACCAACCATCCGAATCAAGCACATCGGCCGTCGCCTCGGGTCGTTGCCAATAGCCCTGCATCACTTGAGGCCCTTTAATACACAGCTCGCCAGCCTCATCGAAGCCTAAGGTCTCGCCGGTATCATTCACCGTTTTGACATAGGTCTGTGGCACAGGAATGCCAATCGTACCCAGCTGACGGCCGTTTCCAGGATTGGTGGTCGCCGTTGGTGAGGTCTCTGTCAGTCCGTAACCCTCGTAAACATTACAGCCCGTAACGTCCGCCCATCGCTCGGCAGCGGCTTGAGTCAACGCCATACCACCCGACATTGTGAGTTGCAGATTCTCAAAGGTAATACGCCTAAATCGCTCATCGTTGCACAGGGCGACAAATAACGTATTGAGTCCCGCAAATACGGTCGGCTGGTACTTCTCAAAGGCCTCAACAACGGAGCCCAGATCGCGTGGATTGGGGATAAACAATGTGTGCGCCCCCTTGCGGAGGGAATACATGGACACTGTGAAGGCGTAGATGTGATAAACAGGCAGCGGCTGCATAAACACACTGCCTTTGGCATCAATCCCGAAGGTTTCAAAAAATCCGTCAATCTGCATGACGTTCGCCACAATATTGCCGTGAGACAGCATTGCCCCCTCCGCAACACCGCTAGTTCCGCCGGTGTACTGCAACATGGCCAGGTCATCGAGGCTCAACTCTACAGGCACGAACTGGCTTTGAGCACCGCGTTTTAGTGCGTCATTGAACTTGATCATATTGGGCAGCGTGACCTTTGGAACCATTTTCTTTACGTATTTGACCGCAGCATTCAATAGCCAGCGCTTGGGTGCTGGGTGAAGGTCAGCTATCTCGGTCAGTACGATTTGCTCGATGTCTGTATTTGAAACGACATTCGCCGCCGTTTCAGCTACGTTCGCTTGAAGGACGAGGATACGGGCACCCGAATCATTTAACTGATGCTCAAGTTCGCGCTCTGTATAGAGAGGGTTTGTGTTCACCACCACCATGCCGGCACGTAGCGTCCCCAGGCAAGCCACAAGGTACTGAATGAGATTCGGCATTTGTATGGCGACACGATCGCCTTTGTTTAGGCCCGACTCATTTTGTAACCAGCTAGCAAAATTAGCCGATAACGTATCTAACTCTGCGTACGAGAGCGCGTGCCCAACACTCGAGCAGGCCGGCATATCCGCAAAATCGGTCATTGCCTCTTCAAACAGAGCGACGATCGACGAATAAGCGGTAACGTCAACGTTCCATTCAATATTGAGCTCGTCGTAGCGCGCGGCAATCGCCGCGGAAATATCGGCTTGCATTCAGTTAACCCCGTTTTTTTTGATTATGGTATTTTGCAACGACATAGCAGTCGTTTCCGCGAGGTACCCCCATGGACATCACCAACATAACGTTCGACGAACTCTCGCTAGGCGATGGTATCGAAGTTAGCCGCCTAGTCACAGCGCGGGATGTCGAACTTTTTGCTGTCGTTTCCGGCGATCACAATCCCTTACACCTCGATCCCGACTATGCCGCAACGACACAGTTCGGTGAGTGCATCGGTCATGGAATGCTCATTGGTGCATTTGTGAGTGCCGTAATCGGGCTCGAGTTCATGGGGCCGGGTACTGTTTACTTGGGCCAGAATCTCGAGTTCCGGTCACCTATTTTTCTGGGGGATACACTCACCATTGGACTAACCGTGACCGATAAGCATGCGCGCAAACCCTGGGTCACCATGGCGCTGTCGGTTAAGAACCAGGACGGGAAAGAGGTATGTCGGGGCGAATCTCGTGTCATTGCCCCCACTGAAAAGAAGACCGTTACCGTGGTGCCACCACCATCGGTAGAACTATTAGATCACGACTCGCCACGTTTGGCTGAAGCGAACTGATCCGGGTCCATATACATCAACTCGACAAGAATCTTGGGCTCACTTTGCGAGGGCGTCATTGCGACCATGAGCACATTGATGTCTTCGCCGTGTTGCGTCGGACCCGAGGCACCGAGGAGTCGTGTGTCGGTTGCAACCCCATCCGAGTCGTTGGCCGTGAACGTTTTAAGCGCACCTTCTTTACCCAGAGCTGTAAGAAGCTCCTGAAGCAGTGCCACCACTCCGTCCCTGAATCGCGTGTAGTTGATGTCACCGCGATAGGCTGACATGTGTAACTTCATATTTAGCTGTGCGGTTTCATCGCCTTCGAATTCGAGTTGGGTAATGGGAACCACCTCGCCATCGACAAGACGCCGAAAGACGCCTTTTGAGACTGTACGTGTCGTCTCGATGAACGCTTTGTGCAACAAGTGCGCCGTTAGCTGGCCCAACTGGTCGTATGTCATCGTAGAATTACCCAACGCCATGATTACTTCCCAACAAATAGATTGAATAATGAATAGTGTAGACGCGCCGCTTTCTTATTATTTCCAGCCGGGACTCCAGCCAGAAGTAGTAGCGTTACTCCGAGGTGAGAGCTTATCAGTATGATAGAGCGTGGCAACAAAGATTGGCGCTTAATGCGTCGCCCGCGTGTCGATTTTGGGAAAGAAACGCCGAGATCTGGTGAATTTGACGATGATTATTACTCTTCCGAGGACGGCATAGCGGAGAGCGCCTACGTTTTCATTGAGGGTGGTGACGTGATAAACCGCATGCAATCTCTCAACCCTGGAGAGACACTTGTTATCGGTGAATTGGGCCTAGGAACTGGTCTCAACCTAGCTCTGGTGATGCAGGCGTGGTCGGAGAACGGACCGGCTGGAGCGCATTGCCATGTCATCACCATCGAAAAACACCCCCTCTCAAAGTCGCAGTTGCGATCGGCTAATGCACGGTGGACATCGCTAAGCCAGGAGTTTGGCACCATCCTAGAGCGCTGGCCGTCGCCGATTCCAGGATGTCACCGAAGATCTGAGCTCATTGATGGATTAACCGTCGACTTTTGGTGGGAGGATGTCTCCGATGCACTGGATGATCTCGACTCTTATGGACACCGGTGGGTGGATATCTGGTTTCTCGATGGCTTTACGCCGACAAGAAATGAAGCTATGTGGACTTACGACGTACTGCATAGCGCTGCCAACCTGACTCGCGAGGGGGGGCATGTAACCACGTTTACCGCCTCGAGCGATGTTCGCCGATCGCTGGAGCGTTGCGGCTTCACCATGTCCAAGCGACCCGGCTTTGGCCCAAAACGAGAGTGTTTACATGGTCGTTTAGATCAAACTTCCGCGGCATCTCAAAACACGTCAGAGCGTCGTCATGAGGAGCGACAGGGTCGCGTAAAGACCACAGCCTGGGATCAACCTATGCACGTTCAACAGCCAAAGGCTTGCCTGGTGCTGGGCGCAGGTCTCGCGGGTAGTCACATCGCCAGGCGACTTGCAGAGCGTAGTTGCAAAGTAACGGTTCTGGAGAGAAGCGCCATTGGCGCCGGTGGTTCCACGCAGCCACAAGGCGTGATTTACACACGACCGTCCCACAAACATGGGAAGTTGGCCGATTTTTCACTCACCGCGTACGAATTTTCCGTTGATCACCATCACCGCAAGTTCCGTGAGGGCTCGCTAAAGTCAGGTACTGACGGTGAGCTATCCGGCTATCTGCAATTAGCATCGGACGATGCCCTCGAACGTTTAGCAATCGCATTCAATGATGAGGACAGTCCCCTGAAGGTCGTGAGTCGCGAGGAGGCGTCGGCGATCGCGGGGGTGGCGTTACCCCGAGGCGCGCAGCACTACCCCCGCTCGGGCTGGCTGCACACCCAAGCTATTTGTTCTGAGCTCCTAGATCACCCTAATATCACCGTGATCGAAGGTCTGGGAGATGTAACACTGCGCCAGAGTGACGGTAATCAATGGTTTGCAATGAATGCCTGCGGCGACTGCATCGCTTTGGGTGATACAGCGGTCATCACCACTGCCTGGGAAGCTGTCAGAGATGCGAGGTTGGACTGGTTGCCGCTGCAACCCATTAGAGGACAGACCACCATGCTTCAGTCCCAAAAAGAATTGACCGATCTGAAGTGCACGGTCTGCCATGCGGGTTATACACCGCCCGCCAAAGGTGGCCAGCACTGTATTGGCGCCACTTACGGATTGAATGAAACCTCAACAGAGGAGCGCGAAGCAGATCACGCGACCAATATACAACAGCTGATTTCACATCTTCCCGTGCTTGAATCGGCGGTTGCGTCTCAAACAGTCACAGGACAAGCGGCAATACGCTGCGCTACCAGCGACTACCTACCCATTGCGGGTCCAGTGCCGGACGAGACCCTATTCCAAGTGACCTATGACGGCCTGAGACACGATCGAAAGCGCCTCATCGAAGAGAAACAGCCGAATATTAAGGGCTTGTATGTTTTCACTGGCCTCGGCTCTCGCGGTTTAACCTCGGCCCCTCTTCTATCGGAGATACTTGTCTCTCAGATGATGAAATCTCCACCTCCCGTGACTCGCTACTTACATCAGGCTATATCGCCCGCTCGATTTTTGAGGCGCCGGTTGATCAAGGGAGATGCCAAATGAAGCTCATAACGACACTGAGTCCCCTCTCGCTCCCTTTGTTTGCCTTTTTGTTTGCCTTCCTCGCTTTAGCGCCAGCGGCTCTGGCAGAGCCGCCAGTGATATTCGACTACCACGTGAAAGAGACTCGAAACATCGATCGCAATAACTTCACACAAGGCTTGTTGATTTGGGACGACGCGCTTTGGGTGAGTTCAGGCTTGTATGGAGAATCATTCATTGCTCGCTATGACTGGCCATCACTGAAGAATCGAAGGGTCACTCAACTGCCTGATCGATATTTTTCGGAGGGCCTTACTGAGCTTGATGGGCGAATCTATGTCCTCACTTGGCGATCTCAAGAGTTACTCGTTTTAGATCCCGATTCGATGAAGGTTATCGATACGCTCAGCCTACGTGGTGAGGGCTGGGGCATCACCAGCGACGGTAACCAACTCTGGATTTCGGATGGCACACATCGGTTATCCGTATGGGAAAACAACACGGTGACGCGGACCATCAATGTGACTTACGACGGCAAGCGTGTCTCTAGACTCAATGAACTCGAATGGATAAACGGGGAAATCTGGGCAAATGTATGGCTGACCGATCAGATCGTTCGAATAGACCCCACTTCGGGCATAATCACCAGTATCATAGACCTTCGAGGATTACTTCCTCGCAGTGAGCGCCGAAGCAGTACGGACGTTTTAAATGGCATAGCGGTAGATCCAAAGACTGATGCGATTTGGTTGGGTGGTAAACGCTGGCCCTCGCTATTCAACGTTGAGCTCATTGAGCGCAAAACCCAATAAATTTAGGAAATGTCATGAACGCAGTCGTAACGCCATCCACTCACCCAGCCTTTGAGCTGACTCGCCGCGTACCGATAGAGTCGCTGGGATTGGAAGTACAGGAATACGTTCATAAAGCGACGGGGGCCAGACATCTCCATATGGCGACCAGCTCGGACGAAAATGTCTTTATGGTGGCCCTGAAAACAGTCCCTGAAGACTCAACTGGGGTCGCTCACATACTTGAACACACGGTTCTCTGTGGTAGCGAAAAGTATCCCGTGCGGGACCCCTTCTTCATGATGCTTAGGCGATCGCTAAATACCTTCATGAATGCCTTTACCAGCTCAGACTGGACGGCCTATCCCTTCGCCACTCAAAATCCGAAGGACTTTGACAATCTGCTCTCCGTTTACCTCGACGCAGTTTTCTTCTCTCGCCTAGATCCTCTCGACTTCGCTCAGGAAGGGCATCGTGTCGAGTTAGCCTCAGAAGATGCTGATGCACCCTTGGTGTACAAAGGCGTAGTGTTTAATGAGATGAAAGGAGCGATGTCATCGATTTCATCGGTCCTCTGGGATCGATTGTGCTATGAACTTTTTCCCACCAGCACTTACCACCACAACAGCGGCGGTGACCCCGAGACAATTCCGGATCTCAGCTACGATCAGCTAATGGCCTTCTACAAAGGTCACTATCATCCCAGCAATGCCATTTTGTTAACCTTTGGTAATCTCCCAGTATCTCAGCACCATGACGTATTTGAACGGGAGGCATTGAGCCGATTTGAACGCTCCGAGGAGCACATTGAAGTCACGCTCGAACAAGCCTTCGATGAGCCCAAACGCGCTGTGCATCACTATGCGCTCGAGGACGCGGATACCGACAACAAAACACACCTAATCATGGGCTGGAAGCTAGGCGAGAGTTCAGATCTCGATGCGATGCTGGAGGCCCAGCTATTGTCATCCATACTCATGGAAAATAGCGCCTCACCACTGATGCAATGGTTAGAGACGAATGATCTTGGATCAGCACCATCCCCCTTGTGCGGGCTTGAAGATTCGATGCGAGAAATGGTGCTCTGCTGTGGCATTGAAGGAAGCAACCACAGCCGCGTAGATGACTTTGAATCACAAGTGTTAGAGGTCATCCACAAAACCGCTGAGGAAGGCGTGAGCTTGGATCGTCTTGAGGCGATTCTGCACCAAATTGAGCTTCATCAGCGAGAAGTTACGGGTGACGGCATGCCTTACGGCCTCAACCTCATGCTTCGCGCACTGGGTGCTGCGACCCACAATGGGGACGCTGTTGCAGCCCTCGACTTAAGTCCGGCTGTGGAGCGGTTGAGAAAAAAGATGAGTGAGCCCAACTTCATCAAAGCACGACTGAACGCACTGGTTCTTGATAACCCCCACCGCATCACCTTGGTCGTGGCGCCAAACCCCGACCTAGATCGGCTCAGAAAGGAGCGTGAGGCCCAACGACTCGCGGATATGCGTGCGAGTCTGGACGACGATGCCCTTGCCAATGTGCGCCAGCTGGCTCGCGATTTAGAGCAGCGGCAAAACCAGGTGGACGATGCCAGTATCCTGCCAAAGGTAGGTCTTGCTGACATTCCAAAGGATGTCTCAACACCCGCTCTCGAATCAAAGTCTCAGAATAAAGGTGCCCGACACATCATTGGAAAAGCGGGGACGAATGGTCTGGTTTACCAGCAAATAGCACTCGCCCTGCCGACCCTGCGGGAAGAGGAGCAAAGTGAGCTACCGCTGCTCTGTGCGCTGGCCTCAGAAGTGGGCATCAACGACGCCTCTTACCTGGCGGTACAAGACCGGCAATCAGCCAGTGTGGGCAGCTTGGGTATGAGCGTATCGACTCGAGCGTCGCGCACCGATGTAAATCAGGCTTCCGGGTTCCTCGTCATGTCGTCAAAAGCCTTGGCGAACCGTATGTCCGAACAGTCGGAATTGATGATCGACACTCTGACATCGGCCTCATTTCACGAAGGGGGGCGTATTAAAGAGCTCATCAGTCAGATGCGAGCTCGCCGAGATCAAAGTATCAGCGGTGCAGGTCATAGCTTGGCGATGACAGCGGCTAGCGCCGGTATGAGTCCCCTTGCCGCACTTTATCACCGGCAAAGTGGCCTTGAAGGCATCCAGCGATTACGCCAAATGGACGACCGTTTAGCCCATGATGGGGAGGTCGAGGCGCTGGGTGCCTCGCTTACGGCTCTTCGAGATCAAGTGCTGTCAACGCCCTCGATTAATCTGCTGTCAGTTGCCGATTCAAACCATATCGATGAAGCTATGCGATCCTTATCAGGAGCAGCAGCTCGTCTTTCGACTGACAACACGGTGGGTGCCTGGTCGCTGATAGAACAAAGCCGCGCGGACAATCAGGTTTGGGCTGCCAATACGCAGGTCAACTTCTGTGCGAAAGCATACCCAACCGTACCCAGTGGTCATCCGGACGCGCCGGTTCTATCGGTACTGGGTGCCTACCTGCGAAACGGCTTCCTGCATCGAAGTATCAGAGAACAAGGTGGTGCATACGGTGGCGGAGCCAGTCATGATGCGAATGTGGGCGCTTTCCGATTTTTCTCATACCGTGACCCGCGTAATCTCGAAACACTCTCTGATTTTGATGCCTCCATCGACTGGTTACTAACGGCAAATCACGACGCGCTCGCACTTGAAGAGGCGATCCTCAGCGTCATGTCGAGCCTTGATAAACCAGCATCTCCTGCTGGTGAGGTTAAGAAAGCGTTTTACGACGAACTTTATGGCCGAACTGCTGAGCACAAACGGGAACTGCGAGACACGATCATTTCAACGACGGTTGAAGACCTGCAACGAGTCGCGTCAACCTACTTGAGATCTGATGCTGGTACCTCGGTGATCCTCACCGACGCAAAAACAGCGGCCAGCGATTCGCTCGTCAACCTGGGCTGGACTCACTACGACCTCACCTAGAGAGGTCGTTCCAACACAAATGCTATGCCTGTGGTTCTCTCAAGCCATAGCTCCCGCCATGTCTGATAATCAATCGTCAGCCGCCCGCGGGTCGGGTCTGCTAGCGATACAGATGTGGCGGTCACTTTCTCCACCAGCGTGAAGTGACCTCCATCGCCAAGATCAATCCATACCATTACGGGAAACGATTTTGCATAGAACTCCTTGAGGGTTAGCTTCTGAGCCTTTAGTAAGTAGCCGAATGCACTGGTAAGCGTTTGCAACTCGCTAACCGAGTAGCCCTCTCGCCTATGACGCTGGGTCTTAGGGTCAATAAGGACAGCGGCTAAGTTATCCAAGGTCGCTACCGATGACCGTATCAAGGCCTTGTCTCTCAGGAGCATGGCGAGCGCAGCGAGACCGCAATCTGTGAGCGATGTTTGTCTTATCACGGGCTCTAAAACTGGATGTGCGGGGGCTGCCGATGTTTGATGCACCTGGCCAAAAAGGGCAATGACAATGAGGATTAGAGGGAGCTGCGACCTTAATCGGCTTATATGTAAAGACACCAAGTGTTGGACGAACATCAGGATGGTCAGCGTTGCAAGAGAGACTCGGACCGATGCCACACCGCTATAATTTGCAGTGCGTAGAGCGCTAATATACCGCTCAACCAGATAGCATCATTCGCTTGTGACGATTTTAGAAGCAAATACGATAAGCCAAGGGCGCACCAAGTCAGCGATGGCTGAATCATTCCAAACAAGAACAGACGTTGACGTTGTTTTGTGAGAAGCCCTCTTTTGAGTTTGTCATCCAGTGTCTGTCTGGACGTCGGTCTTGTTAACGTCATACGCTATTCCCTAAATCAAGCCGCCCTGAGGGCGGCGGTGTGTTGGCAATGCCCTCGGGTCTGACCCTCGTCGCTGTAGGTTTAGTGCCCACGGGTTTGGGGCATGTACACCCCGTAAAAGTAGGTTTGAATGGCGAGGTCAACGGCGACGACACCCAGAATAAAGGGCCAGAGCTGACCTCTAACCTCGCCGAGGTCCTCGTCAACAATAATGGTCTTATTGAGCTCAGCGGGAAGTGACAACGTGTTGTTTATAAGGGCATCGGGAGGTGTAGCTGCCGCGGGAAATGCGGTGAGTGATACAAAAATAACGACAACGGATTGAGTGAAATGACGCATAAAGACCCTCCTTGGTCAGGTTTAGAAAATCCCTTCTGGGACTTAACCAGCCTCTCAGAGGCTTGCTCGATCAGGAACATCAAAAACCGTCAGTCAAGGTCATACTTGACTGTTGATGTCAGTTTCAACCCACTACGGAGCAACCGCCATCTTCAATACCTGCCCATAGCCAGAGACCACCGGCACCTCGTCGAGGACCCCTTTTTGCTTTAGTAGTGTCCTTAGTTTGGGCAGGTTATAACAGGGAACTCCCGCCATGAAGTGATGCTCCATGTGGTAGTTAACGTTATTCGGTGCCAGTAAGAATCGCTGCCAAAACGGCGCCTCCACCGTTCGTGTATTCAGTCGTACATCAGGATCGTAGAGGTTCGTCACCGCTGCGTGTTCTCCCACCTGACGCAACCGAACAACCCACATGTAGGACGTGAGAAACGTGAACATCCAAACAAACCATGTCCATCCGATCCCCATGGCTGAAAGCGCGGCAATGAAGATCAGGTGTGACAAAATTTGCTTGGCAACCAAATGACTGGACCCATGGGTCTCGCGACTCATTTGGCTCGATGTCCCACTCGCGAGCGCCCGCAACAATTTCAGTCCTGTCGCACCAAATAGATCTCTGCGCCACTTACGGTACAAACTCTCACGTGATATTGGATACGCACCATAGTTCGGTAGATCAGGATCATCATGGCTACCGGCGAATTTGTGATGCGCCGAATGGCCTCGAGCGTAGGAATGGAGATCGCCAAGCGTGGGCAATGCGCAGAGCCATTGACCCACCCATTGATTGTAAACACGGGTCTTGAATAGACTGCCGTGCCCTGCCTCGTGCATCAGAACAGCAAGACTCAACTGACGGCCAGGAAGGACCAGCCAAGCAAATAACAAGGTGACTAGACTGGGAAAGGCGGCTACGACCCATAGAATCCCAAAAGTGAGTGCCCACGTCCTAACAACCATGAGCCAGGCTCTGAAGTCGCTGCGCTTTAGCACCAGCTCACGCTCTTGCGATGTAAGCACCTCATTGGGTCTCATAATTGTTCCTCGGTACTACAGCTTGTCACTGGTTACCCCGCCGCAAAATGCTAACATAATCTTCCCCGAGCCGAAGGCCGTTGCGTCACACAAAAGCCAACGATGTCAGAAGTTGATCACCCAAAGTCGCAGCAAATGATGCTCAGAGAGCTTAGCGATAGCCTCGAGCAGTCACGCAAAGAGTGGCTGAAAGACAGTCTTATCGGGTCTCCCCTGTGGCAACTCAATTATGGGGTCAGTGATATTGGCTACCTGTTGGCCACATTAGATAGTCCCGAGGCGAAAAAGCACCGCCAGCGATGGATGAAGCTGCAACAAAAACTAGGCGAGGGTGTGGCTTGGTTGAGAACGATCGACCTTTTGAGAGAGTCACTCGCTGATCCAGATCTCGACAAAATCGCAGGCGCGGTCGCGAGGCTGTCGGCGAAGCCTGTCAATAAGTGTCACAAGCTCATGGCGAAGCCCGAATGGGTTCGAATAAGACGCTGGTGGTTCGGCTACCTTGAGTCATTACCATTACTGGATTCTGAAGAGGCGATCACTGTCGCCATGATTGATCGCGCAGAGCATCGGTTCCACAAAATACAAAAACGCGTTCTGAAACATGATAACGACAAGGACTGGCTCAAACTTGAAGAGGCCACCGGTGAGCTCAAGGCCATCATGTCATTATCCACAACCACAAATAACGGTCATCAGGCTCATGTGCATTTGTTAACCGATATCGAATCAAACATCCGCTTCTGGCATCAGTCGCATGTGCGTTTGCCCTTATTAAAACTTCTTTCGGCAACCCCAGAAGTTGATGACCGTAGGCGGTTGGCAGGCGATATCACTGAAGTTCGACTTCAGGAGCAGCTTAATGCAGACAAGAGAAAAGAGCGGGTTAGAAAGTTTTTGATAACCCCCAGTGAAAACTAACCACTGCCTATCAGAGGTAGATTAGGCTCAACATGAATAGGATGCCGACTGAGTAGGCGACCGAGATGGGTAGACCAAAACGCAGGTAGTCTCCGCGTGTGTAGCCGCCAATATTCTGAACGATCAAGTTCGTGGCGTAGCCATAGGGCGTTAAAAAGGAACCGCTAGCCGCAAAAGCCACGGCCAGTACAAAGGGCATTACATCGATACCCAAGCTCTCTGCCAGTCCATAGCCAATGGGGAACATTAAAGCCGCCGCCGCGTTATTGGTAACTAATTCGGTCAGCATTAAGGTCAGGAGAAAGACTAATGCGAGTCCTATCAGCGGCGTCTGATTGTCTACCGCTGGTATTATAAAAGACATAACCGTACCGATGAGTTGAGCGTCCACCAGTGACTGGGCGAGCACCAAAGCCGAGGCAACCAGGATCCAGATATCGAACGGAAAACGTCGGCGCAAGTCATCCACACTAACAACGTCACTGAGCCAAAACCCTACTAACAAGGCCAACAAGCCGACGGACAAGCTGAGTCCACCCAGAGCCGAAAAAGCGATGACCGCGATCAACGCCAGAGTCACCAGAACACCCTGCTTTGAGTCCATAAGTCGGACATCTAGGTCATCTGACAACACATAGAAGTTTCTACCGAGGTTTTTCCGCTGGGCAAAGTCCTCACCTGTCGCCAATACCAGCAGGTCACCCGCCTTCAGTGAAGTACGACCCAACTTTCCGCTCACCGTCTCACCGTCGCGCTGCAAGCCAACAATCGCGGCGTCAAAGCGAGCCCTGAACCCCATTTCTTTAGGTGTTCTTCCATTAAGCACCGAGCCAGGCGCAACGATTACTTCCGTCAGCGCGGGCTGCATTAGTCCCTGCTCGCTCGCAAAGGTGGTTAGGCCTTTAATCTGGGTCAGCCGTGATGCATCCCTGATGTCCCCGACAAAATTAAGCCGATCGCCACTCTGCAAGACCTCAAGGGGCGAGACGACGGTAATGACTTGCTCTCCGCGCACGATTTCACTGAGGTAAAGCGACTCCAACTCACGCAGTCCAGCTTCGCGAACCGTCATGCCCACCAAACCACCCTCGCGCTCTACGACCGCTTCGAGAACATATTCACTTCTCTCTTCTTGTGCGACTGCGCGTTTGGGCAGTCGGGACGATAGCATTACCAACAGCGTACAAACCACGAGGACCACGGGGCCCGCAACCCAGAGGAAATCAAAAAATGCCAAGCCGGCACCTCGTCGATCAGCCAAAAAGCTACTGACAATCAAGTTGGTTGACGTACCGATGAGAGTCAGCGTGCCACCGAGAATTGCAGCGTATGACAAGGGCAATAATAACTGCGACGGTAGATGATAGCGGCTGCGTCTCATTACCTGTGCAAGGGCCGCGACGATGGCCGTGTTGTTCAGAAAGGCGGATGTAGACGCAGCGACAGCGGTTATGCGTGCCACTGCGAGGTAGCGATTGGGCGAATCAATGCCTCTTGAGAGTAAGCCCAACCAAGGCAAACGCTCCAGCGCAACAGCGCAGAGCATAAGCAACATAAGCGTTACTAAGCCCTCATTCGTCGCTTTCGCCCAAAAGGTATTGGGCTCGATCAAACCGGTAATCAGACAGGCGACCGCGGCCATCAAAAAAAGCACGGTAGCGCTGCGGCGCGAAAAAACGAGCCCGCATAACAGCGCCGCTAAAATTGCTCCTGCGTAAAACGTATCCATTACAGCCCCTGCCCCATAGGTGGAGAATACCGCTAATTCCTCGAGCTGGACAATTGAAATAGAGGGTTCGCGAAGCATGCTAGTAACCACTATGATCAGGTTCGCAAGCTCAGCGATTCAATTTATTAAATGACAAGGAATAAACGTATGTTGGCATATACCACGCTTGGCGCATCAGATCTTGAGGCCGCGGTCGAATTTTATGGTGCACTCACGGAAACCATGGGTTGGAAGAGGATTATGGGAACTGACCGGATCGTCTTCTTTGGCTCATCCATGAGCGAGGCCTGTCTTGCTGTGTGTACTCCGTACGACGAGCAAGCGCCGACATCAGGCAATGGGGTTATGGTGGCGTTCCATGGGGGCAGCAAAGAAGGGGTAGACGCGCTATATGCCAAGGCAATTTCTCTGGGTGCGACCTGTGATGGCGAGCCCGGCCAACGCATCCCTGACGTCTTCTACGGCGCCTATGTGAGAGACGCTGAAGGGAATAAGCTTTGCTTTTGCCATTTTGGGTAGAGATCAGAGATCTCAACTAGGGTGAATCGTTGAGTAAAAGCCTCGGTGTCGCATCTGCGAGTAGCTGGTCAACGATTTCACCCACACAGTTTGGCATCACCAGGTGAGCGGCGTACCAGGTGTGAAAACAGCGGATACGATCGGGCTCACTTATTCCACCAATGCCTCGATCAGACAGCGCGGATAACATGCCTTTTGATACAAGAAGCTCTCGCTCCTCATCAATTAAGAAGCTGTCACGATGTTCCACGTGGGCCTCATGATCCTGCTGCATACGCCGCCTAAAGACGTCATTGGTAGCAATTTCAGACTGCAGCCGCGCTATCCATCCGGCCGCTTCCAAACGATCGATGTTGAGTGACAGCTCGGCGTCAATCAACCAGTAGAGCGTCGGGAAAGGCTTGCCGTCAACGACTGAACTCACTCGAATGGCTGCCGGTAAGCCTTCTTTATTGAAGGCAGCAACGTCGCGAAACCCCCGCGGGTTTCGGCCCAATTGCTCAGTGACAAACTCCCGCCAACGAGCAACACGTTCATCACTTTTCACCACTTTAATCATGCGCGCAACCCTAGCATAAAAGACCATTGACTCGCCGCTATCATGCGCGTACCTTGCGCGCCTTAGGTGCCTACAGGTGTTTCACCAGGGTAGGTTAAAAGGGAAGTCTGGATGAGCCAGCGCTGCCCCCGCAACGGTAAAGATAGCCACGGCTATCAGAGCCCGATACCTGCCTATAAAACAACCCAATGGCGCGGTGGGCTCCAGCAGGGAAGCCGCTCCGTGCTGTCTGCGTTGCTAGCCTCTTTGCCTGTTCACCGCTCCTACAAAAATGGAGCCAACATGAACGACCTAAGAAAACCATTTACCCTCGCGGTATCCATTATTCTTGCCTCCCACACCGCGCTAGCCGTTGAGCTTGAAGAAACCGTCGTCGTTGCCGATCGCGTCGACACAGCTATCGAGTCTCTTGCTGTCTCGGTAAATGTGATGGATCGCGAGCTCATTTCTGCATTGGGGTCAGCCACATTACCCCAGTTGCTGCGATCTCAAGTCGGAATCTCAACAACACAGACGGGTGGTATCGGTGCGGTCAGCGGTATCCGTGTAAGAGGACAAGATGCCTTTAGAACACGCGTGCTAATCGACGGTATCGATATAAGCGACCCTTCCTCACCACAAGTAGCGCCGAGAATGGAACATATCCTGGCAAGCTCACTAGAGCGCGTTGAAATACTGCGCGGCACTCAGGGGCTATTGTGGGGAGCAGATGCGGGCGGTGTTATTGCGCTGACTAGTCGACGCGGAAACGATCGGCCCAGTATTGACGTTTCAGCAGAGCGCGGTGGCTATGGTTTTGAAGCTGAATCCATAGTGGCAAACTCGGGTGCAATGGCATTTGGTGAGATTACAGCGGTTCTTAATCAGGTCGGAATGGATGGTTACAACGCCTTAAAAAGCGATACACAACTCGCCGATAATGATGGCTACGACAACGACAGCTATCAGCTGAGCTACACAACGCCGGAGTTGGGCGGCTGGTCCGCCACATTGAGTGCGCGCCAGGTAGACGCAGCTGCTGATTACGATAGCTGTGGACGATTCGACGAAAACTTTAGCTTCATATCAAGTAACGATTGCTCTGATGGCTACAAAAATGAAACGCAAGGTATCGTCTTGGGTCACCGAGGAAACGGGAATTCAACCCGGTTAAGCGTCAGCGAGAGCGACAGCGATCGCGCTTACTTTACCGATGGCATTTTTCAGTTCGCGCTGAAGGGGTCGAACGAACAATTGTCCTTAACACACAATCGGGCCTTAAATGACAATATGGATGTCACTGTGGGTATCGACCTCGATACCCAAAGCTACGATGACGGTTTTGGCACAGCGAGAAGTCGTGATAATGATGGGATGTTCATGAACGTCCGGCGTGCCAGCGAGACGGTCACGCTTTCAGCCGCTGTTCGTAGTGATGACAACGAAGACTTCGGTCGTTACACGTCATGGCGACTCACGGCCTTGACCGATACAGGACTTGAAGGTGTCGCATTCAAGGCAGCCTACGGCACTGGATTTCGGGCGCCATCACCCTACGAAGTAGGTTCAAATCAATCGCCTTTCGCGCTGCCCGAAGCAAGAGACACTGCGCTCAAGGAGGAGCAAAGCCAAGGATGGGAGATGGGACTGCGGGGTAATCAGAACGATGTTTCTTGGGAGCTTACGTATTTCGATCAAGAAGTAAGCGATGCCATCATATACAGCTACAATCCTGCTTTGTTTGCAGGCGGATATATCCAGGTACCGGGCACCAGCGAATTCAGCGGTATCGAAGCGTCAGTCGCATGGCCGGTTAGTGACGACGTTACGTTAGAGGGTTTTGTTACCGATCTAAGTGCGGAAAACGCAGCGGGCAGCAAACTACCTTACCGACCCGAGACTACAGCGCAGGTCACGGCACGGTTCAGGGGCGCCAACATACACTGGCTATTACTCGCTCGATACGTGGGTGATCGAAGCGACGGTTTCGGCACAACGCTAAACGAATACACCGTCATGGACGGCTCATTCAGTTATGCAGTAACGGATGATCTGAGCGTCTCAATGCGCGCAGAGAATCTCACTAATAAGGCTTACTCTGATATTGTCGGCTATCGCAGCGCAGGTAGAACCCTCTACCTCGGTCTAAATGTATCTATCTAGGTGACTAATGTGAGTAAAGACGCCAAACACAAAGCGTCGATGGAGAAACAGAAATCCAGCGTCGACGCATCAATTGCTGCTGCTGATACGGAACAAAGTATCGTTCTGCTCCTGACTGGAAACGGTAAGGGTAAAACCAGTTCCGCATTTGGCATGGTCATGCGTGCGATGGGTTACGGTCAACGCGTCGGTATTGTTCAGTTCATTAAAGGCGAACAGTTATCAGGGGAAGAGCTATTTGCTCGTGAGCATCTCCCGCCGTCTGATTTTTATCAGATGGGTACTGGATTTACCTGGGATACGCAGAACCGTCAAAGCGACATCGAAGCTGCGGAGCGCACTTGGGAACAGGCGGCGCGCATGCTGCAAGACCCGGTATTTGATCTAGTGGTGCTCGATGAGATCACCTATATGCTGGCATTTGACTACCTCGACGAAGGTCGTGTTATTCAGGCTATCGAGGCGCGACCTGACCATCAGAGCGTCGTTATGACGGGACGCGGTGGCGGTAGCGGCTTACAAGCGCTTGCGGACACGGTATCCGAGGTAAAAGAGGTCAAACACGCCTTTCGTTCAGGTATCAAAGCGAGAAAAGGCGTCGATTACTGAATGCGTGATGCTAGTCACCCAGCCCTTCGTTTAAAACCTTTCGTCGCCTACAAATCGGTCAACGCGTTTTTTCAAGGGGTCTGGGGAACAGCGTACGTCGCTCTGATGGCGCCTTTACCCCCTGAGGCATTTTCAGCTGGACCGCTAGCATTCAGCGTAGGACCTCTATTGGTTGCACTTGCCTACTCTCGACTCTTGAACCTGCGTTGGTTTTTCCGAATATCAGTGAGCGTTGAGGTAATTGCGCTGCTCAGTGTCGTCGCGGTTTTACTTTATCCGCAGAGCTTTTTGCTCGCTGCCGGCGTCTACCTTGGCTTCCAGCTAGCGCTCATATTCGGCAACTATCTTGTCAGGCTAGAAACTCTGGTCATCGCGAAGGAGAGTTTTAAACCGGTGGATATTGGTAAAACGCTTGGCGCTCTGGCTGGCGCACTGTTTGCGCTCGGGTTTTATCAGTGGGCGCGTACCTGGCTTGAGACCGATGACTCTCTCGTACTAATCCAATACCTGCACTACCCTTTACTGGTCGTGCAGTTGAGTAATTTGTCCCTACTCATCGCATCATTCGATCGAGACAAATTCAACCATCCGCTGTAACCAGGAGACGCGGAAGCTCTTTAGTCTAGAAGCTCTGGCTGCTCACTCATAATTACTTCAAATAACGGCTGACCACTGAACCAGCCTGACAACGTACTTCCAACCTGCTTTTGCGTGTGAACAGCCATTTCGTGTGGAATGGGCTTCGGCTCGCCCGCAGCCTCTGCAAGCAGCTGTGCCTGAAAGGACCGTTCCATAGTCACGTACCACCAGGTCGCCTCCTCAACAGATTGGCCGACGGTGAGGTGTCCATGATTTTTCAGGATAATGGCCTTTTTATCTCCGAGTGTCTGAGCCAGTCGCTCTCCCTCATCCATATCAACAACCACTCCGGTGTAATCATCTAACAACGCGTGATCGCCATAAAACGAGCAAGCGTCTTGAGTCAGAGGATCCAGCAGACGGCCAAGTGAGGCCCATGCTTTGCCATAAATGGAGTGTGCGTGCGCCGCAGCTGTCACTTCGGGGCGCGCAGCATGAATCTGGCTGTGAATAGTGAATGCGGCGCCGTTCAAAATGCCGCTACCCTCAACAATATTCCCGTCATGATCTACGCGAATCAAGTCGGATACACGCATCATTTTGAATGAGCGTCCCATGGGGTTAACCCAAAATGTTTCAGAGTCGAGTGGGTCTCGCACTGTAATGTGTCCAGCAACGCCTTCATCGAACCCAAATCGCCCAAAAATGCGCAAGGCGGCGGCTAAACGCTGTTTACGAAACAATTGCTCATCTAGCGGACTGCGCTCCACCTGCCCCATATTCTCATCGGCATTCATGATCAGATTGTTGACTTGCTGGTTCATAAGCTCAGCTCCTATCGCGTCCTTGTTTTTCGGTATTCGCCCGCGCGCTTGGGTAATTCAGCATCACTGGGTATGGGTAACCCGTGATCTTTCAAGTGTGCCACATAATTCCTAAGCTCGGTTCCCAGTTTTGCCGAAACCTCCTCTGGCTTCAGGGCTTCACCACACTCATTACAGGCCAACTGAGGCTCACAGTGTTTCGCACAGCGGCTGTGCCAATAGGTCATTGGCGGTCCCTTCTCGTCCGCTAACCACTGATCACCCCATTGACTCAAACTGACAAGAACAGGATAGAGCCCCAGCCCCTTGCGTGTTAACCGGTACTCGAAGCGCTCGGGATTTCGACTGTAGGGTACTTTGGTCATGACACCAGACTCCACCAGGTTATTCAGCCGCTCCGTGAGTCGATGGCGAGTCACACCCAAGTTTTTATGAAAACCTTCAAAACGACGGGTTCCCTTAAAAGCATCTCTAATGATCAGCAAGGTCCAGCGCTCCCCCACAATGGAGAGTGCTCGCGCGACTGAACACACCTGCTCGTCTATATTTTCCCATTTCATTATGGAACTGTGCGTCGGTCACGCGACTTTGGCAAGTCACCGCGCAAAAAAAAACCCAGTCAATTGACTGGGCTTTGAAAACTACTGGGCGTGATCATCCAAACTGATTCATGGTGTTGTCGGCACCACCTGCCTTCAACGCTGCATCACCAGAGAAGTACTCCTTGTGGTCATCACCCATATCCGACCCCGCCATATTCTGGTGTTTCACACAGGCAATGCCCTGACGAATTTCTTTGCGCTGAACACCGGCGACATAGCCGAGCATACCAGCTTCACCAAAGTACTCCTTGGCTAAATTATCCGTTGATAGTGCTGCAGTGTGGTAAGTAGGTAGGGTAATCAAATGGTGGAAAATGCCTGCCTCGCGCGCCGCATCCGCCTGGAAACACTGAATTCGATGATCGGCCTCGATGGCTAAATCGGTCTCATCGTACTCGGCTGACATCAAGTCATCCCGAACATACGCCGCCACGTCCTGACCTTCCTCAGCCCATGAATCAAATACTTGCTGTCGGAAGCTCAATGTCCAGTTAAATGAGGGGCTGTTGTTATAAACGAGCTTCGCATTAGGGACCACCTCACGAATACGGTTAACCATGCTCGCAATTTGGCCGACGTGGGGCTTCTCGGTCTCAATCCACAGAAGATCTGCGCCGTTCTGTAAGGAGGTAATGCAATCCAGAACAACCCGATCTTCTCCTGTATTGGGCTTAAATCGAAACAAACCCGATGCCAGGCGCTTAGGACGCAACAGCTGGCCATTGGCCTTAACTACGACATCGCCATTCGCAAGATCATCGGCAGTTTGAATCACATCTCCGTCAATGAAACTGTTGTACTGATCACCCAGATCGCCGGGTTCATTTGTCACCGCAATTTGCTTGGTGAGGCCTGCGCCCAGTGAGTCTGTGCGCGCAACAATGATGCCGTTCTCGACACCCAGTTCAATGAACGCGTAGCGCACTGCCCGGATCTTCGCGAGGAAATCAGCGTGTGGAACCGTGACCTTCCCATCTTGGTGGCCACACTGCTTCTCGTCGGATACCTGATTCTCAATCTGTATGGCACAGGCGCCCGCCTCTATCATTTTCTTTGCGAGGAGATAGGTAGCTTCCTCGTTACCGAACCCGGCATCGATGTCGGCGATAATGGGGACCACATGTGTCTGGAAATTATCGATCTGATTGATGATCGCCCGCTCTTGGACGTCATTACTGGTAGCACGTGCTGTATCGAGCTGACGGAAAAGACCTCCTAGCTCACGCGCATCAGCCTGACGCAAGAATGTATAGAGCTCCTCGATCAGTGAAGATACTGATGTTTTTTCATGCATCGACTGGTCAGGCAGTGGACCGAACTCTGAACGCAATGCCGCAATCATCCATCCTGATAGATACAAGTAGCGCCGGTTGGTATCACCAAAATGCTTTTTGATAGCAATCATCTTCTGCTGACCAATGAACCCGTGCCAGCAACCCAGTGACTGCGTGTACTGCGAGGTATCTGCCTCGTAGTTTTCGATATCACGACGCATAAGGTCCGCGGTGTACTTCGCCACGTCCAAACCGGTTTTAAATTGATTCTGCAGGCGCATTCGGACGGCATGCTCGGCATTGACGCCATTTGCAGCTGTTGCCACACCCTGTAGTTTTTCAACCTGCTCTAGATAATTACTCATGGTCCATCCCCGCGCGTTTTACGGCGTCATTGTTGATGGGCGAACTATGAGACACTCACTTATATTTGTGAAATAAATGACTTGTATCTCGCTCATAATCTACTTGAATAACTGGGCGAGAAACTGACCTGCTAAAAAGCTATTGGGTTTTCTTGTGTTTTCGCTTCTTTTCGGACTTCTTGATATGCGACACCATGCGGCGGCGGCGCTGAACCTGGCGCTCGGTCAACTTGTTCCGGCGCCCTGCATAGGGGTTATCACCGGTTCGCAGCTCAATGCGTATGGGTGTCCCGGATAACTCAAGGTGACGCCGAAACGCGTTCTCAAGGTATTTGACATAGCTCTGCGGTAGGTTATCAGTGGAGTTACCGTGAATGACAATACGCGGTGGATTATGGCCACCCATGTGTGCATAGCGGAGCTTTACACGTCGACCACTTACAACAGGGGGAGGATGACTAGAGACAATATCCTCCAATAACTGCGTCAATCGTGGTGTCGTTAGTTTGCGTGTCGCAGACTCGTAGGCACCGTGTATCGACTCATAGAGGTGTCCGACGCCCGTCCCATGCAACGCTGAGATGAAGTGGATATCAGCATAATCCACGAAGAGCAGGCGACGTTGAAGTTCAACTTTCACACGCTCACGTTCATCTGACTCCATGCCGTCCCATTTATTAAGAGCGACCACCAGTCCTCGGCCCGCCTCAATGCATTGACCGAGGAGGTGCAGATCCTGCTCCACCACACCCTCGTGAGCGTCCATCAGCAGAATCACAACGTTTGCTTGATCTATAGCTTTGAGGGTTTTAACGATCGAAAATTTCTCAACCGTCTCTTTAACGTTTTTGCGCCGCCGCACGCCTGCCGTATCAATCAGAGTGTAGGCATGACCGTGTCGTTCGTACTCAATAAAGACACTGTCGCGTGTTGTGCCAGGTTGATCGAAAACAACCACACGATCTTCACCTAATAGACGGTTTACTAGGGTCGACTTACCCACATTAGGCCGACCAACCACGGCAACTCGAATACCGGAACCTGCCTCATCCGACTCGGCATCAGTGTCACCAAACGGGGCCATCACCTCAGCGATCATCGTCCGCACACCACGGTTATGGGTCGCGGCAATAGTATGTAACTGCGCAATCCCTAAGCTATGGAAGTCGCTCGCAGCGACGTCCTCGCCAACACCGTCAATTTTGTTCACCACAAGCTCAAACGGTTTATTTCGCTCACGAAGTAATTTAACCAGACTCTGGTCTCCCACCTGCAAGCCCGCGCGGCCATCAACCATCAACAAAACGACATCGGCCTCGTCGATGGCAGCCAACGACTGTGCTGCCATCGCAGCGTCAATTCCGTCTTCCTCTCCGGTGATGCCGCCGGTATCAATCACCATGAAACGCTGCTCGTCGCAGCGGCCTTCACCATACTTTCGATCACGGG
The DNA here is from genome assembly GCA_009937065.1 of Gammaproteobacteria bacterium. GTDB lineage: Bacteria > Pseudomonadota > Gammaproteobacteria > Pseudomonadales > Halieaceae > Luminiphilus. The sequence goes on along the minus strand of JAACDF010000159.1, from coordinate 7,036 downwards.
TCAGACCAGAGTAGTCAGCCACGAGGGCATCGCGGGTCTTTGTGAGCTGATTGAACAGCGTAGACTTCCCTACATTGGGGCGTCCTACCAACGCAATGACGGGAAGCATGAGGGTTAGTCCAGGGTCTCTAGCTCATAGGCGAGCAATTGGCCATTGTCGGCGTAAATAATAAGGCGTCCACTGTCGGCAATCATGTCGGCACGCGCCGCATCGCCACCAATCTTGGCTCGACCAACAATTTGTCCATCGACTTGAGAGAGAAGGTGCAAATAGCCCTCAAAATCTACCGTCGCTACATAGCTGCTAACGGGTGTCGGTCGCGATAATTCTCGATAACCAAGTTCAATATTTTGCCATCTGACACCTTGTCCGGTACGCAGAAAGGCGCTTAACGTCCCATCAACGTCCGCCACATATACGTTTCCGAAGCCCACGTGCGTGCCGGTCACGGACGACACATTCTGCTGCCACAGTTTACGTCCGGTGCGACTATCCAGCGCTGCGACGCGCCCCTGATAGCTAGCGACAAAAAGCTCAATGCCTTGCTGTGTCATAGCGCCATCCACATCGACGATGCGATCTATCTCGGAACTACCTTGCGGTACACCAATGCGCGCCTCCCAAGAAATATTGCCAGAATTGACATCGACAGCGACAACCTTGCCATCGCCAAACCCGGCGACAGCATTACCACCCACTAGGATGGGAGTTGAGGTGCCCCGCAATGTAAGGACTGGTACATCACTGGTAAACGTCCAAGAGGGCTGGTCAGCGCCGGGAGGGAAACCCAGCAACTTACCGTCATAGGTCTGCACAATGATCCAATCGTCAGAAACTGCTGGGGCTGCAAGAACCTCACCTGACACCGCTGCTTCCCACTCAACCGTACCGTTATCTGCGGAAAGCTGCAGTACGGAACCGTCAGCTCCCCCGAGATAGAGACTGCCATTATGGTACGACACGCCACCAGACAAGGGGCGTTCCAATTCAACACGCCACAGTCGATCACCGTTGGCAGCACTGACAGCGGCAACCTCGCCGTCGCTAGAGGCGACGTAAAGTACCCCATCGATTAACGTGGGCGTTATTTTGTAGAATCCGTCACCCTGACCATCACCGATCTTCGTTGACCACCGCTTTTTAACAGCAACCTTCGCATCGATTCGCTCGAGCTCGACAGGCGCAGTTACGTCTACATCCTCGGAGTCAAACCATTCCTGAATCGTGCTACATCCGCTGATAAGTAGCATCAACAAGCTAGTTGTCAGTAGCCTACATAACTTCATTATTGTGAATCCTCAACGGAATCGTCCGCATCACGGAGCGAAAGCCCGCTCACTTTAAGATCCACAAGACCCAGTTGACCGCCTAGCGCCAACGATTCGGTCTGGGCTGACTCATAGGCGAGCAACGCCTCAGCCTCTCGCCCAGCCGCTAAATGGATATCGCCTAGTGCCTGGGCGTAACTAGCAGGAAAAGAACTACTCCCCTGTACGAGAATGGCGACTGCTCCCGCTTCGTCACCGGACGCTGCCATGACACGAGCCAGTCGCAGCTGGACCAACTGACCCAAAGTTGAGTCTAATTCCACACTCGCCATGACCGATTCGAGTTCGGCACGGGCCAGCACCAGATTGCCTGCTTCGACGGCGGCCGCTGCGACCTGAAGCGAAGCAAAGTCTGCAAAGGTCTCACCCGCATGCGACTCTCGCAGTCCAGCACTGATTAGGGCTAGCTCCTCTGCCGCCTCTCCCGACTCCCGCTCCTGCAAAAGACTGTCGTAAGCGTCTGCGGCAGCCACCGCATTCTCACTGATGTAGTCCTCATACTGCGACCAGCCAATGGTGCCCCCGAGAGTGAGCACAACTGCTGCAATCACTGATACGCGATTCTCTTGCCACCATTGGGAAATTGCCTCTAACTGCTCTTCTTCTTGAAGATGATCAGCCACTACCTACTCCTCAATACTCATTCGTCAGCCGTTCTAACTGACCCAAAAATGTATCCAACTCCTCTCTCGAGAGAGTCATTTGCTGTTCATTGGCTCGCAGAGGTTTCAAGGTCACCTTGCCTGAGACCATCTCCTCCTCGCCAAATACCATTGCCCACGCGGCTCCACTTTTATCAGCTCGCTTGAACTGACTCTTGAAGCTGCCGCCTCCAAGGTGTTGGACAACACCCAGTCCGGGAAATTCAGCGCGTATTCTATCTGCCTCGAGCATCGCTTGGCCAAAGGCATTTTCGTCAGAACTCACGATGTACAGATCGGGATCGAATGTTGCATCGAGGTTGAGCGTTTGCATGAGCAATACCAGACGCTCAAGACCGGCAGCAAATCCTGAGGCTGGTGTCGCTCTGCCACCAAACTGGCTCACCATCATGTCGTAGCGCCCACCGCCACAGACCGTCGCCTGTGCGCCAAGCTTCTCGGTTGTCCACTCAAAAACCGTCTTGTTGTAATAGTCCAAGCCTCGCACAAGACGAGTATTGATGGAGTAGGACAAACCCGCCATATCCAAAAGCTGGCAAAGACGTTCATGATGCGCCTTGGACTCCTCATCCAAGTGGTCCGTCATTGACGGTGCATCATCTAATATCGCCTGCGTGCTGGCTGATTTGCTATCCAGAATCCTCAGGGGATTGGTATCTAATCGGCGCTGACTGTCCTCGTCCAGCGCATCAAAGCGCTCGCGCAGGTACTCTGTCAACGCCGCCTTGTAAGAGGCCCGTGCCTCGGGACTGCCAATGGTGTTCAGCTCCAGAGTCAGTTCGTCGTTGATACCGAGTCGTGTCCACCACTGCCGGCACATCAGCAATAACTCGGCATCTTGCTCGGGTCCCGCGACTCCAAAGGTCTCAACCCCCAACTGATGAAACTGACGCTGACGGCCCTTTTGAGGTCGCTCATATCGGAACATCGGTCCCATATACCAAACGCGTTGCGGTGACTGAATCAAGTTATGCTGAACCGCGGCACGAACGGTACTGGCAGTCCCCTCCGGTCTAAGCGATAGACTGTCATCATTTCTGTCGGGAAATGAGTACATCTCCTTCTCGACAATGTCGGTCACTTCGCCAATTGAACGGGCAAATAGTTCCGTATTTTCTACGATCGGAGTGCGAATCTCGGCATACCCATGAGCAGCCAACACGTCACGGGCAGTTTGCTCAAGCATCTGCCACAGCGGTGTCTCGTCGGGTAGAACATCAACCATTCCCCGAATAGCGCGGTACTGACTCATTGACTATTTGTCCTAGTGACTGCTGGAAATAATCTCAGCTTCTTCTCGAGCACGCTGGGCTTCCAGGTTCTCGGCTCGCTTACGGATGACCGACTCCAAATGATCAACAAAATCTGTATTGCTGACTTTGTGATCGGGCTCGCCATCGAGGTAAATCAAATTACTGGGGGTTGCGCCTGTCAAACCAACGTCAGCTTCCTTCGCTTCTCCCGGTCCGTTGACGATGCATCCAATAACAGCCACATCCATCGGCGTTCGGATATCCTCCAATCGCCGCTCCAGTTCGTTCATTGTACCGATAACATCAAAGTTTTGGCGTGAACAACTTGGGCAGGCGACAAAATTAATTCCGTTAGTGCGCAATTTCAGGCTTTTTAAGATCTCAAAGCCTACCTTGACCTCCTCAACCGGGTCTGCAGCAAGCGAAACCCGCAGAGTGTCACCAATACCCTCCATGAGAAGCATGCCGAGACCAACCGCTGACTTGACGGTGCCTCCACGCAAACCGCCCGCTTCCGTGATGCCAAGGTGCAGGGGCTGCTCAATCTGCTGAGCAAGACCGCGATAGGCAGCCACCGCCATAAATACCTCGGATGCTTTCACACTAACCTTAAAGTCCGGAAAGTTATGGCGATCGAGAATATCCACGTTCTTCAGGGCCGATTCGATAAGTGCTTCTGAAGTGGGCTCGGGATACTTCCGCATCAATTCTTTTCCAAGCGAACCCGCGTTGACACCGATACGAATGGGGATACCCCTATCCTTACACGCGGCAATGACCTCTCGAACTTTTTGCTCTTTACCTATGTTACCTGGGTTGATGCGCAGACAATCGACTCCGTACTCGGCAACCCGGAGTGCAATTTTGTGATCAAAATGGATATCGGCAACCAGCGGTACCGGCGACTGTTGTCGGATCGACTTGAAGGCCTCAGCCGCCTCCATGCTAGGCACTGAGACCCTCACGATATCAGCGCCCGCCTCAGCAATAGCATTGATTTGTGCCAGGGTCGCGTTGACATCGCAGGTTTCGGTATTAGTCATACTCTGAACACTGATCGGGGCGTCGCCACCCACTGGCACAGTGCCAACCATAATCTGACGACTCTTGCGGCGTTTAATGGGTGAAGCCTGACTCATCGAGAGTTCCCCTACATTGTTCTTATCGTATTAACGCTGCTCCTTCTGGGCAGCTGTCCACGCCTTATATATCGGCGTCTCGGCGTATAGATTTCGGAGCGCCAACATATTACTGGCCTCCATGTTTGCATCGCCATTTAAGCGCGCAATCTCCACACCGAGAATCAGTGCACGCGCAGTCTGTCTGCGTGTACCTACTCTGTAGCGATCATAATACCCACTCGCGGCCGCTACATCACCCTTAGTGACTTCGATTTGGGTGAGTTCGAGGAGCGCAGTGCTGTTTCGCGGCTCCATCGAAAGCGCTCGACTAAAGGCCGACTTTGCTTCTTCTAACTGCTGAGTCTGCAACGCGGCCAAACCAAGGTTCACAAAAGCTCTGGGGCGTCCACTGTAAAGCGTATCGGTGGTCACCTCTCGAAAGGCCTCTGCCGCTTCAAGATAGCGACCTCGAGCGTACAAGAAAGCAGCATAATTGTTGAGCGCACGGGATCCGGCCCCAGCATCCAATGCTTCTTTGAAATTGTATTCAGCAAGTTCAAATTCGCCGGTGCTTTGGTAAACGAGCGCAAAGGCCTCAAGCACATTCGCATTATCGGCATCAATCGCCGCCGCGAGCTCTAGGTTGCGCTTGGCATTCTCCCAATCGCCGGTGCCTATGTACTGTCGGGCAAGACTAACGCGCTGTTCTAGGGCCCGCTCTGGATCGATCGCCGCAGGCTCAGGCCCACTCGTTTCGACAACACAGCCAGCAAGTAGCGCGATTATCAGTAATGAGCAAAGATGTTTCACAGGGTTGTCTACCCCTCAGCAGTGTCTATGTCTTCGTATTGTGCACGATATCGGGCCGAACGTTTGGTTCGGTCGTTCACCTCACCCACCAACTGCCCACAAGCTGCGTCAATATCGTCACCCCGTGTTGTCCGTACTGTGACGATGAATCCCGCTTCCATCAAGACCTTCCAAAATCGCGAAACTGCATTCCCGCTGGGTCGTTTAAAACCGGAGTTGGGGAAGTCGTTGAAAGGAATGAGATTAATTTTACAGGGGTAACCATCCAGTAGCTGCGCTAATTCTTGCGCGTGCTCCACTTGGTCGTTTACGCCCGCCAATAAGGTGTACTCGATCGTTACGACCCGCTTTTTATCGGTCTGCGCGTCAATGTAGGCGCGTGCCGACGATAGTAACTTTGCGATGGGGTAGCGCTTGTTGATCGGAACGATCTGATCGCGGATTGCATCATTTGGTGCGTGCAGCGATATCGCCAAGCTGACATCCGAAAGGTCTGCAAGCCGGTCTAGAGCCGGCACTACGCCTGACGTAGAGAGAGTTACTTTACGCTTGGATAGTCCATAAGCCAGATCGTCACACATGAGTTCCATGGAGGACACCACGTTATCGAAATTCAGCAGCGGCTCACCCATACCCATCATCACAACATTGGTGACCACACGACCCTTCCCTGATTGCCAGCCGTTATAAGAATCGATGGCCAACCAAACCTGACCAATGATTTCAGCGGCTGTTAAATCGCGCTGAAACCCCTGTTTACCGGTAGAGCAGAACTTGCAATCTAGGCTACAACCCACCTGAGAAGATACACACAAGGTGGCTCGATCCCCCTCCGGGATGAGGACAGCCTCCACAAGCGAACCACCAGCGACCTTAACGGCCCATTTTCGAGTCCCATCCGTTGAATCCTGCTGGCTGTCGATGATTGGTGGGGTGATTTCCGCTGACTGAGAAAGTCGATCGCGGAGCGCCTTTCCAAGATTAGTCATATCTTGAAAATCGCGCACGCCCTGATGATGAATCCATTTCATCACCTGCTGGGCGCGAAATTTCTTCTCGCCAATATCGGTAAAAAAAGATTCGAGCTGGGCACGTGTCATGCCCAGCAGATTGACCTTGCTGGCCGGAGCGGTTGTTGCAATGAGCGCGTCCGGCATACGAATCAGTCTTGGCTACTTATCGACTGCAAAGATCACTGGCAGCGAAGAAGTACGCTATTTCTCTTGCCGCTGATGCGGGTGAGTCTGATCCGTGGACTGCGTTAGCGTCGATTGATTTAGCAAAGTCTGCACGAATCGTTCCTGCATCGGCGTCTGCCGGGTTAGTCGCCCCCATCAGCTCGCGGTTTTTCAGGATTGCGCCCTCTCCCTCGAGGACCTGAACAACTACCGGTCCTGAAGTCATAAATGCCACGAGATCTGGGTAAAAAGGTCGTTCCTTGTGCTCGGCATAAAACCCACCTGCGACCTCATCAGACAATCGAAGCATCTTTTGAGCAACAATCTGTAGCCCCGCAGCTTCAAAGCGCGAGTTGATTTGACCAGTGACGTTTTTAGCAACGGCATCTGGCTTAATGATCGAAAGAGTTTGTTCAACCGACATGAATGTCTCCTGATGATAAATAAGTGTCGCCAACCGGGTTGATAGAGGGCCTACCTGTTAGCGCGCGCGGAGTATAAGGCCTTTGACTCAGCCTGTCATGGCAACAAAAGTGTGCTTTTTAATGCTTCTCGGAGGCGTGATTGATCGTGTATTTCGGAATTTCGACCACCAGAGGCTCATCACCGACAATGGCCTGACACGACAATCTGGACTCGGGCTCTAATCCCCATGCCTTATCGAGATAATCTTCTTCAAGCTC